>NC_007775.1:369166-738333 GCF_000013205.1 Synechococcus sp. JA-3-3Ab | reverse complement strand
CCACGCTTTCTCAATGCTACTTCATGATTTACCCCAAGATAACCAACCTGGAGCTGATGGAATTATCTACTATGGACTTACCACTCTACCTGCCTGGACTAAGACTGTGCAAGATGCCGCTCGGCGAGCCTTCACCGAGTCCATTGAGTCTATTCGCAACTATCAGGCCAGAGCGGCTGCCTTGCGCACGCTGGAGAGAAAACTAGCAGAGCTTCGTGCGGATCCAAGGGAAAAGAAAGCTCAAAAACAAAAAGCAGCTAAGAAAAAGCAGAAGAAGGAGCAAGCTGTTGTCCAATAGGAGGCCAAGTTATGTCTACAACTCAAATCTCTTCCCATAATCGACTGGAACGGGCAAAAAAGTTCTTACAAGAAATCAAGGATCGCCTCAAAAACGACACCGGCGCCAAAGCTGCCTTCAAGCGAGCACTTTCCGGCGAGCACCACCACTTACGAAAAATTTACCCCTTTGTACTGCCCTATTTACAAGGGATCCCCGAACAAGAACAGGATATTTGGATCTTTGTGGCGTGTCTCTCCGTTTACCATGACCAAGATATGGAACCAGAGGTCAGTAACTTTGCGAAAAGCTGTCGGGAATTGCAAGACAGCACCGAATCTAAAGGCCCAGAACGAAGGTTTAGAGCTCTTCTAGAGACCGATCTTGACTACACCGAATATCCAATCATAGCTTTGGTAAAGCAAATGAAAAGTAAGAAGGATAGAAAAATTTCTGTTTACTACCCTCAGTTGATTGCTGACCTTTGCTTATGGAACCATCCCGATCAAGTTGTCCAGGATAGATGGGCTAAAACTTTTTGGCAGGTATCTTCCTCTGGATCTGCAAAGGCAGAAGAAACTGATGATGTAAGTTCTGAGGTTTCCGATGATCTCAGAGAGGATGTAGGCTGAGAGCACTTACCCCTGTTTGAGCTAACAAACTTGTTCCGACACTATACCCTTAGAGGAGAAACAGCCATGCGACTGGAAATTCATTTGATTCAAAGTTTCCCTCCTGCCAACCTAAACCGCGATGAAAATGGCATGCCTAAATCTACGATATTCGGCGGTCGTCCACGAGCGCGAATCTCTAGCCAGTGCCAGAAGCGGGCAGTGCGAAAATACTATCACCAATATGCTGAGCTAGACCCGGCTCACTTTGCCGCTCGCTCTCGCAACTGGCTCCCTGAGTTGAAATCTAAGCTTGTGAAGGCAGGGATCCCTGATGAGCAAGCTGGAATGGCCGCTCGGCTTGCCTTAGAGCAAGGGCTTAAGCTCAAGTTTAATGATAAAAATGAAGCCACCACCATTGTATTTTTGGGGAAGACGGAACTTGATGCAATTGCCGAAATCTTAATCAAAAACTGGTCTGCCATTGAATCCGGATTGCGAGAGGAAAAGCCCAAACTTCCCCAAAAAATAGCCAAGGCGATCGAAAAAGCTTTGGTTGATACAGGAAAACCCGGTGATGTAGCTTTGTTTGGTCGGATGATGGCCTCGCTACCCACAGTCAATGTCGATGCTGCTGTTCAGGTAGCCCATGCAATTAGTATCAATGCCCTACAACAAGAGTTCGACTTCTTTACAGCCGTAGACGACCTGGGCAGTAGTGAGGACACCGGAGCCGATCACATGGGCGAGACGGGGTACAACAGCTCTACATACTACCGCTTTGCTGTTCTCGACAAGAAACAGTTGGTTGAAAACCTAGGCGGAACTGAACATCTAGGATCCATCATCAAGGCTTTTGCTACGGCTTTCATTCATGCTGTGCCCAGTGGACATCAAAACGGATTTGCCGCTCACACTCGGCCAGCATTGGTGATGGCAGTAGTTCGGGAAGGGCAGCCTATTTCCTTAGTGGATGCCTTTGAAAATCCGGTTGCTCCCAGTGGAGGATTTAGCCTACTGGAAAATGCCGTTAAAGCTTTAGATGAGTATTGGGGATCACTGGTCAAGATGTATGGAGAAGCTGACGTGCAGTATAAAGGCGTTGTTGTCCTTGATAGGCTGGCTGCGAGACTCAATGTACTCAAGTCTAGCAAGAAAGATTCTGTAGAAGAGCTCTTAAAAAGTGCTCTCAAAGCCTTTGGCGTGGCCAGCAACGGCCAAGGAGCTTAGATCATGACTACGCTTCTCATGCGATTGCGGGCTCCGATGATGAGCTGGGGCGACCACAGCCAGTTTGATTATCGCGATAGCCGTCGTGAGCCTACAAAGTCGGCGGTGATCGGGATCCTCTGTGCGGCACTGGGTCGCCCTCGCTGGGAACCTGTTGATGATCTGGCTGCCCTGAAAATGGGGGTGCGAGTAAACAAGGAAGGGATCCTTTGTAAGGATTTCCACACAGTACAAATAAAAGAGACGATCAGCAATCGCTACTACGTAGCAGATGGGGATTACCTGGTGGGATTGGAAGGGGATCCTAATTTGCTGAGAACTTTGGATCAAGCTCTGCAAAAACCTTACTGGCAAGTGTTTCTGGGACGGAAAAGCTTTATTCCCAGCCGCCCTTTGCGAGTGGGGCTTGTGGAGCAGCCTTTGCTGGAAGCTTTGCGTCAGCACCCTTATGAGTGTTCTAGACGCGGGAAGCGTCCCTCCCAACTCCGCTTTGTTTTGGAGGTCTCTGAGAGTCTGGATGTGCGCCAAGATGTGCCTTTGAGCTGGCAGCCGCGGCGCTTCGGTTGCCGGGCTGTGGAGACGGAATACCATGAACTCCCGGAGGCGATATGTATCTTTCCCGGCTAATTCTAAACGAGCGACAGCTTCTGGTGCAGCGAGAGCTCAGTAATGCTCACGCTTTGCACCAGCGAATTATGCATGGTTTTCCCGATCAACCTACCAAAACCCCTCGCTCCGATTGGCATATTCTTTACCGTCAAGAACCTGATGGCTGCACCATCCTGGTGCAATCGGTCATTCAGCCGGATTGGTCTCGCTTGCCACAGGGTTATGTCCAAAGGGATCCAGAAGTCAAAATCTTCGACCTGAGGCCAGAAGTTCTAAGTAAGGGAAGATGCTTTCAGTTCCGACTCCGAGCAAATCCCAGCAAGCGAGATAAGAAGACCCGCAAGATTGTTGGCTTTTTTCGCTCTGAGGATCAACTGGAATGGCTCCGCCGCCAGGGCTTTCAGCATGGGTTTGAGGTGTTGGCTGCAGAAGGGATCCCATCGCCGCAAATATTTGGGATCAAAAAGGGGCTCTCCGGGCCAGTTCGTATCCACACCGTTTTGTTCCAGGGCATATTGCGGGTAACTGATTCTGAAGCTTTTGTTAAAGCAGTACAACAAGGAATTGGGCGAGGACGCTCCTACGGATGTGGACTTCTATCGCTCAGCAAGATCAGTTACTTTCCACGCTAGTTTTGCCTTTTAAGGGGGAGTGTCTTATGATCGCAAAGACAACTACGAAAAGTTTACGATCTATCCCGAAGGTTCGAGATAGCATAAGCTTTGTCTATGTAGAACGGTGCCGAATTGAGCAAGATGCGAAAGCTATTGCCGTTTTGCAAGAAGATGGCAGATATATAATCCCTTGTGCCAGCTTGACCACTTTAATGCTAGGCCCTGGGACAGCAATTACTCACGCTGCCATCAAGAACTTGGCCGATGGGCTCTGCTCGGTCCAGTGGGTTGGCGAAGATGGGCTACGCTTCTATGCCAGTGGATCCCATCCTTCCAGCAGCGTGGAAAGGCTTTATCACCAGGCCAAACTATGGGCAGATCCCGTCCAGCACATGGAAGTGGTTCGGCGTATGTATTCATTTCGCTTTCCCGAACCTCTCAAAGAAGGGCTAACCCTTGAGCAGATTCGCGGACTGGAGGGGGTGCGAGTGCGAACTGTTTACAGCCGCCTTAGTAAAGAAACAGGGGTAAATTGGAAGGGACGCTCCTACAAGCTCAAGGAATGGGAGTGTGCTGATCCCGTTAATCGTGCTCTTTCTGTTGCCAATACTTGCCTCTACGCTGTTTGCCAGGCAGCGCTCAATGCCGTAGGCTATTCAACTGCGTTGGGGTTTATTCACATCGGCAAGCCCTTATCTTTTGTTTATGACGTTGCCGATCTCTACAAGACAGAGATCACCATCCCTGTTGCCTTCAAGGCTGCCGCTGAGTTGATGCCAAACTTTGAGTCGAGAACTAGGCAACTGTGTCGAGAAAAGTTTGTAGAGCATCGGTTGATGCAGAGAATCATAGACGATGTTGATGCCATCCTCGGCTTCAGAGCCACACAGGAGGAGTCAAGCCCTGTAGGATCTCTTTGGGATAACGAGAAGGGAGCTGTTGAGGGGGGAGTGAGCTACGGAGAAGAGTTGGATGAGGAAATGTCGGTCTGATGGTGGTCTTTATCTTAGAGAATGTCCCCGCAAGTTTGAGAGGAGACCTAAGTCGCTGGCTGTTTGAGATCAAGGCGGGGGTCTTTGTCGGTCGCGTCTCAGCCCTGGTTCGAGAAGAACTGTGGGCACGGGTGACCAGCAAAATCGGCGACGGCTCTGCACTGATGGTCTATTCCACCAACTCAGAGCAGGGATTCTCGGCCAGGAGCATCGGGGATCCCTCGCGGCAGCTAGTAGACATAGAAGGGGTGCTGCTGGTCAAAACCTACTAAAATCGGCAAAAATGGAAGGGTTGTCCCCACACCCGTGGGGGTGAACCGAACAAGTGGGCGCCCAAGCTGCGGGAGTTCACCGGGTTGTCCCCACACCCGTGGGGGTGAACCGGAAGCACAACTTGAGCGGGAAGCCCACCGAATAGCGTTGTCCCCACACCCGTGGGGGTGAACCGTAATCCTCTACGTTGGAGTGACGGACAAAGAGTCGTTGTCCCCACACCCGTGGGGGTGAACCGACCTGGCTAGTCCCCGCAATAGCGGTGGCACTGGAGTTGTCCCCACACCCGTGGGGGTGAACCGCGAAGGCGGCAGGCTTGGAGATCGTGGGAGCGTACGTTGTCCCCACACCCGTGGGGGTGAACCGAAGTCGGCCCGGCCCGCGGGACGGCAGGACTTCAGTTGTCCCCACACCCGTGGGGGTGAACCGAAGGGAGGGCCCTGACCCGGCAAGGGATCCGTCCGTTGTCCCCACACCCGTGGGGGTGAACCAATCTATGAGCCCCCTGGTAGTTCTCCTGCTGTACGTTGTCCCCACATCTGTGGAAGCATGACTCTAGTCAATGATACGCTGGACTATACTGAAAATAATGTACAGTATGTTCAGTATGGCTGCTTGGTATGGCTAGGTATGTAAAACCGAGAGAAGCGGCGGATTATTTTGGGGTGTGTCTCCACACCTTGAGGCGATGGGAACAGAAAGGCTGGATCCATGCAGTACGTACACCATCCGGTAGGGCGAGAAGGTATGACCTCGACAGCTACATCAGAGCACCCAAGAAGGACAAACGAGTCGTTTTGTACGCCCGAGTTAGCAGTCGAGGGCAGAAACCAGACTTGGAAAGACAGATTGCAAGACTGGTTAACCTCTACCCTGGAGCCGAGGTGGTCGGAGAGATTGGCAGCAGTCTCGACTTCAAAAGACCAAAGTTCCTTGCCTTATTGGAACGAGTTCGTGCGGGAGATGTCGGAACAATTGTGGTCGCTCACCGGGATCGACTCTGCCGGTTTGGATTTGAGTTCGTTGAGTGGTACTGCCGTCAATACGGGTGCGAAATCTTGGTTCTCGATGACGATCACCTTTCTCCCCAACAGGAACTGGTTGAGGATATCCTCACCATCCTGCACTGCTTCAGCAGTCGGCTCTACGGACTCAGAAAATACCGGGCTGCAATCGAGAAAGATACGGATTTATCCGGAGCCAGCGCTGGCTAAAGTTTGGAAGCGGTGGCAAGCGGCGTGCCGGTACTGCTACAACCAAGCGATTGCCTATCAGCGCCAGCATGGTGCTCCAAGAACGGCCAGAAAGCTGCGGGACATCATCCTGCGCTCCGACCTGCCCGGGTGGGTGAAGGACGCCCCCTGCCACATCAAGCAGAACGCGGTCGTCGAGGCGTGGTTGGCGTTTCGCCGAAGCAAAGACGCGAGGTTTCGCAGTGTGCGGGACAGGTCGCATACGCTGCAATTCAACGCCGGCAACTTTCGCAATGGGACGTGGTATCCGAAACTCACCCGAGGTTTGGCGTTCCGTGCATCCGAGGAGATGCCCAGAGAATGGGCACGTGGAACTGAGCTAATGCGGGTGAAAGACAGATGGTATGCCATCTTCCCTGAGCCCGTGAACGAGCAGTGTTCGTTAGCAAAGGGGGTGATCGCACTTGATCCTGGAGTAAGAAGCTTCCTTACAGGGTTTGATGGGGCGGGCTTTGTAGATATCGCCAAGGGAGACTTTGGCAGGATCGTTCGGCTGTGCTACCACCTAGACGATCTGCAATCTAGGCTGAGTAAAGCACCGAGACCCAAGCGTAGGCGAATGCGGCAAGCGGCGTTTCGTCTGCGGGAGAGAATCAGGAACTTGGTGGACGAGTGCCATCGCAAGGTAGCGGCGTTCCTAACGGATAACTACCGATTGATATTCCTCCCCACTTTCGAGTCAGCCAAGATGGTTGCCAAGGCAGGGAGGAAGTTTGGTAGCAAGACAGCAAGGGCGATGCTCACCTGGGCGCACTATCGGTTCAAGCAGTTCCTGAAGTTTCAAGCCAAGAAGAAAAACGTGGTTGTCGTGGAAGTATCGGAAGCGTACACCAGCAAAACCTGTACTAAGTGCGGGCACATCCACACCAAGTTGGGTGGTGCAAAGGTGTTTAGATGCCCAAAGTGCAACCATAGGCTACCACGAGATTGGCAAGGCGCTCTGGGTGTTATGCTCAGGGCTTTGCGGGATACCGCCTTTCTGTTTGGACTCCGTCCGAGTAGCGCGGTCGCGTCAGCATCGCGTAGTGACAACGGAAACGGACAGAATGCTATCGCTTCACCGCTGAGCAGTAATGCTCAGCAGTGTTCAGCGTAAATGTATCAGTAGCCGGCTAGACAATTAAGACAATCTCACATCTACCGGGATCCCTTGCCTAGGTGGGCGACACTGGGGCTAGGTCGCAGAAGCGCGATATCTAAGGAGGGGAGTATGAGCAGGAGCTTGCTGGAGCAGTTGCGAGAGATGACGGTGGTGGTGGCCGACACGGGGGATATCAACGCCATCGAGACCTTTAAGCCGCAGGATGCCACCACCAATCCCTCTTTGATTACAGCAGCCGCCCAAATGCCCCAGTACCAGGGCATTGTCGATGAGACCTTGCTCAAGGCCCGCCAAGACCTGGGATCCAAAGCCGACACCAAAGCCGTGGTGGCCCACGCCATCGACCAACTGGCGGTGGCCTTTGGCGTGCGCATTTTGTCCATCATCCCCGGTCGGGTTTCGACGGAGGTGGACGCCCGGCTCTCCTACGACACAGCAGCCACCGTGGCCAAGGCCCGCCATCTCATCGAGCTCTACAAGGCGGCAGGGGCGGATCCCAAGCGGGTGCTCATTAAGATTGCGGCTACTTGGGAAGGGATCCGCGCCGCCGAGATCCTGGAAAAAGAAGGGATCCACTGCAACCTGACTTTGATGTTTGGCCTGCACCAGGCCATTGCCTGCGCCGAAGCGGGGGTAACCCTCATCTCGCCCTTTGTGGGCCGCATCCTGGATTGGTACAAAAAACACACAGGCCGGGAGAGCTACCCGCCCGCCGAAGATCCAGGCGTGCAGTCGGTAACCCAGATCTACAACTATCTGCGCAAATACGATTACCCAACGGAAGTGATGGGGGCCAGCTTTCGCAACATTGGCGAGATCATCGAGCTGGCCGGCTGCGATCTCCTAACCATCTCGCCGGCTTTGTTGGCGGAGCTGCAAAACACCGAGGGCCACCTGGAGCGCAAGCTGGATCCGGAAAAAGCTAAGAAAATGGATATTCCCCGCCTGGTGATGGATCGGGCCACCTTCGACCAGATGCACCGGGAAAACCGCATGGCCTCGGAAAAACTAGAAGAAGGGATCCAGGGCTTCTCCAAGGCGCTGGAGGTGCTGGAAAAACTGCTCACCGAGCGGCTGCAGAAGCTGGAGGGCGCCAAGGAAACGATTACCCACGCCGCCCAGGATGTCTTCCGCATCTACGACCTGGATGGGGATGGCTTCATCACCCGCGAGGAGTGGATGGGAGCAGATCGCGTCTTCGATGCCCTCGACACTAACCAAGATGGCAAAATTACTCCCGAAGAAATGCTGGTCGGACTGGGGGCAGCCGTTTATCTGAGAAATTAGCCAGGCAAGCAAGCCCTATGGGCGAGAGCTTTCGCCGCTTTGGAGACGCAGTAGCCGCCCTGGAGGCCCAGGCCCGCCGCTGGATTGCCCAGTATCTGCAGGGGATCCCTTACGATCCGCCGCCGGGGCCGGCGGCCAGACAAGTGCTGCACTGGATCGAGACCGACTTGCTCCCTCGGCTGCAGCAAACCCCCCAGGAGCTGAGGCATCTCCTGCACGGGCTCAACGGCGGCTATGTGCCCAGCGGCCCTTCCGGTGCCCCCACCCGGGGCCGGGTGGAGGTGTTGCCCACCGGGCGCAACTTCTACTCGGTGGATATCCGCGCCATCCCTACCCCCACCGCCTGGCAGGTTGGCTCGCTGGCTGCCGAGCGGCTGGTGGAGCGCTACGTGCAAGAGCAGGGGGAATATCCCCGCCACCTGGGCCTATCCGTTTGGGGCACCTCTACCCTGCGCACCGGCGGCGACGACTGGGCCGAGGCGCTGGCGCTCTTGGGAGTCAGGCCCCGCTGGGAGGGGGGACGGGTGGTGGATATTGAGATTTTGCCCGTGGCGGTTTTGGGCCGGCCCCGCGTGGATGTAACCCTGCGCATTTCTGGGTTCTTTCGCGATGCTTTTCCCAACCTGATTGCCCTCTTCGACCGCGCCGTGCAGGCCGTGGCCGCCCTGGAGGAGCCGGAAAGCGACAACCCCCTGCGGGCCCAGGTGCTGGCCGATACCCAGTACTGGCAGGAGCAAGGGATCCCGCCTTCAGAAGCGGCAAAGCAAGCGCGGCTGCGCATCTTTGGCTCCAAGCCGGGGGCCTACGGAGCCGGCCTGCAGGGGCTGATCGAGGCGCAAAACTGGGAAACGGAAGCGGATCTGGCCCGCGCCTACCTCAACTGGAGCAGCTACGCCTACCGGGCCGAGGGCGAAGGAGAGCCGGCCCCCGCAGCCCTGCGGCGGCAACTGGCCCGCCTGCAAATTGTCCTGCACAACCAAGACAACCGCGAGCACGATCTCCTTGACTCGGACGACTACTACCAGTTTCAGGGAGGCATGGTGGCAGCGGTGCGGGCGCTCCAGGGCCGCAACCCCCAGATCTACTTCGGGGATCACGCCCGTCCCCACAACCCCAAGATCCGCACCCTGGCCGAAGAAATCGACCGCGTCTACCGCGCCCGCGTCGTCAACCCCAAGTGGATTGCCGGCGTGATGCGCCACGGCTACAAAGGCGCCTTCGAGATGGCCGCCACCCTGGACTACCTCTTCGCCTACGACGTCACCACCCACGCCGTGCCGGACTTTATGTACGCTGGCCTGGCCCGCGCCTACTTGCTGGATCCCCGGGTGCAGCAGTTTTTGCGCAACCACAACCCTTGGGCGCTGCGGGACATGAGCGAGCGGCTGCTGGAAGCCCACCAGCGGGGCTACTGGCAAGAGCAGGCGCCGGAGCTGGTGCCCCACCTAGAAGCCCTGATGCTGGAGACGGAAGCCCGCCTGGAGGCTACCCAGGGATCCCTGGCGGGGGAAGGTTAAGTTCGGCTAAGATGCTCTCAGCAAACCAGACGCGGAGGGATCCCGATCCATGAGCAAAGCCAAGCTGTTGCGAGAGATTCTGGGGCCCCTGCTGGAAGATTACCGCTACTGGTTTGAGCGCTCTCGTCGCTTTTTGCAAGAAGAAACTTTAGAATTCATCAGCCCAGAGGCGCAGCAGGCCCTCCTGGAGCGGGTTTTGGCTGCCCAAGCGGAGCTCCAGGCAGCGGAAGCTCTCTATCAGTTGTCGGATAATGAAGTTGGCGTTGACCCGGCCCTGATGGCAAAATGGCATCGCCTGCTGATGGAGTGCGCCGAGCTGGGCCGTCGCTTTCGCCAAATTCACCCCTCCTCCGACTCATCTGACCCGTGATGCTGCAGATCCTCTACCTCATCGCTTTTGTGGCCATTGCCTTTGTAGCCCTGCGCAACCTGGTGGCCAACGTGGTTACTCTGAGCAAAGAAGAGCGCAAGGCCTCGCCACGTCGAGGCCGCCGGCAGGTGCCCCACCCAGAGCTGTTGGATGAAGAAGGCAACCTGACGGAAGAGCCCTTGCTGGTCATTCGCTCGGCCAGCTTGGAAGAGGCCCGCAGCCGCCTGGAGGATCTCTACTCTGGCTCTCCCGACGAGGACTAAAAAAGGGAGTTCAAGAGCGGCGCAGGAGCTCCCCCTTTCTCGGTGTCGGCCCGAGTCAGGTGTGGGGGTGAGCAGCCTTTCCTGGATGAAGTTGCAGTAAAACATTTGGCGCCGAGAACTATCCCCAACTCCCCTCTCCCTCAGGGAGAGGGGCCAGGGGTAAGGGCAGCGGCGCGGGGCGCTTGGGTAGGCAGCAAGGTATCTTAATCTTGTCTGAGACAACTGCAGTCAATCTGGTTCTTCACCCAGTGGCCTCTGGAGCTGGCCTGCAGCGTTTGCGCAAACGTCACCAATGGGATCCGATTCCAGTTCCGATTTCGAGGTGGCAGCCGTCCTGGAGGCGGTGCTGAGCAAGCTGAAGGTTTTGGCGGAGACGGGACAGACCTTTGGCCAGCCGATTACCATTGGCGACACAACGATTGTCCCCTACGTGTCGCTCTACTTTGGCGTTGGGGGAGGAGGGGGCCATTTTGGCAAAACGGCCAGCGGCTTTCGCAGCAACGGACGGGATCCGGCCAGCCTGTTTGGCGGAGCGGGGGGCGGGGTGCGCATCGAGCCGGTGGGCTTTTTGGTGATCCGGGGGGAGCGGGTGGAGCTGCTAACCACGGCCCAAAAGCCCAGCCAGTGGAGCCAGCTTGGCGAGACTATAGTTCCCCTGCTGCAGCAGTGGTTGCAAAGCCGGGCCGACAACTCCTCATCCTCAAATGACCAGCCAAATGACTAGCCGCGAATGAAGAGGCGGGATCCCTGGGGGGAGGGCTGCACGTCGATGCGGTGGGGAAAGGCCTCTTGCAGGCTGGGGATGTGGGTGATCACCAGGATGCAGGCAAAGTCGGAGGCAATGGCGTTGATGGCCGCCAGCAACTGGGCCCGCCCGGTGGCGTCCTGGGATCCAAACCCCTCGTCGATGATCAACGTTTGCAGGTCGGATCCCGAGCGCTGGGTAAGCAGGCGGGAAAGAGCCAGGCGGATGGCGAAGTTGATGCGGAAAGCCTCTCCCCCAGAGTAGGTCTCGTAGGGACGGGTGCCGCGGGGATCGGCGATGAGGATGTCGAGGGTCTCGATCAGCTTCTCCGAGCGCCGCCCCGAGCGCTGGGTTACAAAGCGCAGATGGAGGCGGTGTTGGGTGAGGCGGCCCAGGATCTGGTTGGCCTGGGCCTCTAGCTCTGGCAGGACATTTTCGATGATCAGGGCGGGAATGCCGTTGCGGCCGTAGGCGTTGGCCAGCTCCTGGTACACCTGCTGCTGGCGGCGGGCCTGCTGCAGTTGTCGCTCCAGCTCCGTCCGCTCCGCCTGCTGTTCAAGAGCCTGCTGCAGCCGCTGTCGGGCCGCCCCGATTTGAGAAAGCACCAGATCCAGCTCTTGCCGGTTCTCCTGCAGAGCTTGGCGGATCCCTTCTAGATGAGCCGGGGAAACATCGGGGTGCTCGGCCAGTTGTCGCTGCAGCGCTTCCAGCTCTTGGGCAGCCTGGGCAAAGTGTTGCCGGCTTTCCTGCAGGCGTTGGGACAGGGCCTGGCTGCGGGCTGTGGCTTCCGGCAGCTCCTGGCGGGCCATCTGGAGGGCTTGCAGGCGGGCCGGCCACAGTTGCGCCTGGGCCAGTTCTGCTTTTACCTGCTGGTGCAGGGATCCGTCGTAGCCGACCTGGTGCAGCGCCTGCTCGATCTGGGCCAGGCGTTCTGCCAGCGGCGAGTCAGGGGATCCCGCCTGTTGCAGGGCCTCCAGTTGCGCTTGCAGGGAGGCGATTTGCTCGCCTAGGCGGGCGCGGCGCTCCTGGGCTTTGCGCAGCTCGTGGGAGCGGCCCAGGGCCCAGCGCCAGCGCTCCACCTCTCCCCGTTGCAAGGCATGTTCCCGCTCGTCATAGCCCAGCTGCTGCAGGGCCTGTTGGATCTGGGCAAGCTGCTGCCGCGCCTCTTGGGCATAAGCTTCTTGGCTGAGGATCTGCTCCAGTTCTGCGGCTTCTGCCCGCCGCGCCTCCAGTTGCCGCTGCCGCTCCTGCTCAGCCTCCCACTGCTGTTGCAGGCGCCCCTGAAGGTGCAGGCGCTCGTCCCAGGTGGCCAACTCTTGGCCAAGACGCTGGGCTTCTTCCTGCAGCAGCCCGATCTCCCGGTCGGCCACCGCCAATTGCTCGCGGATTACAAACAGCTCGCCAGCAATTTCCTCTTGCCGCTGGCGGTGTTTCTTCAGCACCACTGCCCTCAAGGACGGGCTGAGCGGACGGGCACAGAGAGGGCAAACCCAAATTGGGGCGGTCGGCACTTTGGTGGGCGGTGCTGGCATGGACTCGGCAGGCTGCTCTGAGAAGAGGGGGTCTGCGGTTACTTCGGATCCCGGTTCTGCAGCTCCCTCGGCAATGGCCTTCGCCCCCGACAAAGCATGGGTGGGACGGCACCGGCCAGAGTCTGGATCCGAAGGGCCCAAGTGATCCGGGCGATCCAGATCTTCTAGCTCTGCAGGATCCAAGCGCTCGGCGTGGAGGGACTCCGCTCCGCTATCGCCAACAGGAAACTCTTCCCAAGGAGCCTCTAGCAGGCGGCAGCGTTCCTCCTCCTGTTGCCACTGGTGCTGGAGAACCCGCTGCCGCTCCTGCAGCTTCTGCACAAAGAGGCGGCGCTCCTGGATTTTTTCCAACACCTGCTGCTGGTAGAGGCGCTGCCGCTCCAGCTCGGCCAGGGCTGCAGCGCTGGCGGCAATTTTCTGGGCCAGGTGCTGCTGCTGTTGGGCCAGGGTTTCCTGGCTTTGCAGGTGCTCCTGGAGGAACTGGAGGCGGGCTTGCAGACGTTCTCCCTCGCGGCGGATCTCCTCCTCCCAGTGCCGTTGTTGCTCCAGGAGGGCAGCGGCTTGGGCCTGGGCCTCGTTTAAGCTTTGCAGGCGCTCCTGGGCTTGCCGGTAGTGGTGGAGGGCGTTTTCGATGCGCTCTCGTTCGGCCAGCACCTGGGCATCGGCCTGGGCTTGGGCCTGGCAGGCGGCCAATTCCTGTTGCAGCCGCTGCATTCTGCGCAGTTGCTGCTGTTGTTGCTCGGCCTGTTGGGCCTGCAGCTTTTGGCGTTCTTGGAGCAGGTATTGCTGTTGCTCGAAGAGGTGGTGAAGATGGCGATCCTGGGCCATCAGGGTTTGATAGCGTTCGTAGCCCGCCAGGATCTCCTCGCTTTGGGCAATCAGCTCTTGCAACTGGAGCAGGTGCTGTCGTTGAGCTCGCCACTGCTGTTCGGTGTGGTGCAGGTTGACGCTGAGCTTGTTCAGGTGCTGGGCAAGCTGCTGGTGGCGCTCCTCCAGGGTGTGGCGATGTTCATAGGCGCGTTCTAGGGCCTGTAATTCCTGCTGCTGTTGGGCCAGGAGCTGTTGCAGATGGATTTGCCGCTGTTGAAGCTGCTCCAGTTCGGCTTGCATCTGCTCGATAGAGACCTGGTGTTGATCCAGCTTGTGCAGGCGCTCTTGGAGCAGGTCGGCTTTGAGCTTGGCGCTGCGGGCCTGTTCGCGGCAACGCTCCGCCAGCAGATCGTACTGCCCCAGCTTGAGCATGTCGGCCAAGATCTGCTTGCGCTCGCCGGGACGCTTCAGGGTAAAGGCATCGGCCTGCCCCTGCCGCAGGTAGGCCGAGTGAACAAAGGTATCGTAGTCGAGGCCGAGCTGATTTTGGATGGCCTGTTGGGTGGCACGCAGGCCGCGGCGGGTGAGGCTGCGCCAACGGGCTTGGCCGTCGCTTTCTCCAGTTTGAATTTGCCACTCCAGGGATCCTTCCCCCGCGAGGTGGCGACTGCGCAGGACGCGGTAGGTTTGCCCCCGCGAGCGGTAGACCACCTCCACCCAGGTTTCGCTGGCCCCCTTGCGGATGAGATCGCTGTCGTTGCTGGCCCGGCTCTGTCCCCAGAGGCCCCAGGTAAGGGCGTCGAGCAAAGCCGATTTGCCCGCCCCGTTGGGGCCGCAAATGCAAGCGGTGTGGATCCCGCGCAGATCCAAAACCGCCTGAGAGTAGCAGAGAAAATTGTGTAAGGTCAGGCGAACTGGGATCACAAGGGCGGCTCTGGTCCCTGCAAAGCAATGGCGATGAGCCATTTGCTCCAGTTTATGAAGTTATTGGCTAGATCCCAAGTTTTGCCACAGCCAGAAAACGGTTGTCCCACCGCCCTGAGCCCACCAGGGAAACTGGCACTGCTGCTGAGGCGGAGCAACCCGAAGGAGCAAGTGCGGTTGCGGAACCAGTAACTAAGAGTTCCTAGGCTTACTGCTGGGCCGGAGCAAGCTATAGCTAGGGGGAGTACGTCCATCTGCCCTCCTCGCCAGCCGGGATCCCGGGAGACAGCCATCCAGAACCTAGTTGGCCCACTGCGGAGCGAGGGGGATGTTAGAACGGGGAAGGCGGAACACCAGATGGCGGAGTGATGGAGCTATGAAGGAAGACTGGGCAAAACGGTTGCGCAACAGTTTAGTTGCCGTGGTGGCCGTGCTCCTGGCGGCAGGCTTGTTTTTAGCCAATCAAGCTCGTCAGGCTGGCACCAGCTTGGCTGACTTGGCTGCAGAGGCAGTGTCCTGGGAGGAAGCGCAGGCCAACGGCAAGCCTTCTCTGGTGGAGTTTTACGCCGATTGGTGCACCACCTGCCGAGCGATGGCACCTCTCCTGGCCAGCCTGAAGAAAGAATTTGCCGATCAGGTGAACTTCGTCATGCTGAACGTGGACAACCCCAAGTGGCTGCCGGAGTTGAGCCGCTACCGGGTGAACGGGATCCCTCACTTTCTCTTTTTGGATGGTCAAGGGGAAGTGCTGGGATTTGCCATCGGAGAGCAGCCTGCCGCCATTTTGCGGGGCAATGTGTTGGCTCTGGCAACTGGGCAGCCCCTGCAGTTGACCAATGCCGGACAGGTGTCTGAGTTGGATCGGGGCAGGCCTGTCCTCCCGCATCAGGCGGATCCGCGCAGCCATGGATAGAGACCTAGGAGCTCGCAGTTGTCGGGCTTGAGGCTCCCAACTGTCCCTCTAAGCCGCCCACTGGTCTTGCCAGTTAACCGCTCCCTGAGTTGCGCCCGCCCCCCTCTCCCACGCCGCTGAGGACGGATGTTCTCCACCGGGAAAACCAGCGCCTACCTCTTCCAGGTGGGGGAGTCCCCGCGGTTGAGGATCGCCAAGCAGCGACTGTCTCGGCAGCGTCGAGGTAAGGCCAAACTTCTTCGGTTAGGCTTGGGCAGCCTGCAGCCGCAGGTGCTGAACTAGAGCCTGTAGGCCCAATAGGTAGCTGTGGGCTCCAAATCCACTGATTTGGCCGATGGCTACAGCAGCAATGTAGGAGTGTTGCCGGAAAGGTTCGCGGCGATAGATATTGCTCAGGTGAACTTCCACCGTGGGCAGCCCTACGGCAGCAATGGCATCCCGCAGAGCGATGCTGGTGTGGGTGTAGGCGCCAGGGTTGATGAGGATGCCGGAGTGCTGCTGGCGAGCCCGGTGAATGGCATCGACCAACACCCCCTCATGGTTAGACTGCAGGATCTCCAGCTTTGCCCCAAGAACTTCTGCCTGCTGGTGGAGCGCCCGATCGATCTGTTCTAAGGACACCGAGCCGTAGATGCCTACTTCTCGCACCCCCAGCAAGTTGAGGTTGGGGCCGTGCAGAACCAGAAGGCTTAGGAGCTCGCCAGCGGAAGCAATGGCAGTCGGATTAACGACGACGATGGGATCCATTTTCTACGGGAATGGGAGCAGGTTGGGGCTGAGGACTTCCCAGAAGAGTATCAATCACACGTTCCACCCATTCGCGGATCTTTTCGAGAACTTTTTCTACCCAATCCATCCGACCTGCCTCGTAGGAGTTACAGAGCCATCAACGGAGCTTGACCAATGGATCTCCATGATAGCGCTTTTTCCCGACAAGCGTGGAAATGCCATCGGACTAGTAAAGGGCGCTCAGGAGCACGATATCCACGACCAGGAGGGCACCTGCAAAGGCCAGCAGGCTGCGCACAATTTGACGCTCTTGTTTGGAGCGATGGGATCCGCCAAGGCGGAGCCAGCGGAGAGAGTTGGGGAGGCGGTACAGCATAGCAACAGTCGATGGGATCCTAACTTAGGAGCGCCAATGCCCCAAGGTGATCATGCCCCATTCTGTGAGCTTCGGATCCCGGCGGACTTCCCCACGCTGGGGGGGAATACCAGCGTGGCTATGGGGACCAATTCCTTTTAGAGTGGGGGTTAGGCCATTTTTGTTGTCGATGACCACTCCTCTAACTCAAGCCGAAACCGTTTTTCAGCGTTGCTGGGATCACTGGCAAGCTCTGGCCAGCCGTCAGGATCTGCAGCCGGAGTTCAAAGCTTTATCCACTCTGCGCAAGCGTCTTGTCACTCGGGTGTTTTCCATTGCGGTGTTTGGTCTGGTCAACCGCGGCAAGTCGGCTGTCTTGAACGCCCTGACCGGCGAGGCCCGCTTGGAGGTAGGGCCCCTCAACGGGGTGACGCAACAGCCGCAATCGCTGCTGTGGCAGCCGGGGCCGGGGATCCCTTGGCAGGTACGGTTCATCGATACGCCCGGCTTGAACGAGATCAACGGAGAAGCCCGCGAACAGTTGGCCTGGGAGGTGGCCCGCGCCGCCGACTTGATCCTGTTTGTCATCGCCGCAGACCTGACCCAGTTGGAGTACCAGGCTCTGTTGGAGCTGCGCACCCTGCACAAGCCCATCCTGCTGGTGTTGAACAAGTGCGATCTCTATTCGGAAGCCGAGTTGCAGGCCATTCGCGCCCAGATCAGCCGCCACTTGGGCTGGGTGTTGCCGCAGGAGATCTTGACGGTGGCCGCCCGTCCCAAGCCCACTAAGGTGCGCACCCACTGGCCAGATGGCCGCATCACCTTGGAATGGGAGCGGCCCGCACCCCAGATCGAGGCCCTGCGAGGGCGCATTGTGGAAATTTTGCAGGCAGAGGCGGGATCCCTCTTGGCCCTCAATGTGCTGAAGCGGCTGGAGCACCTCCAGGCCCAGCTCTGGCAAAAGCAGTGGCAGCACCACGCCCGCTTTGTCGAGCAATGGGGCACGGCCTGCGCCCTCGGCAAGGGGATCGCGGTGGGCTTGGCGCCACTGGGGCTAGATCTGCTGTTGGCGCCGCTACTGGATGGGCTGTGGCTGTTGGGCCTGGGAATGCGGCTGCGCCTGCCCTGGGGATCCTTACGGGAGGCGCTGGGATCCGCCCAGGAGGGGCTGTGGCGACTGCTGCTGCTCAATGGGGCGCTGCTGCTTTTGGCCGAGGGGGTGAGCTCTTGGCTGTGGGGAGGCTGGAGCAACAGCCTCTTGCCGGGTCTGGTGGCGGGGGCGAGTTTGTACCGCTTGGGATCCCTGGCGCCACGGGTGTTGCTCCGGTTTGCCCCAGAGGGGTTCGGCCTAGGGGCCCTCTTGCGGGATCTCATCAGCAGCCAAGAGCTGGCTGAAAAGGCCTAGGGTTCCTCTTCCCGGCCATCCTGAGCCATTTCGGCGGCGTGGTAGGAGCTGCGCACCAGGGGCCCAGAGCGCACCTGGCGAAACCCCATCTGGAGGGCAATCTGGCCCAGCTCGACAAACTCCTCCGGCGTCCAGTAGCGCTGCACCGGGCGATGGGCCAGGGAAGGCTGCAGATACTGCCCCAGGGTGAGCCGGTCACAGCCTACCGCCAGCAGATCTCGAAAGGTTTCCAGCACTTCTGCGCGGGTCTCGCCGTGCCCCAGCATCAGGCCGGACTTGGTGGGCAGGCCGGGATCCAGCTCCTTCACCGTTCGCAAAACCCGCAACGACAGGTCGTAGCCAGAGCTGCGCCGCACCGCCTGCGACAGCCGGCGCACCGTTTCGATGTTGTGGTTGTAGCAGGTCGGTCGGGCCGCCACCACACGGGCAATGCAGTCGCGCTCCCCGCGAAAATCGGGGGTGAGCACCTCGATCTGGATCCCAGGGCAGCGCCGCCGAATCGCTTCCATCACCTCCACGAAGCGGCCGGATCCCTGGTCGGGCAGGTCGTCGCGAGCTACCGAGGTGAGCACCACATAGCGGAGCCCCAGCAGCTCAACGGCCTCAGCCACCTTTTCCGGCTCCTGCGGATCCAACGGCGCGGGCCGCCCGCTAGCCACCTGACAAAAGGAACAGGCGCGGGTACAGATCCCGCCCATCAGCAGGAAGGTGGCAGTCTTTTGGCTGTAGCATTCGGCCCGATTGGGACAGCGCCCCTCTTCGCAGATGGTGTGCAGGCCCCGCTGCTTGATCACCTGCTGCACTGCCGAGATATCGCTGGCCTTGCCGATAGAGCGCTTGACCCAACTGGGAAGAGAGCTAACAGGCATGGGAGGACGAGAAAGAAGAGATAGCGTCCATTGTGGCATGGACGCCTTCCAGATCGATCGCCCTTGGCCGGAAAAGGGCTAGGCCACCTGAGGAGAGGTTAGCATCTGGTTGACGATGCGCTGCACAATTTGAAAGCCAGTCGCCGCCTGCCAGCCCAGGATCCCCAAAATCACCAAATTCAGCAGGAGGTGGACATTGCGAGCCCAGGCCTTTTGGCCATCCTTCATCAGGGGCGCCAAAGCCGCAGAGCTAGCCACCAAGGCCACAATGCCCAATCCCGCCAGCAAGTGGGGGCCAACAAACAGCTTGCCGTTGTTGAGGTAGGTCACCCCCATGCCGCCCAGGGCCCCGAACACCATCAACAGCAAGAACAGGGATCCCGCAAGAAAGTGCCGCTGGCCAAACTTACCCTTGACGAGTTCTTTGCGCTCTTGTGCAGAAGCAGTGCGCAGCCGTCGCACCTGCAGGCCCAGGTAAAGAGCGTAGAGAGCTAGGGCAAAGGCGAAAATCATCAGCACAGGGTGAAAGAAGGGCAAAGCCAGCTTCAGCCATTGGGGAAGTTGAATGCTGTTCATAGGGATTGCGCAACGAAGAGGAGGCTGCCCCTAAATTAACACAAATTTAAAAAACTTCTGTCGCGGCACGGGCGCGTGTGGACTCCGGGAGTGGGAGCCCTATCTGCATCAGATGCTGGTAGAAATGGATTTGCCATTGGCAGCGGGCCAGATGATGGGCTTTGCGACTTGGGTAACGCTGCGGATCCCAATTCCAGTAGCAGTCTTCCAACCAGTCTTGCAAGAAGCCATCCCCAATTTCAGGGTAAGCAGTTGGAGCCTTGATCAGGAGGGGCTTTGTGGCGCTTTTCGGTAACCGTGGATCCCTTTTAGCTTTTTTCCGGTAGCTCGATTGCTGTTGCCTTTTCGGCCTTGCTGCCTGCCCTCTGGGCTTGGGTCGAGGGTGGAAACCGTCCTTGCGCACAAGGCGTTCTTCCTCCCTCCGTAAGCCTGGCCGAGGAGGGATCCCTTGGCGCGCCCCGATACCGTGATGTCTCCCCTTCGTCCGCTGCCACCCCCCGCCTCAAGATCCAAGCCACAGGGCATAATGGGCTAGCAACTTCTTTTGAACAGGGATCCGCAGCAGCATGGGACGGGCAAAGAAAGTGGTATTGGCCTATTCGGGGGGCGTCGATACTTCCGTCTGCATCCCCTATCTCAAGCACGAGTGGGGGGTGGAATCGGTGGTCACCCTGGCGGTGGACTTGGGTCAGGGGGCGGAGCTGGAGGCCATTCAAGCCAAGGCCCTGAGGGCCGGGGCCGAGCAATCCCTGGTGCGGGAGGCCGTCCAGACCCTGATTGCCGACTACGCCTTCCCCGCTATCCAGGCCAATGCCCTCTACGAGCAGCGCTACCCTCTCTCCACTGCCCTGGCCCGGCCCCTGATCGCCCAGCTGTTGGTGGAGGTGGCCGAAGAGGTGGGCGCCGACGCCGTGGCCCACGGCTGCACCGGCAAGGGCAATGACCAAGTCCGCTTCGACCTGGCCATCGCCGCCTTGAACCCCAAGCTCAAGGTGCTGGCCCCGGCGCGCGAGTGGGGCATGACCCGCGAGGAGACCATCGCCTACGGCGAGCGCTACGGCATCCCTATGCCAGTACAAAAATCCAGCCCCTACAGCATCGACCTCAACATCCTGGGCCGCAGCGTCGAAGCCGGGATCCTGGAGGACGCCGACCAAGAGCCGCCGGAGGAAGTCTACGCCCTCACCCGCTCTATTGCTCAAACCCCCGACGAGCCCGCCTACGTGGAGATCGCCTTTGAAGAGGGGATCCCGGTGGAGCTGGACGGGCAGCGCCTCGGCCCCAGAGCCCTCTTCGAGCGGCTCAACGCCTTGGCCGGCAGCCACGGTGTCGGTCGCATCGACATGATCGAGGATCGGCTGGTGGGGATCAAGTCGCGCGAGATCTACGAGTGCCCGGCCCTAACGGTGTTGATCCAGGCCCACCGCGAGCTGGAGAGCCTCACCCTCACTCGCGAGGTCCTCCACTACAAGTACGGCATCGAGACCACCTACAGCCAGTTGGTCTACAACGGCCTCTGGTACTCGCCGCTGCGGGAGGCCCTGGACGCCTTCATCCGCACCACCCAAAAAAGCGTTACCGGCGTGGTGCGGATGCGCCTGCACAAGGGCCAGGCGGTCTGCGTGGGCCGCCGCTCCCCTTACTCCCTCTACAACGCGGAGCTGGCCACCTACGGGGAAGGGGATCAATTCGACCACCGGGCTGCCGAAGGCTTCATCTACATCTGGGGCCTGCCTACCCGCACTTGGGCGCAGGTGCACCGCGGCAGTGGTGCTTGAACTCTACCGCCAGGCAATTTGTCCATCCGGGGTGCTGGTCAACCGGCTAGCCTGCTGGGGGGGAGGTGTCAAGCCGCTTGCCTGCTGGCACGACGGCGCAGGTGGGCCAGGTTTGCCACCGCGGAGGTGAGGGGCTCTCTCTAGGTTCCTGCCGTCCAGGTGTTGCCGTACTCGATCTGCTCCGGGGTAAGGCTGTCGATGGAGATCCCCATGGCTTTGAGCTTGAGGCGGGCGATGGCCTCGTCGATCTCTGCCGGAATGGGGTGCAGCCCTGGCGCCAGGCGGCCACGGTTTTTCACCAGGTACTCGCAGGCCAGGGCCTGGTTGGCAAAGCTCATGTCCATGACGCTGGCGGGATGGCCTTCGGCGGCAGCCAGGTTGATCAGCCGGCCCTCTCCCAGGACGAACACCGATTTGCCCGACTGGAGACGGTATTCTTCCACAAAGGGGCGCACCGTCTGCCGGGAAACCGTCCGCTCTTGCAGCGCCACCAGGTCGATCTCGATGTCGAAGTGGCCGGCGTTACAGACCATCGCCCCATCTTTCATACGGTCGAAGTGCTCGCCGCGGATGACGTGCTTGTTGCCGGTGACGGTGATGAACAGATCCCCCAGGGAAGCGGCCTCGGCCATGGGCATAACCCGAAAGCCGTCCATCACCGCCTCCAGGGCCCGCACCGGGTTGACCTCGGTCACGATTACCTGGGATCCCATGCCGCGGGCCCGCATCGCCACCCCCTTGGCGCACCAGCCGTAGCCGGCCACCACCACCGTTTTTCCGGCCAGAAGAATGTTGGTACAGCGCAGGATGCCGTCCAGGGTGGATTGGCCGGTGCCGTAGCGGTTGTCGAACAGGTGCTTGGTCTCGGCATCGTTGACGGTCATCACCGGGAAGCTGAGCACCCCCGCCTTAGACATGGCCCGCAGGCGCACCAGGCCGGTGGTGGTCTCTTCCGTGGTGCCGATGATCTCCGGGAGCTGCTCCTGGCGATGCTGCACCAGCTCCGCCGTCACATCGCCGCCGTCGTCGATGATCAAGTTGGGACGGTGATCCAAGGCAATTTGCACATGGCGGCGGTAGGTTTCCACATCTTCCCCCTTGATGGCAAAGACCGAGATGCCGTAGTCGGCCACCAGGCTGGCGGCCACATCGTCTTGGGTGGAGAGGGGGTTGCTGGCGATGAGGACGCTCTCCGCTCCCCCTGCCTGCAGCGCCAAGGCCAGATTGGCCGTCTCGGTGGTGACATGGCAGCAGGCCACCAGGCGCAGGCCGGCCAGGGGCTTTTCTTGGGCAAAGCGCTCCCGGATCTGGGCCAGCACCGGCATCTCCCGCGCCGCCCACTGGATCCGTTGCCTGCCCAGAGAGGCGAGGCCCAGGTCTTTAACTTCGTGCTTGGGGAGAGACAGGGTGGCGCTGGTCATCGAGAAGGCTCCAAAGAGAGTTGTCGAAAAAGGATAGAGGTTCAGCCGAGCTACACGGCCAGAGAGAGGGAGTTTCAGGCCGTTACAATGTCGGCAAGAGGGACAAACAGATGTCAACAGACCTGAACTATTCTGCCACAAGGGATCCCTTTTCGGCGCTGGGGCTGGACGTGGGCAACCGCCGCATCGGCGTGGCCGGCTCCGACGGGCTGGGGCTGCTGGCCACGGGGCTGGGGGTGATCCGGCGCCGTTCCCTGCCGGAAGATATCGCCCAAGTGCAGGCGTGGATCCGCCGCCGCCAAGCCACCGTGGTGGTGGTCGGGATCCCGCTTTTGGCGGATGGATCGGTGGGGTCCCAGGCCCGCAAGGTGCAGCGGTTTGTGCGGGCGCTGCAGGCGGCCGTGGATTTGCCGGTGGTTACGGTCAACGAGTACCTGAGCACCGTACAGGCGGAGTGGGATCTGCGCCAGGCCGGGATCCCGGCTAAGGCCCAGAAAGCGCTTATCGACCAGCAGTCGGCGGCAGTGATTCTCCAAACTTGGCTGGACGAGCGGCGCTATTCCCAGAGCTCAAAAGCGCCCTGCAGATAGTCTGCCAAAGCGTAGCTCACCCCTTCCTTGCCCGGTCGCTGTTCCACCAGCGCGACATCAAAGCGACAAGCTAGTTCAGCAAGATCAGGGTGCTGGCTCAAGAAAGCTTGGGCGGCCCGGATTAGGCGCTGCTGCTTTTGGATCCCAACCGCCAAAAGCCCCTTTTGATCCCAGCCCTGGCCACTGCGGGTTTTCACTTCCACAAAAATCAACTCCCCTGCCCTAGAGGCCACCAGATCCAGCTCTCCCCAACGACAGCGCCACTGTTGCGCCAGGATCTGCCAGCCTTGCTCCTCCAGGTACTGCCGCACACAAGCTTCGCCAGCCTCGCCCATGTTTTGGAGAGAAGTTCGCTTGGGCAAGGGATCCCCAGCCTACCTAGATACAAACTCCTCGAAGGAACTATTCAGAATCGCTCCCCCCTTGGCCCTAGTGGGCAGAGCCGTTGCCGTGATATTTATCGGTGTCGTAAAAGCCGTTGCGGGTGCCGAAGTAAAAACTTGCCAAAGAGAGGGCAAAAGCAACCCCCACCAAGACTAGCTTTGCATCCACGTGGCCTTCTCCTGATTTCCTCCTGAACCGTAACCATGATAGCCTGTCTCTCCTGCATAGCCCTCTTGTGGGAAGCAGCATCAACATCGGCAAGGCAGGGATCCCAAAGGCCTACGGGCGCGAACGGAGAGCTTTCCTGGATGAGCTGAGCATGCTACCATTCAGGCTAGAAAGGGAGTAGTCAGGCGGCTTACCGCCCTCTGCATCGACATACTGGCTAAAAACAGCCCGGTGCAAGAGACAAAGCAAGCCCGGCAGGCTGCTTTGGTGACGAGACTTTCACTGAGTTCACGCAGAGGTGAGCTTGGTGAGTCCGTCTGACTTTCCCAGCCTTCACCTCTAGGTGTGAACCGATTCTGCACACAAGAGAGGTTGGAGGCTAAACGATGTGGGCCGGTTTTGCGTCAAGTTTGCTGTTGGTTACGGTAGCGGAGTTTGGGGATAAAACCTTTTTTACCCCCCTGATTCTGGCTATGCGACACCCGCGCCGCTGGGTTTTCTTGGGGACGTGGCTGGCTTTGGCCGTGATGACCTTGCTGGCAGTGGTGGCCGGGAAGGTGCTTTTCAAGCTGCTGCCACCCCTGGGCGTGCGAGTGTTGTCGGCTGGGGTTTTCGCGGCTTTTGGGCTGAGAATGCTCTGGCAAGCTTACAAGATGACTCCCCAGCAGGAAAAAGAAGAAGAGGAAGAAGCCCTCAGGCTGGTGGAGCAGGCAGAAGAAAAAGGGGCGGGCCGCGGCGGTGCTTGGGCCATTGTGTGGGAAGCCTTTAGCTTGACAGCCTTGGCCGAGTTCGGGGATAAAACCCAGATTGCCACCGTCTCCTTGGCGGCCACCCACCCGGGATTGAGCGTCTGGGCAGGGGCTACCCTCGGCCATGGGCTGACGGTGGGGCTGGCGGTGGTGGGAGGTCGTTTTTTAGCAGCTCACATCTCTGAACGCGCCGTGCATTGGGTGGGGGGCGGCTTATTTCTGGTGTTTGCGTTGCTGACCGGTTGGGAGCTGCTGGGATCCGGGATCAGCTAGAAATCGCAGGAGCCCCGCACTGTACCCGTAGGGTCAGTGCCGGGAGGAATGCGCTTTGATGAAGTACAATGAACTTATGAGTCAAGTCCTGACCATATCCTATAAGCTCAAGGTGTCCCCGTCGCAAGCCGCCAAATTGGACGCGACGATGGATGCCTTTGTGCAGGCACTGAACTGGGTCAACCAGAACACGCCGGAGAAGATCGTCAACGCGGTCAAACTGCAATCCCTTTGCTACTACGAGATTCGAGCCCGGTTCGGCTTGTCCAGTAACTTGGCTCAACAGGTGTGCAGACGGGTGGCAGGCGCTCGCAAAGTGGCAAGACAGCGCAACCGTCCAGTTAAAGAGTTCAAGCGTAGGTTCGTTACCTACGACGCACGTATCTTTTCATTCCGCGAGAAAGACTGGACGGTGTCGCTGACCACGGTTGAAGGGAGAGAACGCTTTGAGCTAGCCATTGGCAACTACCAGCGTGGGATGCTGGCTGGCTCTAACCCCAAATCGGCCACCCTAGTCCAGCGGAAGGACGGCTCCTACTACATCCAGATTTGCGTAGAGAAAAACCCGCCCAAGCAACAAGATACTGACAGGGTGATCGGGGTGGACTTGGGCAGGACGGATATCGCCCATACGTCAGAGGGGGACAATTGGAATGGACAGCAGTTGAACCGAGTCCGCGACCACTACTCCAAGCTGAGGGCGGTACTCCAACGCAAAGCCAGTAAGGGCACCCGCAGTTCGCGGCGCAGATGCCGTCAACTGTTGCAACGGCTGTCTGGCAAGGAAAGACGCTTTCAGGCGTGGGTCAATCATCGCATCTCCAAAGCTATTGTCTCTAGGGCAAAGGCGACAAACAGCGCTCTTGCTCTGGAAGACTTGACAGGGATTCGGGAAAGGGTCAATCAACAGCCCCGCAGCAAGACAGAGCGTAGGCGGGCAAATAGTTGGGCGTTTTATCAACTCCGTCAATTTTTGGAGTACAAGGCTCTGCGTGCGGGGGTTGCTCTGATTCTTGTTCCGCCTGCCTACACGTCGCAGACCTGCCACCGGTGTTTGCACATTCATCCCGATCCTGCGCAATCCTACCGCAGTGGCAAGTCGTTCAAGTGTGGGCACTGTGGATGGGAAGGGGATGCGGATTTGAATGGTGCGAATGTGATTGCGCTTTTGGGGGCTGCTGTAAACCAGCCTAGAGGTTCGGGCTTGTTTTGTTCTCTGGTAGAGCAGAACAGGCTCAGGGCTACTGAAAGCCCGCTCCGTACCGCTTAGCGGTCGGAGCCGGGTAGTTTACAAGTTCCTGGAAGCTGCTGTTGCGGCCTCCGTAGCGCAGGTGCATGTGCACCGGATCCCCGTGGGGTGCCCGCAGAATCACATAGGTGAAGGTCTCGCAACTGGCGTCTGCTCCAGGCCGCAACTGAAACAAATCCCAGATGGAACTTAAGGAGCGCTCAGGGTAGTAGAAGGGATCCGGCGCAGCCCCCCGATAGGCGTAGCGACAATTTTCCGCCAGGGGCTTTTTCCCCTCCAGATCGGCGTAGAAGGAGAAGAACTCCATCTTCTCGAACTTCACCCGCTTTGGATTGCGCGGATCGTTGGCCGATTGTTCCAGGGACGTATCCAGAGTGAAAACACCATCAATTCCCAGGTAGGGCACTTTATAAGCATTGGGGGACACAATCTGCAGCTCTAAGGCTGCCGCAGCCGCTCCAAAACCCAAGAGACTCAAGCTGCCGATCAGCCAGGCTAGGGCCGTTGAAGAACAAACTTGACGAGAGGGCATAAAACTTCGTCGTGCCTGTATTGTGCAGTAAAGTCCAGACCAGTCTAAGAAAAGCTTTGAGCTCGTACTATCCCACTGGGGGGCATCTGGCGAGAAATTCGCCGACTGCAGGTGCAGCTCTGAGGAACGGGATCCTAAGACAAGGCGGTAGAATTGAGGTCAGGCTCACCGTAGAGGGGCCAGGTTGGCTGCCCAAGCCTGACTGTCTGGAAACTGTTTTGAAAGCGAGGAAAACCCCGTGGAGCTAGCTGAGATTGAGGAGTTGATGAACAAAGCTGTGCAAGCCACACAGCGCTCCTTTAATACGGTGCGCACCGGGCGGGCCAATTCCAGCCTGCTGGATCGCATTCAGGTGGAGTACTACGGCGTGCCCACTCCCCTCAAGGCCCTGGCCAGCCTCACCACGCCAGACTCCAGCACTCTCTTGATCCAGCCTTTTGATCCCTCGACCCTGGCGGCCATTGAGCGGGCCATTGTCGCCTCTGACCTAGGTCTAACCCCCAGCAACGACGGCAAGGTGGTGCGGCTCACCATTCCCCCCCTGACAGAAGAGCGGCGCAAAGAGCTGAGCAAACAGGTGGCCAAGCTGGCCGAAGAGGGGCGAGTCTCGATCCGCAACATCCGGCGGGATGGCATTGACTCGGTGCGCAAGCGAGAGAAAAATGGCGAGCTGTCTGAAGATGAGTCCAAAAGCTTGCAGGATGCCATCCAGAAACTAACTGACCGCTACATTAAGAAGATCGATGAGCTGCTGGCAGAAAAAGAAAAGGAGCTGACGACCCTGTGAAGGCTCCTTGCTGGCATCCTCCCCACTCTACTGGATTGCTTCTGCGCAGCGGTAGGACGGGGTTATGACCCAATTTTTTGATAAAAACCCGGACACCCGTCCTGAAACTTAGCTTCGAGGTTTTCACTTGCCCCTCGGAGTTGAGCAGCCCTTCATTTCTTCTTGTCCGACTCCAACAAGAGGGATCCCGGCTTAGGCCAGGATGGAAGAGCGGAATACGACAACTCTTGCCGCAATGGATCTGATCCTGTGCCATCAATCGGCGGATTTCGACACCCTGGGGGCGGCGGTGGGAGCGGCCTGCCTGTATCCGGGTGCCCGCATCGCCTTGACCGGGGGATCCCTGCCGGGGGTGCAGGAGTTTTTGGCCTTGTACCGAGATGAATTTCCCCTCATCGAGCTGCGCTCTGTGGATCCGGGACAGGTGCAGCGGTGGATTGTTGTGGATTGTCACGATCCGGATCGCTTGGGAAAAGCTGCCGCTTGGTTGAGCGTCCCCGGCACCCAAATCGAGATTTTCGACCATCACCTCAGGGATCCGGAAACCCCACCGGATGGCTTTTGGCCGCAGCAGCAGGTGAACTGTCATATCGAGGCCGTGGGGGCCACCTGTACCTTGCTGGTGGAGCGGCTGCAGGCTGCTGGGATCCCTCTCAGCCCTTTTGAGCGGCTGGCGCTGGCTTTGGGCATTCACATGGATACGGGATCCCTGACCTTCCCGGAGACCACCGCCCGCGATGCTGCTGCCCTGAGCTGGCTGTTGGATCAGGGGGTGAACCTGGTCTTGTTGCGGCGCTTTTTGGGGGATGGCCTCACCCCAGAGATGCGCGAGCTGCTCAGCCAGGGGTTGGCCCAGATGCAGGTGCAGCAGGTGGGGGAGTATCGCCTGGGAGAATGGCTGCTGGAGCTGCCGGAGTTTGTGCCCGGCTTGGCCAGCCTGGTGATGCGGCTGATGGATCTGACGGGAGTGGATGTGCTGCTCTTGGTGGCGCGGCAGGGGGAGCGGCTCAGCCTGATCGGGCGGGCGCGGCAGGAGTTTGCCCAGTTGGGCAGGGTGATGGCCCTCTACGGCGGCGGTGGACACGATTGTGCTGCAGCAGCCACGTTAAAAGCCAGCCCAGAGCAGCCTTTGCCCGACCCGGCCCAAGTCATGGCGGCCCTCAGGCAGGCTGTCCAAGAGCGGATCCCGCCCCCGGTGACGGCCAAAGATTTGATGTCGGCTCCGGTGCGCACCATCCGACCGGAGATCACCATCGACGAGGCCCAGCGGGTGCTGCTGCGCTACGGCCATTCCGGCCTGGTGGTGGTGGACGCTCAAGGTCGCCTGGTGGGGGTGATCTCGCGGCGGGATATCGATATCGCCCTGCACCACGGATTTGGCCATGCCCCCGTCAAGGGCTACATGACCACCGACGTGAAAACCCTCTCCCCCGACACCCCCTTGGCGGAGATTCAGCGGTTGATGGTGCAGTGGGATATTGGCCGCCTGCCGGTTCTCCAGGATGGACAGTTGGTGGGCATTGTAACTCGCACCGATGTGTTGCGGCACCTACACGAGTTGCCGGCCCTCTCACCCCAGTTGGCTTTGCCCACCCTTTCCTGCCCTTTGGATCTCACCTTCGCGGCCCTGTCGGAGCGGCATCGACAGTTGCTGGAGCAGGCCGCCCACATCGCCGATGAGAAGGGCCTGAGGTTGTATCTGGTGGGGGGAACGGTGCGGGATCTGCTGCTGCACCGGTGGGGACGGCAGCCCTCGCCCAACCTGGAGCGGCTGGATCTGGACTTGGTGGTGGATGGGCCCTACTCTCCGGCCCTGGATGGGACGGATCCCCCGGGCTGGGGCTTGATTTTGGGACAAGCGCTCAAACAGCGCTTCCCGGAAGCGCGGCTGGAGATCCACGGCAAATTCCAAACGGCGGCCTTGATCTGGCCAGGCGGCTTTTGTGTGGATATCGCCAGCGCCCGCACGGAGTTTTATCCCTACCCGGCCTCTCCCCCCGAAGTGGCCATGGGATCCATCCAGCAAGACCTCTATCGGCGGGATTTTTCCATCAACGCCTTGGCCTTGCGCCTCAACGGCCCCCAGCGAGGACAGGTGCTGGATTTTTTCGGCGGACAAGCAGATCTGCAACAGGGGATCATCCGGGCATTACACCCCAACAGCTTCATCGAGGATCCCACCCGCATTTATCGGGCGGTGCGCTTTGCGGTGCGCTTGGGCTTCGCCCTGGACTCGACCACAGAAAAATGGATCCGCGCTGCCGTGGCCAGTGGTCTGCACGATGCCGTCGGCGGGGATCGCCTCAAGCAGGAGCTGGCCTACATTCTCGGATCCCGCGATTGGCCCCAAGCCTTTGAGCGGCTGGCAGAATGGGGAGCTTTGCGCTGTATTCACCCCGACCTGGAGTGGGATCCCTCCCTGTGTCAGCGGTTGCAACGGGTGGGCCGCTGGGCCTATCACTTTCGCCGCCGCTATCCTGAGCTGGGATCCCAGGAGATCTGGCAACTGCGCCTAGAGGCTCTCCTCCTCACCCTACCCCAAGCCCCCCAGGTGGCCAGCCAACTCCACCTCACCCAAGCAGGCATCGAACGCCTCAGCCATTCCTCCTATTACCAAACCCTGTTGGCCCAACTGGATCCCAGCACCCTCTCTCCGGCCCAGGTGGTGCAACTGCTGCAGGGGCTGCGGATCCCAGCAGTGATTTTGGTGGCCGGGATCGCCCCCAAGCCGGCCCGGCGGCTGATCTGGCGCTATTTGCAGGAGTGGTACTGGGTGAAGCCGCTGCTCAACGGCCACGATCTGCGTCGTCTGGGTTATAAGCCAGGTCGCCCCTTCCAAGCCATTTTGGAGCAACTGCGTTGCCTCACCCTGAACGGTGAACTCACCACCCCGGCAGAAGCTGAAGCCTGGCTACAAGAACACTTCCCCCTGCTGCAAGCTCAATACCGAGGAAGAAAGTAGAAGGGCAAATCAGTCGAAATAGAAGAGAGTGACCAACTTGTGTTGTTCCTCAGCATGCTTGCAGGCATCCAGCAGCGTGACGCTGTCGTGGAAGACAAAGCAGATCAACTGCTGGCACTTGCCGATGATCTCCAGGTTGCACAGGCGGCTGGCCTCCGCCAGGGGAAGATGGTCGTTTTCGGGATGCTCCACCAGATGCAGCACCTGCTCCAGGCTGGCCCGCGACTCTGCCGGCTGTCGCTCCAAACTCTGGGGCAAGATCACCGTCAAGGACTTCATGTCCGCCCGCATCGCCCCCCGAATGACGGCCAAGTTGGTGCCAATGGCCCCAGAGGTGAGGATCTGATTGCCGGTAAGGGCCAGGGCATAACTGAGGGTCTCGATCAAATACTGATGGGTAATGGGCACATGACGGCTGCCCAGGATGGCCACTCGCTTCGGCCCAACTTGCTGAATGGCGGCCAACTCCTGCAAAAACGTATCAACGCTGGTGGGGACATCAATAGACTGGGTCAACGGGATCCCTCGGCAGATTCTCTAGATCTTGGCTAGGCTATGCTATCTCAAATTTTCGCTTTGGGATCCGGCCAAGTTGAAGCTCTACGGCTTCAGCTCCGCACTTTTGGTGAAGTGCTAAGGCTGTCTGCAGCAACCTGGGCTTGGCTTTGCGCAGAAGATCCCGCCTGGATGTGGATGGTGTAGCTCATACTGCTGTGAACGCCCTTGCCCAGCCAATGGCCGTAAATGGGAGCGGCATCTCTGGGGTAAGCGCTGGCCGCCAAAGCCACATGACCATCGGCCACGGCCAACCCCTGGGTGGGATCAAAGCCCCGCCAACCGGCCCCCGGCAAGTACACCTCCGCCCAAGCGTGCAGATGACGGCGCCCAGGCTCTGGGGGTTCTCCGCCCATGCTCTCCCCCGAAGGCCGTGAGGGGCTGACCTGGTAGCCACTGACAAAGCGCGCGGCCAAGCCTACCGTACGGCAGACCTCCATGAACACCAGGGCCAAATCGCGGCAGGCTCCGGTTTTGCGATGCCAGGTCAAGCCGGCAGGCCAGGGATCCCCCTTTTCCCGCAAGATGTGGCGGCATTCTGAATAGATGCGCTGGTTCAGCGCCGGCAGAAAAGCTGTCGTTTCCCCCTGCACGTGATCCCATAGCTCCCAGGCCAAGGCCTGGATGCCGGGATCCGCCTGAGCCGTCAGATAAGGCTGTAATTGGGCTGCCAGCGTGCTGGGATAGTCGATGGGGAGATGGGTGGCCCAATCGCAGAGCAGGTAGTCGAAGGGATTCTGCCGCAGGGTGAGCACCGTGGCCTGAGTTTGGATGCGCAAGTGCTCGGTGGGATCCCCAAACCAGAGCCGAACCGCCGCGTTGCCCTCCAGGTCCACCAGCGCCGATTGGCCCACCGGCTGCGGATCCACCTGCAACTCAAAAGCCAGGAGAGTTTGGATCCCGTCGCAGCGCGGTCGCAATCGCACCGTGTGGGGCTCCAGTTGGACTGGACGACTGTAGCGATATTCGATGAGATGGCGGATCTGAATTTGCACAGGCCAAATGACGGGCAAGGAGTTTTATCACAGGCAAAGGAGCACCGAGATCAGGCAACCCAAACTGCTCCCAGATCAAAGCCAAGAAGCGGTTGCATCGTCTGCCCGAGATCTCTAGACTTCAGGGATCCCGAGTTTGAGATCTCCGAGAGCTTTGCCCTGCCTTCCCAATCATCGAAACCTCCAGCTTAGAGCGGATGTACTCCCCAGCCTGTACAGGAGCATAGCGAGGGGGATTTGCTGCATTCTGGCATGTGGGCAGGCATTCGATCCAAGCATCGTCCCGAGGAGCTGTAAAGTAAACCAAAGACAGGCGGCGACTGGAACCGAAAGCCGATCGGGGTGGATTGACCACGCGGTGCAACGTGGAGCGCCAACGGTCATTGGTCCAACGGGATAGCAGATCGCCAACGTTGATGACAAAGGCGTTGGGAACAGCCTGCACATCAATCCACTCTCCTGCTTTGGAGTACACCTGCAGCCCTCCCGGCGCCCCATCCTGTCGCAGAATCGTGAAGCCACCGTAGTCGGAGTGAGCCCCATAGCGTAGCTGTCCCGGGATGGGCTCCACCTCCTGTTCAGGATAATGCACAGCCCGCAGCACTCCCCCTTTCCCCTCCATAAAAGGCAGAAAATAGGTTTCCGGCAGATCCAAAGCCAACGCGCCCATGCGCATCAAGGTTTGGGTGAGCTGAAGCAGAGCCGCATCATAAGCCAGAAGAGCAGCCCGCAGTCCTGCTGGATGGGTGGGCCAAAGGTTGCCCGAATCCGGATCCACCCCTGCTTGGGGCCGTTGTGGATCTTCCCGAAACAGGTCATTGAACACCAGCGCCTCACAGAGATCGTAGGGAACCTCTGCCCCACGGGTAGCGGCTACACTTTCGATGCCAATCGGCAGGTATCCCTGGTTTTTGACGCGATCCGGAGTCACCACCTCCATTTTTTGTTCCAGCGGCAGGTCGAAGAAAGCCCTCGCTCTCTCGTAGGCTGTTTGTATGATGGCCTCCGGGATCCCATGCCCTGTGATCACCACAAACCCCACCTCCTCCAAGGCTGCCCCAAAAGCCTTTGCAACCCCTAGCGGATCCGTGCCCTCCCGAAAGGGGGTCAAATCCAGACAAGGGATCCCAGCTTGCTCAAAGGAAGAAACTGGAGACATAGCCGACATAGAGACAGGTGCTCAGAACAGCTCCTACCCTACAAAGAGAACTTGCCCCAAGACTGTGTGGGCGGATACCCCCTCAAAGCCAGCGCCAGCTCAACCCCATATCGAAACTAGGGATATTCTTGCTTGGCCTGTTGCCAGAGGACTTCCAGCTCCTGGAGACTGCGCCCTTTCAGAAGGGAGCTTATGCCATCGCCGGGCAGGGATCCCGCTGGTTCCTGAGCCAGCTCTTCCATGCGCAAAAAACGGCGAGCAAAGCGCAGGTTGGTTTGGGTTAGAGCATGACTCTAGTCAATAATAAGCTCAACTATACTGAAAATAATGTATAATATGTTCAGTACGGATTACTACCAGTTGATCTTTCTGTTTACTTTCGAGTCTGCCAACATGGTAGCCAAAGCAAAGCAGAAAATTGGTAGTAAGACGACACGGAAACTGCGCTTTGGGTATTCTACTCAAAGCTTTGCGGGATACCGCCATTCTGGTTGGAAACAAACAGAATGCTATCGCTGCATAGTTGAACAGTGATGTTCAGCAGTGTTCAGCGTAAATGTATCAGCTTGGGCAGCATCCAAACCATACCAACGGCCCAAGTTGACCAGGGCAAAAAGCAGATCCCCCAGTTCGGCTTCCTGCCGAGTTGGATCGGGGGGATCCCTCTCCAATTCTCGACGCAGCTCGGCTTCTTCCTCGCGGATCTTGGCCCAGATCCCCTCCACCGTTGGCCACTCAAACCCTGCCCCCACCACTTTGCAGGAAATTTTCAGGGCAGCCATTAGGGGAGGCAAACTTTGGGCATAGTGCAGCAGTTTTTGGCCAAGGCTTTGATCCGGTCGCTCCCTTTGCTTGATCTGTTCCCAAGAGCGGTGCAACTCCGGAAGATCTGCCATCACAGCATCCCCAAACACATAGGGGTGACGGCGGATGAGCTTATCGGCAATTCCCGCAGCCACAGCTTCCAGATCAAAGTGGTTCTGCTCGGCAAAGATCTGAGACTGCAACACCACCTGCAACAACAAATCCCCCAGCTCTTCGGCAATTGCTGCCGGATCCCCGGCTCGAATGGCAGCTACCGTCTCATACGCTTCTTCAAGAATGTAGGGGGTAAGAGACTCTGGAGTTTGGGCCCGATCCCAAGGACACCCGTCGGGAGCGCGCAACCGAGCAACAACAGCCGCCAAACGACTCATGTGTGAGCTAGAGGCGGAACGCTCCAGATAAAGGTGGGCAAAATGGCCCGTCGCTTGAGGATCCCAGCTTTGGAGCGTCAATGGGCCGGCCACCACCTCCAAGTCTTCTGTTAGCAACGTAACAGACTGGACAGGAGAACAGATCTGTTGCAAAACACTGCGCAGCTTCGCCAGATCCTGGCCCCCACAGCTTTTCAGCAGCAGGGATCCCTGCTCAGCAGCGAACCACCGAGCCAGAGCCTGTTGCCAGTCGGGCTGAAGACTATCCAGCGTTTGCAGCATGGTCAAAAGGGTAGGTGCGGCCCAAATCCAAAAGGCGGCTGAGCTGCTCCAGATCGATGAAACTCAACTCCAAAAGGATCATCAGCAACGGCCCTTGCTGGCGATGCTGCAGCTTCTTGGCCAGGCTCAGTTGAGAACGGTCGATAATGCCCGTTTCCAATAGATATTCCTCAAGGGCTGGGGGGGGAATGGGATCTAGCATGGTCGTTTCGCAGCGCTGAAGAAGGACAAATATGAAACTGAGAAGATAGTAAACTAACGTAACTATTCTTAACACTCCTACAGAGTTTCGGCAAAGATCCGGCTGGCAAATAGGCCACAGGTGAGCTTACCAAGCCCTGTGCCCACAGCTCCACGGCAAGAAAACCCCTAAATTGCCTCAGCAAATGAGGTTTATGTATCCAAGGACACAAAAAATGGGTACCAAGAGTTCATGGTATGGTAGCAAATTGGCGATCAGTTGGCAGCACCCCGAAAGGCCGACTGCTTTTTCTTTGTGGGAAAAACCAACTCACCTTGCAAGATGTTACCTTTTTATCTCGTTGAATCCTCGTGCTTGATAAAAATCTTACAACAATTCTTCGGGGATCCAATCTGTTCGGCTCCTCTGGGATCTGCCCTAATGCTGTCATCCTGCTCGGGTTCGGTTTTGGGCATACATCGTCTTACGTTCAGCTAAGCTAGAGACACTTGCCACATGGACTCCCGTTATGTCTGAAGCCCAGGGTTTACTGCCGGTGGGGGCAACGGTTCAAGTGGTGGAGATGCCTCCTTACCTAAAAACGGCTGACCCAATGCCGATGTTGCGCCCGGCCCATTTGATCCGCTTGCACGAACAAGGGGTGATCCTGCAGCGGCGGCTGTTGGGCACCTACAGTGTGCAGTTTGCCAATGGCATCTTTCTCATAGACGGAAAATATCTCGCGCCGGTGGGATCCCTGTCCTGACACGCCCATCTCTCCTCCGAGCCAGCTGGATGGGTTTGCCGGCCTTTAGAACCTTTGGGAGCTGGCAGCTTTCTGCAGAAGCGAGCCTTCAACTGGCCGGCGGACTTTCGCGATAGCCTGAACCGCGGCTAGCCGCTTCTGACGCTTCAGCGAGCTCAGTTGCTTATTCCCGTCAGCGGTGTCGAAGTAGCTGACAGACCTGCCCAGCTTTTGGTAGCTGGTTTTGCGATCTGCCACCGCCGCGCTGTAGAGGGCTCAGCACATCCGCCCCCAGTGGTGCAAGAGTTTTTCTTGCTGGCGACTGGGATAAAGCTGGGCCGCGGCAGCGTTGCGTAGCCACAAAGTGACGCAGGGGGTTACCCTGCCATAGGGTGCCAGTCCGCTGCGCTGAGACTGGAGACTGCCGCGCATCAGGTTAACTCATGTTAATTTGGGGGCGTCTTCCTCTTCCATCCTGCGATCTCTATGAGCATTCAACTTCCTCGCTGGCTAGAACTGGCCTTGCCTTTCTTTCATCCTGTGCTGATGATTTTGGCGTTTGCGCTGGCCCTGTATGCCCTTTACCTGGGTCTGCAAGCGCGACGGGTGCGCACTGCCTCGGCAGAAGAACGCAAGGAGCTGATCAAAGGGAAGTTTGGTCAGCGGCATTTCCTCGCCGGATCCCTGTTCTTGGTGTTGATGGTGTTCGGAGCCCTGGGCGGCATGGGGGTTACCTACCTGAACAACGGCAAGCTGTTTGTTGGGCCTCACCTGCTGGCTGGGTTGGGCATTGTGGCCTTGGTGGCCAGCTCTGCGGCTCTAGCACCGCTGATGAAAGACGGGCAAAAGGTCTGGGCGCGTAATGTGCATGTCCTATTAAACGTGGTGATCCTGGCGATCTTGGGTTGGCAGGCGGTGACCGGCTTTCAGATTGTGCAGCGCATCGTCAACCAAATGCTGACCACACCCCAGGTGGCTTAATCTCCCCGAAAGACCCATGCAACCCTGAACAGGGCTGAGCTTTGGGAGGACTTTGTCCCGCTGGTGCGAGCCGAGAAGTCCGTCGACCCAAAGACTTCGGCCTCCCCTTTTCGGAACCCAGAGCTTCATCATGTCAGAATGGCAGAGCAGGCGCTGCATCCTTCGGCTGTAGAGGGGCGCAGTCTTGTTGCCGATACCCAGTTAACGCAACGGTTCTCCCTATGTCGGTTAGCCCTCTTCCCAGTTGGGTCAAGCGTTCCATCGGCAAAGCCAGCGAGACTTCAGCGGTGCAGCAGGTGATCAAGCAGCGGGGCCTGCACACCATTTGTGAGGAGGGGCGCTGTCCAAATCGAGCCGAGTGCTACAGCCAAAAAACCGCTACATTTCTGCTGATGGGAGGGATCTGTACCCGCGCCTGCTCTTTTTGCCAGGTGGCCAGTGGACGGCCCGCACCGTTGGATCCCGCAGAGCCGGAGAAAGTGGCCGAGGCGGTTGAGCTGCTGGGGCTCAGCTATGTGGTACTCACCTCGGTGGCCCGCGACGATCTGCCCGACCAGGGATCCGGTCGCTTTGTGGAGGTCATGGAGGCAATTCGGCGGCGCTGCCCCGGCACCCAGATCGAGGTGCTTACCCCCGACTTTCGCGGGGATCGCGAATGCATTGCCCGTGTGGTGGCTGCCCAGCCTGTTTGCTACAACCACAACATCGAAACGGTGCGACGCCTCTCCCAGGCAGTACGGCGCAGCTCCGGCTACGACTTGTCCTTGCGGGTTTTGCGAACGGTCAAGGAGCTGAATCCTGGATTACCCACCAAGTCTGGGCTGATGCTGGGGCATGGGGAGACCCGCGCAGAAGTGCTGGAAACTTTCCGGGATCTGCTGGCGGTGGGATGCAATCGTCTGACTCTGGGGCAATACCTACAACCTTCCTTGGCCCATCGCCCTGTGGAACGCTACTGGACTCCGGAAGAGTTTGCCGAGCTGGGCCAGATAGCCCGCCAGATGGGGTTTCGCCAGGTGCGCTCAGGGCCATTGGTGCGCAGCTCCTACCACGCTGCCGAAATGGTTGAGAACTAGGCCAGGGAGCTTGGCAGAGAGGCTGTGCAGTCTGTCATAGCCAACCTTTCCCGTCCGATCAAGGCACGAAGGCCCGCTTCCAGGCCGAACGCTCGGGCTGCAAACCGGCTGAGCACCTGTGGCGCCAGGGATCCCAGGCGATACAGGCTGACCCCCGCCACCAGACCCGGCAAAAGGCCGTTGCCCCAGTCTCCCCACAGCCAGGAACTCACCCCTTCCGCCAGCAGCAGCAGAGCCCCATTGAGCAGCAGCGGTCGCCACAGCCCCTCGCGAAAGGAGACTAGCCCCCTCCACAAGGCCGTCCGGGGTAGGTGAAGCCGCACTCCCAAGCCCAACAGCCAAAGGCCATCCAGCAGTGGGGCCAACAGCAAATCCAACCCCAGCGGAGCCAAGCCCACCACAATCCCCTTGCCGAGGGCGACAGCTTGGCCCCATTGCTCCACAAAGCGGGCATGATGCTGCCACTGTTTTTCCAAAATCTGAGCCTGAACCCGATCCAGCCGCTTCAACACATTCAAAGCCAGAAGGGATCCCGCCTCGGTTTGCAAAATCTGCAGAATTCGCCCCCGCAAGGCTTCAATTTGGGGTGCAGGCCGTTCCCATTCCAAAGTAATGCGGCCATCCGGCCAGTGGGTGCGGACTTTCAGGGGTTTTGGGCAGGCGGCCACGGTCAAAATCTCCTGTGGCGATACCCAGCCCAGGTGGCGGCTGATCTGGGCACAAATGGCCTGCAACTCCGCTTCGGAGTAGAGATCGCATTTGTTCAACACCAGCAGGATGGGCTTGTATAGAGTGCGCAGCTCCGAGAGAGCTTGGTATTCCAACTGGGTCAGGTCGGTGGCGATGACAAACACGATCAAATCCGCCGAGCGGGCCACATCCCAGGCCAACTGTTCGCGGGCTTCTCCTTCCACTTCGTTCAAACCCGGAGTATCCACCAGCTTCACTCGCCAAGGGATCCCTGGCTCCGGCTGCCACAGCAGGGATTGGGGCTGCTGAGTGACCCCATTGAGGGGGCCCACCTTCAATCGCTCCTCGCCGGTTAGGGCGTTCAGGACGGCCGACTTGCCACGGTTGACCAGCCCAAACACCGCAATGGAAAACAGCCGCGCGGTGAGGCGCTTGCGCAAAGTGGATAGAGCCCTGAACTCCGGTTGTAAATCCCGACGGCTGGCCAGAGATTGCCAATGATCCCAGCACCTTTGCAAAACGGTTTCGGCTTGGGTCAAGGGAGTGGTCATAGACAGGGGCAATGGACTAACCCTCACTCTAGAGGGAATTGCCCCTCAGGGCTAGCCGTTTCTCCCCCCCAGCGTGGGGAATCCAAACCCCACAAAATAGGGCATGATCACCCTAGGGTTCCGCCGAATCTCCTATGCTGTACCGCCTTCCCCAATCTCTGAAATGGCTTCGTGTGGGTGGATCCCATCGTTCTAAGCAAGAGCGCCAGATCGTGCGCAGCCTGCTGGCCTTTGCTGGGGCGCTGCTGGTTATGGATGTTGTGCTTCTGAGCGCCCTTCGCTAGTCCAACTTGGCAAGCCCATCGTTAGGTGATTCCGAACAAGTCTAAGTCTGAGGCATTCCTCTAGCACTGCTACAGGCAAGCACTCCCAGCCCCTTGCCCATTATGAGGAGAGGGGATCCCAGAATTGGCAAACAGTTGCACTGCAACTCGAAATAACCCCAACCCGATCAGAGGGTGGGAAGGGTTTTCCAAGTTACCAAGTTGCCTGTCAGCTAGAAATCGCAGGAGCCCCGCACTGTACCCGTAGGGTCAGTGCCGGGAGGAATGCGAGGTTACAATAGAACCATGACCCAAGTCCTGACCGTATCCTGCAAGCTCAAGGCGTCCCAGTCACAAGCCGCCAAATTGGACGCGACTTTGGAGGCTTTTGGCCAAGCCTTGAATTGGGTCAACCAGAACACGCCGGAGAAAGTCGCCAACGCCGTTAAGCTCCAGTCTCTGTGCTACCGCGAAATCCGTGCCCGGTTCGGCTTATCCAGTAACTTGGCTCAGCAGGTCTGCAGACGGCTGGCCGGCGCCCGTAAAGTTGCCCAACAGAAAAACCGCCCCGTCAAAGCGTTCAAGAGAGGCTTTGCGACCTACGATGCCCGTATCTTTTCGTTCCGCGAGAAAGACTGGACGGTGTCGCTGACCACCGTTGGGGGTCGAGAGCGCTTTGAGCTGGCGATTGGCCGCTACCAGAGAGAACAGTTGGCAGGCTCCAATCCCAAATCTGCCACTCTGGTCAAGCGTAAAGACGGCTCCTACTCTATTCAGATCTGTGTGGAAGCGGAGCCATCCCCACCGCAACGCACGGGTAGAGTGCTGGGGGTGGACTTGGGAAGGACGGATATTGCCCATACGTCAGAAGGGGGCAATTGGAATGGACAGCAGTTGAACAAAGTCCGAGACCATCACTCGCGGTTGAAGGCGGTACTCCAACGCAAAGCCAGTGAGGGCACACGCAGCTCGCGGCGCAGATGCCGTCAACTGCTGCAACGGCTGTCTGGCAAGGAGAGACGCTTTCAGTCGCGTCAGCGTTGCGTAGCAAAAACGTGGGTCAATCATCGCATCTCCAAAGCTATTGTCTCTAGGGCAAAGGCGACAAACAGCGCTATTGCCCTGGAAGACCTGACAGGGATCCGGAAAAGAGTCAATCAACAGCCGCGCAGCAAAGCCGAGCGGCGCAGGGCCAACAGTTGGGCGTTCTACCAACTACGTCAATTTCTGGAATACAAGGCGAGGGCTGCAGGGGTTTCTCTGATTCTTGTTCCGCCTGCCTACACGTCGCAGACCTGTCACAAGTGTTTACACATCCATCCCGATCCTGCGCAATCTTACCGCAGTGGCAAGTCGTTCAAGTGTGGGCACTGTGGATGGGAAGGGGATGCGGATTTGAATGGTGCGAATGTGATTGCGCTTTTGGGGGCTGTCGTAAACCAGCCTAGAGGTTAAGCCTACGGCTCGCTTCGCGAACGGGCCTGTTTTGTTCTCTGGTAGAGCAGAGCAGGCTCAGGGCTACTGAAAGCCCGCTCCGTACCGCTTAGCGGTCGGAGTCGGGTAGTTTACGACTAAGGTAGCTCTTGAAGAACTCGCTTCAGGGTGGCGATCAGGTGTTCAATATGGGCTTCCTCGATGATCAAAGGCGGGGAAAGGGCAATGGTATCACCTGTAGTGCGAATCAATACCCCACGTTCGTAGCAGCGCAAAAAAGCTTCAAAAGCCCGCGCTGTCGGTCGGCCAGGGATCCCTTCCAATTCAATTGCCCCCACCAAGCCGAGGTTGCGCACATCGATGACATGAGGCAAGCCCCGTAGGGAATGGAGAGCCTCCTCCCAGAGGGGAGCGAGGTTGGCAGCCCGCTCGAACAAGCCTTCTTCTCGATACAGGTTCAGGGTAGCCAAGCCGGCGGCACTGGCAACTGGGTGGCCGGAGTAGGTGTAGCCGTGGAAAAACTCGATGGGGCTCCAGGACAGCGTCCTGCTGTTGTCCCCTGGACGGTGCAGGTCATCAGCGGAACCAGCAGCCTCCATGAAGGCGCTGTAGATCTCTTGCTTGACGATCACTGCGCCCATCGGGATGGTGCCATTGGTGAGGCCCTTGGCACAGCAAATCAGATCCGGCACCACCCCAAAGTAATTGGCCGCAAAAGGGGATCCCAGACGCCCAAAGCCGGTGATCACCTCATCGAAGATGAGCAGAATGCCGTATTTGTCGCAAATGGCCCGCAGCTTTTCCAAATAGCCCACCGGCGGCAGCAACACCCCCGTTGAACCGGCAACCGGCTCTACGATCACCGCTGCAATCGTGCTGGCATCGTGGAGAGCGACGATCCGCTCCAAGTCTTCTGCCAAGTGGGATCCCCAGCGGGGCAGGCCGCGGCTAAAGGCGTTTTGCTCCAGGTTGTGGGTGTGGGGCAGGTGATCCACTCCGGGAATGAGGCTGCCGAAAAACTTGCGGTTGTTGGAGATGCCCCCGACCGAGATGCCCCCAAAGCCAACGCCGTGGTAGCCCCGTTCCCGGCCAATCAGCCGCTGCCGGGATCCCTGTCCGCGTAAGCGATGGTAGGCGATGGCCATTTTCAGGGCCGTATCCACCGCCTCAGAGCCAGAGTTGGTGAAAAAAACGTGATCCAGTCCGGCAGGAGTGAGCTGGATGAGCTGCTCTGCCAGTTGAAAGGCTTTGGGATGGCCCATCTGAAAAGCTGGGGCGTAGTCCAGTTGGGCCACCTGCTGTTGGATCGCTTCCACAATCGGGGGACGACAGTGGCCGGCATTCACACACCACAGCCCGGCAGTCCCATCTAGGATTTGGCGGCCATCGTGGCTGGTGTAATACATGTCTCGGGCGGCCACCAACAGGCGCGGGTTGGCTTTAAATTGCCGATTGGCCGTAAAGGGCATCCAAAAAGGCTCCAGATTCAGCTCCGCTTGCAGGGCGACGGCTGCTTTCTCCAGGGTTTCTTGCATGGCTGGCCCTCCGGCAGTAGACGAGATTTCAAGCTGGCGAAGATAGAATCCCTAGATATTGGATAATTTTGAAAGGGGCTCCATCCTGCTAACGGGAACGATAGAGCAATCCTAATCGGCCTGGGAGGCCTCTGGAAAGTTAGTATTTTCGCTCCTGAGGGGGAAACCGGGTGATCACCACGGGGCGATAGCTGATCTGCGGGGATCCCTCGCGAAAGGCAGCCAAGGTGTGTTGTAAAAACCGTTGGTCATCCCGTTGGGGGTAATCTTCCCGCGCGTGGGAGCCACGGCTTTCCCGCCGTTCTAGGGCGCTGGCGAGGATCAAGGCCCCCACCGTCATGAGGTTGTCCAGCTCCAGCGCTTCGATCAGCTCGGTGTTCCACACCTTGCCCCGATCGTCCAAGCGCAAATCCTGCTCGTAACGCTGGCGGATCTGCTGCCATTTTTGGATCCCCTCTTGGAGAACCGATTCGGTGCGGTAGACCCCACAATGCTCGGTCATGCAATCTTGAAATTGCCGCCGCACCTGATCAATGCGGCTCTTCCCTGATCGTTCCAGGAGCCCGGCAATCCGCCCGGCGGCCTGTTTGAGTAGGGATCCCTCGTCCACTTTCGGCAAGGCTCGACCTCTGACGGCTTCTACCATGGCTGCCCCTGTGCGCCGCCCGAAAACAACGCACTCCAGGAGAGAGTTGCTGCCCAGCCGATTAGCCCCATGCACCGAAACACAGGCCGTTTCACCGGCAGCGAACAGCCCTTCCACACGGGTTTGGACATCCCGCAACACCTGCCCATCCACCGTCACCGGGATCCCACCCATGCAGTAGTGCACCGTCGGTCGCACTGGAATGGGATCGACAACCGCATCGATGCCCAAGTGGCGATGGGCCTCCTCCCAACAGAAGGGCAGCCGAGTGTGGATCTTTTCTGCCCCCAGATGCCGCAGATCCAAGTAGACAAAATCTTTGCCGTCAATACCGCGCCCGGCCCGCACCTCCGTGACAATTGCCCGCGACGTGATATCCCGTGGGGCCAATTCCATCTGGCTGGGGGCATAGGCGGCCATGAAGCGCTCCCCCTTCCCATTGATCAGATAGGCCCCCTCTCCACGCACTGCCTCTGAGATCAACACCCCCACCGGATACAGGCCCGTGGGATGAAACTGCACAAACTCCATATCCTGCAGAGGCAGGCCGGCCCGCGCCACCATTGCCATGCCATCGCCGGTGGAAGCAAAGTCGTTGGACGTGGAGTTGTAGATGCGCCCATAGCCGCCTGTAGCCAACATAACCGCCTTGGCCCGCAGCACTTCCAGCCGTCCGCTGGCCTGCTCCAACATCACCACGCCCTGGACTTGGTTTTCTGCCAGGATCAGATCCAGCACATACCATTCGCTGTAGAGTTTGACCCCAAAGCGCTTGAGGTTGCTCACCAACTCGTGTAAAATGGCTTGTCCAGTTTTGTCGGCGGCATAGCAGGTGCGCGGGTGGCTGTGTCCCCCAAAGGCCCGCTGGGCAATGCGGCCATCCGGCAGGCGGGAGAACAAGACCCCCAGGTGTTCCAGGTCAATGATCACCTCAGGGGCTTCCCGGGCTAGAATCTCCACCGCATCTTGATCCGCTAGGTAATCGGATCCCTTGACGGTATCGAAGGCATGAGCCTCCCAGGAATCTTGCGGATCAACATTTTGTAAGGCGGCGGCAATGCCCCCTTGGGCTGCTACCGAGTGGCTGCGAATGGGATGGGTTTTGGACACCAAGGCCAGGTCGAGGCTGGGATCCCGTCGCATAACCTCCAAAGCCGCTCGGCAACCGGCCAGCCCTCCCCCGATGATGACAATGTCGTGTTCCAGCATGGATGCAGGCAAGCTCTCGCAAAGGATTCCGCCACAGCCAGGATGGCGTTTTCCCATTATGGCCGGCCCCAGCAGCCTCTCCAGCAGCAGCTGAGTATAGCTCGTTATCAGCAGCGGTGCGGTGCCGTAGGCTTACCACTTTCTGCTGTAAACTACCCGACTCCGACCGCTAAAGCGGTACGGAGCGGGCTTTCAGTAGCCCTGAGCCTGCTCTGCTCCACCAGAGAACAAAACAGGCCCGAACCTCTAGGCTGGTTTACGGCAGCCCCCAAAAGCGCAATCACCTTCGCACCGTTAAAATCCGCATCCCCTTCCCAACCGCAGTGCCCGCATTTGAACTGCTTACCCTTGCGATAGGATTGAGCGGAGTCGGGATGAATATGCGGGCACTTGTGGCAGATCTGCGAGGTATAGGCCGCAGGGACAACTACCACTTTGACACCCGCCCTCACAGCCTTGTATTCGATAAACCGCCGCAGCTGGTAGAACGCCCAGCTATTGCTACGCCGCCGCTCCTCACGACTGCGGGGCTGCCGGTTGGTACGCCCCCGGATGCCGCTCAAGTCCTCAATCCCAATGCAGGCAGAAAGAGATTTTGCTGTTTTAACGATGCGCTTGGCGATACTGTGGTTCACCCAAGCTTGAAAGCGTCTCTCTTTGCCAGACAGCCGTTGCAGCAGTTGACGGCATCGCCGCCTGCAACTGCGGGTGCCCTTACTGGCCTTGCGCTGAAGAGACGCTCTTAACCGACAGTAGTGATCTCGGACTTTGTTCAGCTGCTGTCCATTCCAGTTGTCTCCTTCGGAGGTATGTGCAATGTCTCGCCGTCCCAGGTCAACACCAATCACCTTGTCGGTGTTCTGTTGCTTGGGGGGCTCTGCCTCGACACAAATCTGGATGGAGTAGGAGCCGTCCTTCCGCTGGACTAGGGTGGCCGATTTGGGGTTAGAGCCAGCCAGCATTCCCCTCTGGTAGTTGCCAATGGCTAGCTCAAAGCGTTCTCTTCCATCAACCGTGGCAAGCGACACTGTCCAGTCTTTCTCGCGAAACGAGAAGATACGTGCATCGTAGGTAACGAACCTACGCTTGAACTCTTTAACCGGACGGTTGCGCTGTCTCGCCACTTTGCGAGCGCCTGCCACCCGTCTGCAGACCTGCTGGGCCAGATTACTGGACAAGCCAAACCGAGCGCGAATCTGGTAATAGCAAAGGGATTGGAGTTTGACTGCGTTGACTACTTTTTCTGGTGTGTTTTGGTTGACCCAGTTCAACGCCTGCACAAAGGCATCCATTGTCGCGTCCAATTTGGCGGCTTGCGACTGGGACACCTTGAGTTTGCAAGCTACAGTCAGGACTTGGGTCATGGTTCTATCATAACTTCCGCATTCCTCCCGACACTGACCCTACGGGTACAGTGCGGGGCTCCTGCGATTTCTAGCTGACGAACAGCTTTAAGTTGCATCGCTTCCTAACTTCCCTCTTCCCCTGGGAGTGGTCGCGGAAGCAGCGCGGAACGCTTGGGGAGTGTCCCAATCCAGTTTGGAATGGCTATGGCTTGCATGGCGAAGCCATACACTGTTGCCCAGGGCTGCAGCGATTGCATCCTGCTCGTTGCCAAACAGAATGGCAGTATCCCGCAAAGCTCTGATCTGACGCTGCGAAACTTCGGGTCTTTGCTCTCTCGAAAGGCCAACCCTGCCTCTTGAATGGCGTTCCGCTTGAGGTGGCAGGGATCCTCTTTCACCCACTGCGGCAGGTCAGTGCAGGATGATGTCCCCCAGCTTTCTGGCTGTTTTTGGAGCCCCCTGCTATCGCGAACGGCACAGCCGGTCTTTGTGGGCAACCACAAACGTATGCAAGCAGACACCAAAGTAATGGCCGGATTAGAGTCAGGCTCCTCTAGCGGGCCAGGTACCGTTCCAAGCGTCCCTGGAAAAATGACAAGATCAACGTCAGCAGCCAGTACCACAGCGCTGCCACCACCAAAGCCTCAAAAAAATGTTGGCGCGGCAAACCTGCCTGTCGAGCCCGGCCCATCAACTCCTGCAAAGCAATGGCACTGGCCAGGGCAGTGTCTTTCTGCATGGCGATGAATTGATTGCCAATGTCGGGTAGGACAATTCGGAAAGCTTGCGGCAAAATGATGCACCACAGGGTTTGCCAGGGCTTAAGCCCCAGGGCATAGGCAGCTTCCCGCTGCCCAATGGGAATGGCTTGGATTCCGGCCCGGAAGATCTCGCTCATGTAGGCGCCATAGTTCAGGCTCAAGGCCAGCACTGCCGAAGTGAACGAGCCGAACACCAGGCCCAGTTGCGGCAAAGCCTGGTAGATAAACAAAAACTGCAGGAATAGAGGTGTGCCCCGCATCAACGAGACATAGAGAGCGGAGAGGCTGCTTAGAGGGGCAATTTGGGAGAGGCCCGCCAGTGCCGACAAAAAGGCCAAGGTGGTGGCACAGAGGATGGAGACCAAGGACAGTTGAAAAGTAGTGCCCACCCCTTGCGAGATGAACCACCACCACTCGCGCACAAAGTTGCCGTTGAGACGCAAGGTACGGATGGGGATCCCGGCCAACTCCAACTGTACCCCGCTGAAGGTGAACACCAACAACAGCAGCCACAAAACCAACCACAACCCCTGGGCCACCGGGAACGGGATCCCTTTTCGAATCCGGGGCGGTGGGTAAATGGGCTGCTCCAGTGGGATAGAGTCTTTGCTCACTCAGCTTTTTTCGTCAGATCAATGCCGTAATACCGCTTCGAGAGGGCTGTTAGCGTGCCGTCCGCATGCATGGATTCTAAAATTTCGTTGATTTTGGCTTGTAAGCTCTCGGAAGGGGCAGGGCTGGAGCGATCCAAGGCCACAGCCAAGGCTTCATAGTAGACCGGATCCCCCAGAGTTTTCAGGGGCAGTCCTTCCCGAATGGCGTTTTCAGCCGTCGGCAAAGCCGTCAAGACTGCATCCAGGCGGGTGCCATCCCCCAGTGCCAAATCCTGCAGAGCCAGGCTATCGGTGTCGTAGATGCGAATGTCCACCCGCGGGGCTGGAACTTGGATGGTCTCTCCTTCCAGGGTGAGGTTGCCCTCCAGGTAAGCTTGGTAGGTGGTGGCGGTGCCCACCCCAACTCGCTTTCCTTCCAAAGCGGCGATATCGGTCAGGGTCGAGGCTTGGTGGACCACGAAGCTGGCGGGGGTGTAGTAGTAGGGAATGGTAAACAGCAGAGCTTTCTGGCGTTCGGCAGTTACGGTCATGGAGCCGACATTGACATCCCAGCGGCCATTCCAAGATCCGGCGGTGATGACATCGAAGTTGATATCCAGAAACTCAGCCTTTACCCCCAAGCGCTTGGCGATCTCGCGCGCCACATCCACGTCAAATCCTTCCCAACTGCCGTCGGGATTGAGGTAGCTCTGAGGACGGTAATTGGAGTCGGTGGAAACCCGGAGTACCCCCCGCTCTTGAACTTGAGCCAACAAATCGCTACCTTGGGCCAGCAGGGATCCCTGGTGTGTGCCCAGAGCCCAGCATCCGGCCAGGGTCAAGAAGAGGGCTTGTAGGGATCGGCGTCGAGAAACAGACATCGGCAAAACCTCAGATGAAGGTGAAGGGCAAACCCATTGGAATCCATCCAAGCTATCCAAGGCTGTCACAATTCCCGTTGCAAGGTAGTATCACCTGACACTGCCGCTTTGGGTGGCTATTCCCGACTGGGGCAAGCGGGTCGCAATTCTCCAAAAAGGCTCTAAAAAAAGCAAACCTTCTCCAACCATCTCAGGATTGAGCCCAAGAATCCCGATGGCAAGAATCCCGATAGAATGTCTCCGCTGAGACTCACGACCAAGATTTGTGATGGGTCAGCCGTGCCCGTCTGTGAGCAGCGGAAAATTGACATTGACAATGCTCATGAAGTCAAAATAGTGCTCGGTCTGGTTAGCCGAATGTGTAGCAAGAAACATTTGGCTCGACCCAAGGGATCCCAGCCCATATCGAGTAGCAACTGGGCGGAGAGGATGTCAATATCTTGAAGGAGGGTAGGGTTGAGAGGGAATATACAGGCGGTAATCTTGGCGGGTGGAAAAGGAACTCGCTTACGGCCCTTTACCTTTTTGCAGCCTAAGCCTTTGTTGCCCCTTTTGGATGTGCCCTTTTTGGAGTGGCTGATCGGGCGCTGCCGCCGAGCCGGCCTGACAGATATTTTGCTCAGCGTGGGTTATCTGGGCCAACAAATTGAGGCTGCTCTGGGAGATGGCTCTGCTTTGGGGGTGAAGCTCCGCTACATTCCTGAAGAGACGCCTTTGGATACGGCAGGAGCTTTGGTGCTGGCTCAGCCCTATTTCACCGGGGATCCCTTGGTGGTTTTCAATGCAGACATCCTCACGGATCTGGATTTGCAGGCGTTGATGCAATGTCATGTGCAGAGCAAGGCCATTGCCACCCTCACCCTCGCCCGCGTGGAAGATATCACCGCCTATGGCCTGGTGGAAGTTGGGGAAGGGGGCCAGATCCAATCTTTTCGGGAAAAACCCACCCCTGCAGAAGCCCTCACCCTCACCACCGACACGATCAACGCCGGCACCTATGTCTTGGATCCGGCCATTTTTAAAGACTACCCCAGTGGGGATCCCCTCAGCTTTGAGCGGCGTGTCTTCCCCGATTTGCTCAGGCAAGGGCACCGGCTGCAAGCTTATCTCCACGCAGGCTACTGGCGGGATCTGGGCACGCCGGCCAGCTACTACCACGGCCAACTGGACATTCTCCTGGGTCGAATGACGGATTTTCCCCTGGAAGATGTGCAGCAACAGGCGCCGGGGATATGGGTGCACAAAACGGCTGAGATCCATCCCAGCGCTCAACTGCACGCCCCCTGCTACATTGGCGCCCACACCCGGCTGGGATCCCAAGCTCAGATTCCAGCAGGCACCATCCTCGGCAGCCACAGCTGGGTAAATGGATCCCTGCAGCCGGGAGCCTACGGGCCGAGAGTCCTGGTAGTGTAGGTTAAGTGCAAGTTAAGTCCACAACCATCCACGACAAAGCCATCAACAGATGGAGTTACCACAAACTGGGGAACGCTGGGATCCCTACCTTGCTGCCGTAGCTGCTCGCTTCAATCGGGAGCTGGAAATTCAACTGGGTCGGCCAGGTTGGCAACTTCCCCCAGACCTGGAGCAACTGCCTTTTTGGCAAGCCCAGCAGCGGGATCACCTGCAAGAGCGCCTCGGGATCCCCTTTTGGCAACTGCGTGCCCCCAAAAAACGGGAAGCCTGTTTGGATTTGGGCTGTGGGGTAAGCTTCCTGACCTATCCCTGGAACGATTGGCAAGCCTACTTTTACGGCCATGAGCTGAGCGGTGAGATTGTGCGCTTTATTCGCTCGCGGGCACCCCAGCTTAACTCCAAGCTGTTCAAGTCAATGCAACAGGGATCCGCCCACCATTTGGAAAACTACGAGTCGGAGCAATTTGATCTGGCCATTGCCACCGGATTTTTGTACTACTACCCGATTGAGTACTTCGACGCGGTTTGGGCAGAGTTGATGCGAGTGTTGCGACCGGCTGCACCTGTGATTATTGAAGTGGTCAATCCCGACTCGGTGTGGGCGGAACAATGGGGCCTCATCGAGCTATTCAAAGGCACCGAACCGATTTTCACCCCCCTAACGGAGTGGGAGCGGCGCATCGCAGCCTTGGGGGGCAAAATTCAGAAACAGGCCAGTGGCGAACTGTTCACCACCTATTGGATTCAGCGCAGACCGTGATCTGCTCACAACCGGGAAAGTATCGGAGCATTCGGAGTAGTGGGGTAACCTTTAAGGCTGGGTACTAAGATTAAAAATAAGATAAAGATTAAGATTAAGAAGTGTGATCCCGGACAAGGGATCCACCGCCATCCATGCAAGCCTCCTCTCCCACCTTCCTCTTGGTTGATGGCTACAACATCATCGGAGCTTGGCCCACCCTGAGCCAGTTGGCGCGTCGCTCCCTGATGGAATTGGCCCGTCTGCGCTTGGTGGAATCTTTGGCCAACTATGTGGCCTTCCGGGGCTACCAGGCGACCGTGGTGTACGATGCCTACGCCCAACCCACCCCAGCCCGGCAAGAGCGCTCCCCTTCGGGTATCGAGATCCTGTATACCTCTTATGGCGAGACCGCCGACAGTTGTATTGAACGGCTGTGTGCCCAGTTGCAGAGGGATGGGTGTCGGGTACGGGTGGCTACCTCCGATCGTGTCCAGCAGTTGGTGATTGGCGGCTACAACGCCGAATGGGTCTCGGCAGAACAACTGTGGGATGAAGTGCAGCAGGCCCAGCAGCAGATCCGGCGCGTCCAACCAAAACGGCTATCGAGCAAGCGGGGCATTGATGCCTACTTGGATGCAGATACCCTCTCGCGCCTAAACCGCTGGCGGCTGTCCGGCCAAGATCCCATGCGCTAAATGCCATCGTAGGGAACGGTGGGAGCTCCATACCAAAGATGCTCCTCATCTGGCGAGGCAGTGGGCAACTGCTCCTGTGAAGGATCCGCTACCTCTGCTGGAGCCAGCTCCTGCTCATCTACCAACACCAGCACCCGCACAACTCGATCTTTGGGCAATTGCTCCTGCGCCCGCATGGGCAAAATCAGTTGACCTTGGCTGTCGGTACGAGCCCAGAACTCATGCGCTTTCATGCTGTTTCCCAAAATCATGAGCCAATGAAGGGATCCCCAGGCCGGATCTTAGTGAGGATGATGAATGACCCCAGAAAGCTCCATCTGTTCTTCGTATTCAGATGAGTCGGAGAGGCTGGCCCAGCTTTATAGTTATTTTGATTCAAACTAGGACACTCTAGGACACTGCGTCAGGGTTGTGGAGCAATAGCGTTGCGGAGCAATAATGCGCGGGGCTAGAGGGCTTGTCTCAGCAGCCCAGGCATCTCACCTAACCTGAAACGGCCATAAGCTCCCACAGCATCTCGGATAAGCTTGCTTCAACAAATCTCAAAAGCCGCTTGCAGGTAGTCAACCAAAGCATAGCTTACCCCTTCCCCAGAGGCCCGACGTTCTATCAGCGCAACATCAAAACGGCAGGACAACTCGGAGAGGTGGGGATGCTGGCTCAAGAAGGCCTGGGCAGCCCGGATCAAGCGTCGCTGCTTGGGGATCCCAACCGCCAAAAGCCCGCCTCGATCCCAGCTACCGGGGCTACGGGTTTTCACCTCTACGAAAATCAGCACATCAGCTTTGTGGGCAACCAGATCCAGCTCGCCCCAAGGGCAGCGCCACCGCTGGGCCAGGATCTGCCAGCCCTGCTGACAGAGATATTGCCGCACCCAGCCCTCGCCGACGTTGCCTGTATTCTGGAGGGAAGCCCTTCTGGGCAAGGGATCCATAAAAAATCACCAGCGCCCGGCTCTAATGAGCAGAGCCATTGCCGTGATACTTGTCGGTGTCGTAAAAGCCGTTGCGGGTGCCGAAGTAGAAACTTGCCAGAGAGAGGACAAGAGCAACCCCCACCAAGACTAACTTTGCATCCACGTGGTTTTCCCCTGATTTTCTCCTCAACCGTGATCATAATAGCCTGCCGCTCCTTCACAATCCTCTGGTAAGCGATGCGCGGCACTGATATCGGCCAAGGCACAGCAAGTCTTGGGGGATCCCATTGGAGAGCTTTTCTTGAATGCTTGAATGAATGACTCCCACTGGGAGCTCAGCATGCTACCATTCAGACGGAAAGGGAGTAGTCAGGCGGCTTACCGCCCTCTGCATCGACATACTGGCTAAAAACAGCCCGGTGCAAGAGACAAAGCAAGCCCGGCAGGCTGCTTTGGTGACGAGACTTTCACTGAGTTCACGCGGAGGTGAGCTTGGTGAGTCCGTCTGACTTTCCCAGCCTTCGCCTCCAGGTGTGAACCGATTCCACACACAAGAGAGGTTGGAGGCTAAACGATGTGGGCTGGTTTTGCGTCAAGTTTGCTGTTGGTTACGGTAGCTGAGTTTGGGGATAAGACCTTTTTTACCCCCCTGATTCTGGCTATGCGGCACCCACGCCGCTGGGTCTTCTTGGGAACGTGGCTGGCTTTGGCCGCGATGACCTTGCTGGCTGTGGTGGCCGGGAAAGTGCTTTTTGAGCTGCTGCCACCCCTGGGCGTGCGAGTGCTATCGGCTGGAGTTTTCGCGGCTTTTGGGCTAAGAATGCTCTGGCAAGCTTACCAAATGACTCCCCAGCAGGAGAAGGAAGAAGAGGAAGAAGCCCTCAGGCTGGTGGAGCAAGCCGAAGCAAAAGGCGCTGGCCGCGGCGGGGCTTGGGCTGTTGTGTGGGAGGCCTTTAGCCTGACCGCCTTGGCCGAGTTCGGGGACAAAACCCAGATTGCCACCGTTTCCTTGGCAGCCACCCACCCGGGATTGAGTGTCTGGGCAGGGGCCACCCTCGGCCATGGGCTGATGGTGGGGTTGGCGGTGGTGGGCGGTCGCTTCTTAGCAGCCCACATCTCTGAACGGGCCGTGCATTGGGTGGGGGGCGGCTTGTTTCTGCTGTTTGCGTTGGTAACCAGTTGGGAATTGTTAGGATAAACAACTGTAGTTATTTCAAAGAGCAATGAAACAGCTCGTTGCGTCAGTGGAGCCGAGCACTGGAGGAGCGTCTTAATCGGGTTTGAAACAACCATACCCGTAGGAGCTGCTCCCGCTTGGACTGCAAAATCTCCTCTCGCTTCATGGCGCGAAGGTCCGCTCTTTGTTGAGCTGGGCACATTCTGCCTTTTGGCTGCAGAACTCCCATGAAGTCGGAAAAAAAGTTCGGATTATCCAAATTCCTGTTCGATAATTCGCCATCTGGCAGTAATCACTCCTGGCTCCAGGCTGAGGCGGCTGACGACAAGTTCCAGGGCCTGGTCATCGCGGGTTTGGGTGACTAGCTCTGCTTCGACTTTGACCAGATCGGGCTTGTCCTCCAGGTCTTCGCTGTAGAGGGCTCGCAATTTGAGATGGGTGGGCGCTATGCCCTGCAGCAGCAGGGCGCGCAGGTGGGCTTCCGCATGGCTTTTGCAGATAAATGAACACTCATAGACCAGTTCCAGCTCCGTGCCTTTGAGGGGCTGTTGGTTGATGCGGTAGCCCAGGGGGCGCAGCAGAATGTTGGCGATCAACACGGCTCCTGCCCCAATGGTGGCTTGGGGAATGTACCCTGATCCGGCAAAAGCCCCTACGGCTGCTGCACACCAGATGGTGGCAGCGGTGTTCAAGCCGCGCACGCTGGCCCCCTCTTTGAGGATCACGCCCCCGGCCAAAAAGCCAATCCCCGACACCACCTGGGCGGCAATGCGAGTTGGACTGCTTTCATCAGGGGTGAGCACTGAGAGCATGACAAACAAGGCTGCGCCAGTGGCCACCAAGGTGTTGGTGCGCAGGCCGGCCATGCGCTGCCGCCACTGGCGCTCCAGCCCGATAAGGGATCCCAAGATAAAGGCAACCGTTAGGCGGAAGGTGAAGTCAATCCAGGTCATAGGGCATGCTCCAGTTGCCGTGGAGGAGTGAGGGCTAGCCGGCCACATCTGGGATCCCCAGGGCTTTGGCCTCCTGTTCCAGAGCCTGCCAGAGGGTTTCCAGTTGAGCAAAGGCCACTTCTGGGGCCAGCTTACCACCCGTTTCTAAAGCGCAGGTTATGCTGACTCGATGGGCGTAGCGCTGCAGCAGCAACCGGAACTGAGCTGTGGTGGAAGGAGCTTTCAAAGTCATGGCACACCTCCTGAACGAATAATCGGATTCAATCTGAATCCAGCTCCCCCAGGCCGGGGGTAGCCTGGGAGCCAAAGTTGGACTGCAAGGCGAAGAGAGCAGCCTCAGAACTCGACTTCAACGCCGACCAGCCAAGCTACCAAGGTGAAATACACCCAGAGGCCGGTGAAATCTTTGATGGTAGTGATGAAAGGGTCTGCTCCGGGAGCGTGGTCAAAGCCCAGCTTTAACATCACCCAGGGCAAAATGGCGCCCAAGATAGCCCCCAAAGTGAGGACAATGGCCAGAGCCAAGCCCACCGCTAGACCCAATTGTGGGATCCCATTCGGTGCCCCCTGCCAGAAGTAGGCAATCACCCCAGCCGTGGCCCCCAGGAGCACACCGATAATGCCACCAATGCTGGCTTCCCGCAGCAAATAGGGGAGAAACTGCCGCACGTTGATGTGGCCCCAAGCCAAGCCACGGGCAAAGATGGTCGTAGATTGGGTGCCGACATTACCGCCCATATCCATGACCAAGGGGATGAAAATAGCCGCTGCCGTTACTGATTGCAACACTTCCTCAAAGGTTTCGATCACTCCCCCCACCACCATGCCGCCAATCAAGGTGATGATTAAAAACGTGATGCGCAGGCGGACGGCATACCAACGGGAGCCTTTAACCAGGCGCTCGCTCCAAACCTTGTCTCGGCTGAGCAAGTTGCCCACCCCTGCTTGGGCCAGAGCGGCGTCGGTGGCTTCTTCTTCCACCAAGTTGATGACATCTTCAAAGGTGATATCTCCCACCAAGCGTCCTTCACTGTCGACCACCGGAATGGCCGGCAAGCCGGAATCCTTGAGCAAACGGGCTGCTTGCAAATCCCGGTCGGTAACCCGAGCAACAATATCCGATCCCTCGATCAGCTCCCGAATGGGCAGGTCGGGATCCGCCTTCACCAGCCGCACGGTGCGCACCAGACCTTTGTAGAACCGCTGGTCATCGACCACAAAGATCACATCCAGCTCGTCATCCCCCAGTTGGGAGTCGCGCACACTGGCCAAAGCTGCCCCGACGGTGAGGGTATCGCGCACCGCCAAGTAGCGCAGGTTCATCAGCCGACCGGCACTGCGCTCCGGGTAGTTCAGCAGGATATTCACGGCTTCGCGGGCTTCTGGGCTGAGGTTGGCGATCAGCCGCTTGGTAACTTTGGCCGGCAGCTCCTCAAACAGGCGCACCCGCTCGTCTGGGGGTAATGCTTCCACCAGCCGGATCACCTCTGGGTTTTCCATGCTGCGGATGAGATCGGCCTGTTCTTCAGGCCGCAAATACTCAAATACCGCCATGGCCTTGTCTTTTTCCAGCAACCGAAAAGCCAGTACCCGCTGCCGCGGAGAAATCTCCATCAACTGCTGCACCAGCTCGGCAATAGGGGCGCGGTTAGCCGCTCGCTTGGCGGCTTCCAAAGAGGCAGGAGAGAGAAGATCGCGAAGAATGTTTTGCTGCATAACAAACCTCCGAAGGTTGGAGTCAGCCGGATAAAAGACCCGGAGGGCAACGACCAACCCCTGCTCCGAGGCTCATGGGAGCCCTGAAGCTGAACGCCTCTCAACGTCTTAGGCCCGACTCGACGCCCACAAGCCCAAGTCGATAAAAGGGAATCCAAAGGGTTCCCCCTGGCCCACGAACAACAAATACAAAACCCAAGGCTAGGGGAAGTCCCCTTTGAAGCACTCCTGCTTTTCCCTTTTCCGATGCTCAGGTCGAGCTCTGCTCAGCCCATCTGTTCGTCGCCGACCGAGAGAGCCACCCAAGCCAGAAGCTATTTGAGAAAGCTCTCCTGTCCCTTCGCGTTGGCGAAACGGGATCCTCTCAAGCGACGACTGAGGCTGTCAGCGGGAAAATGGAAGGCACCAGGAAGGCGCAGATCTCCAAGGACTTGAGCTCCTAAGAGCGATCTCCGCTGGCCGGTGCTACAACTGCCAGAAGCGTCCATGTTGTTGAACGTTTTCCTCCGAAAGAGTTGAACCGGAACAACCCGGACAGCCCGAAGAGGATCTCTTCAGCCCTTTTTAGGCTAGTTGAAGGAAGGGGATCCCGTCAACCTTTTTCTGGCATATTCGGTGAACGATCAGCGGAGCAGATGGGGAGTTAAGATCGGGGTAAGCGAACAAGAGAGCACAACCTCTTCCGGGTTCTGCTCGCAGCCTGACTGAGTAGAGTCCCCATCCTGGCAGCTTGTGACCTTGGGAAAACGCTGCCCTATGCTGCCTGTGTTTTTAAGAGGCTCACCCCAATGAGCTGCGCGGAGTGGATCAGCTCTTTCCAGCCTCTACAGGTGCCGCTGCCCATGAGCCTATGGCCACCCTTCCCCTGGTTTCTGTGATCTTGGGTACGCGGCCCGCAGCCATCGAGCTGGCTCCGGTGATCCAGGCCCTGCGGGCCGGTCCCCACCTGCACACAAAAGGATAGCTTGGTAGCCCCGCACTTGAGTGCAGGGCGGAAAAGCCCGCTAGCCACTTTAGTCGCTTACCCATGATGGGGGTCGTTGATATAGTTTCATAGCTCAAACAACCTCTTCCTGACTTCTCCTACCAAGACCTTTTTCCTTCTCTTTGGCCAAAAAATGAGATAAACAACCGCTAGCCCCACAGCATGGTTGTAGTGATTGTACCGTTGACTTTCCTCTCGCATTATCGCTTACTCATGTCAGACTGTAGTTATCATACTGCTCATCAACAATGATGGAGTACGGCTGTCAGCAGGTTCGAGTCAAGAACAGGGAGCTAGTCCCCCTATTAGAGTTGTGTCAACAGTCTAATAAGCAACTGTGCTCTGTACGATGCGAGACAAGTCTATTTCAAAACGAAGCGATGGGCAAGCTATGGTGAGCTTTGTGCTGAGATGGCCAGAACCCAAAACAAGCACTTTATCGCAATGTATGTTTCCGCCGCACAACAGACGTGTAAGTCTGTAGCTGAGGCACTCAGTAGCTCTAAGAAAAAGCTGAGGCTCTCCTGGCAAGAAGGAATGAGTTTAAGACCAAACCTGCCGCGCTACCGTAAGAAGGGGATGTTCTCAGTAGCATACCCGAAAAAGTGGCTTAAGTTCCAAGAAGCAAAAGTCAGAGTGCCGCTCGGCAACCAGGTCAAAGCTTGGTTTGGAATAGAGGCTTTCTGGATACGATTTCCTACCAATACCAATCCCCTCAACTGCCAACCTCGACCGGAGAGATACCTATGTCTACCCAGTTGACGCCGCGGTTTGCCGAGGCCATGCGCTACGCCTACCGCTGGCATGCCGCTCAAACCCGCAAGGGAACAAGGATCCCCTACCTCAGCCACCTGCTGGCGGTGGCGTCCATCGCCCTGGAGCATGGCGCCGACGAAGATGAGGCCATTGCTGCCCTCCTCCACGACAGCCTGGAGGATGGCCCCCGCTACAGCGGCGAGCCGCGGGCTCAGATTGAACGGGAGCTGCGGGAGCACTTCGGAGAACGGGTGCTGCAGATCGTCCTGGGATGCACGGACACCGACAGCGATAGCTCCCTGGGCGAGCCCAAAGAAGACTGGAAAGAGCGCAAAGTGGCCTATCTCAAGCACTTGGAAACCGCAGATGCCTCGGTTTTGCTGGTGGCCGCCTCCGACAAGCTGCACAACGTCCGCTGCATCCTACGCGACTTTCGCCAACTGGGGGATCAGCTCTGGGAGCGCTTCTCCGGCGGCAAAGAGGGATCCCTGTGGTACTACCGGTCGCTGGCGGAGATCCTGGGGCGACGGCTGCCTTCTAGGCTGGCAGTGGAGTTCCAAGAGCTGGTGGTCGAGTTGCAACGGGCAGCCGGGTCGGGGCCGGCAACAGCTTGACAGAGACGACCAGGGCTGAAGAAAATGCTGAGGGCAGCTTTCTCTCTTGCACTCTTCAGGTCACCTGTCTATGGTTCTCGCTGTTGGCACCGTTGCTCCAGGGTTCAACACGACCGACACCCACGGCAACCAAGTTTCTCTGGCTGATTTTACCGGGAAAACCGTTGTCCTCTACTTTTACCCTAAAGACGACACCCCTGGCTGCACCAAAGAGGCCTGCGGCTTCCGCGACGCCTACGCTGATTATCAAAGCAAAAACGTGGTGGTGTTGGGGGTGAGCATGGACGACCAGGCCTCTCACCAAAAGTTTGCCGAGAAGTACAACTTGCCTTTCCCTCTGCTGGTGGATACCAGTGGGGTGATCGCCCGCGCCTACGATGTGGATGGAGGCGGCTACGCCAAGCGGGTGACCTACGTCATCGACGCCGAGGGCAAAATTGCCAAGGTCTATCAGAACATCAACACCGAAACCCACGCCCGCGATATTTTGGCCGACTTGGGTTTGTAAAATCTCTTCGGTTCCTCTCTGAGATCCCAGCCCTTGCGCATGAACGACGACATTCCGGTTGCGCGTCGCCAGCCATCTGGTGCGGAAAAAGCGCAAGGTTCCTCAGCTTCGTGGGGCCTGTGGCTGGGCGTAGGGCTGGCCATAGTTGGCTTGCTGCTCTGGATGGCGTGGTGGCTGGAGAGATTGGCGGGATCCCCAGCAGATTCCCCAGTCCTCGAAAAAGCCGGTCAGCCCCCTCTGGCGCAGCCAACTGAGCAGAATGAGCGGGTCTTGCTGCTGGGGCACTATGCCTATTCCGAGGCCCCCGCAGATAGCCTACGGGTGGTGGGCAGCTACCACGGTCGAGAGGTGCGCCTGCGCCAGGCGGCTGCCGAGAGCTACCTGCGCATGAGTGAAGCAGCCCAAGCCGACGGGATCCGCCTTGTCCCTATCTCTGGGTTTCGCTCGATAGCGGAGCAGGAGTTTTTGTTTTTTCAACTGGCCCAATCGCGAGCCTTGCGACCGGAAGAACGGGCTGCGCTCAGCGCTCCCCCCGGCTACAGCGAGCACCACACCGGCTACGCCATTGATATTGGCGATGCCCAGTTTCCTCAGTGGGACACTCAAGAAGCCTTTGAGACCACCCCTGCCTTCCGGTGGCTGGAGAGAAATGCCGCCCGTTTTGGCTTTGAGCTGTCTTTCCCCAGAAACAATCCGCAGGGGGTGAACTACGAACCTTGGCACTGGCGCTTTGTGGGCGACCGCCACAGCCTGGAGACCTTCTACAAGCGCTAACACCTCCCCTCTCCCCTTGGGAGAGGGGACGGGGGTGAGGGATCGAAAAGCGGATGACGCGATTCGAACGCGCGACCGTCTCGTTGGCAACGAGAAGCTCTACCACTGAGCTACATCCGCATCGGACATCTATCATGGCAAGTTTTGCGGTCGTTTGTCAAGCCAGGGATCCCTGGCGCATTTTGTTCCAGAATGAGAGAAGTTTATCTTTCTTTGCAGTTGCCTCAGCCTTTGGCTGAGCTCATTTGAGGGGATCACGATGCGGGTAGCCATTATCGGGGCCGGGTTGGCCGGCTTGGTCACAGGGGTGGATTTGGTGGAAGCGGGGCACCAGGTGCAGATCTACGAGGCGCGGCCCTTTGTGGGCGGCAAGGTGGGCTCCTGGCAGGATGCCGAGGGCAACCACATCGAGATGGGGCTGCACGTTTTTTTCTGCAACTACAGCAACCTGTTTGCCCTGATGAAGAAGGTGGGGGCCTACGAGAACCTGCTGCCCAAGCAACACACCCACACCTTTGTCAACCGCGGGGGGCAGGTGGCCAGCCTCGATTTTCGCTTCCCGCTAGGGGCGCCCTTCAACGGCCTCAAGGCTTTTTTTGCCACCGAGCAGCTCTCTTGGGCCGATAAGCTGCGCAACGCCCTGGCGCTGGGCACCAGCCCTCTGATTCGCGGCCTGCTGGACTACGAGGGGGCGATGCGGCAGATTCGCGCTTTGGATCGGATGAGCTTTGCCGAGTGGTTCCGCCGCCACGGGGGATCCGAGGCCAGCCTGAAGCGGATGTGGAACCCGATTGCCTATGCCCTGGGCTTCATCGATACGGAGCAGATTTCCGCCCGCTGCATGCTGACCATTTTTCAGATGTTTGCCAGCAAAACCGATGCCTCCAAGCTCAACCTCCTCAAGGGATCCCCGGACAACTACCTCACCCAGCCCATCGTCCGCTACCTGCAAGCCCGCGGCGGCCAGGTTTACACCCGCAGAGGGGTCAGCCGCATTGAAGTCAGCGACTCTCCTCCCTACGCAGTAACCGGTCTGGTCTTGGCCAATGGCGAGCGGGTGGAAGCGGATGTGTACGTGTGTGCAACAGCCGTGGAAGGGGCGAAACGGCTGATCCCCCAGGTGTGGCGGCAGTGGCCCCAGTTCGACAACCTCTACAAGCTGGAATCCGTACCCGTGGCAACGGTGCAATTGCGCTTCGACGGCTGGGTGACGGAGCTGAAGGGCCGGGCCAAACGCGCCGCTGACCACCCGCAGCCAGTTGGCATCGACAACCTCCTCTACACCCCCGATGCCGATTTCTCCTGCTTTGCCGATCTGGCTCTCACCAGCCCCGCCGACTACTACAAACCCGGCCAGGGATCCCTGCTGCAGTGTGTGCTCACGCCGGGGGATCCCTTCATCTCCATGTCCAACGAGGCCATTGCCCAGCACGTGCTGCACCAAGTGCATGAGCTCTTTCCCTCCTCGCGGCAACTGAACCTGACCTGGTACAGCGTGGTCAAGCTGGCCCACTCTCTCTACCGCGAGGCGCCAGGCATGGAGCCCTATCGGCCGCAGCAGAAAACTCCCGTGCCCAACTTCTTCCTTGCCGGCAGCTACACCGCCCAAGACTATATCGACAGCATGGAAGGAGCCACCCTCTCTGGCCAGTTGGCTGCCCAGGCCATCCTGGCCGCCTACCGGGATCCCCAGACGTCGCCGCCAGCCTAGCGGGCCTTCGCTGCCCAGCAGAACAGCGGCAAAGGGGGGCTCTCCCTGCCTCTGGCCTCAGCCAGTTGGCTGTGGCAGGCTGGATCCTTTTCCCCTACCATCTAGGCTGGGAAAATGGGTTGGGGATAGCTATGCAGGCGGTGATTTTGGCAGGGGGGCAAGGAACTCGCTTACGGCCGCTGACCTTGTGGCAACCGAAGCCTCTGCTGCCGTTGCTAGAGGTGCCTTTTTTACACTGGCTGATCGGGCGCTGCCGCCGGGCCGGCCTGACGGACATTTTGCTCAGCGTGGGGTATCTGGGCAGACAGATCGAGGCGGCTCTGGGAGATGGCACTGCTTGGGGGGTAAAGCTCCGCTACGTCGTCGAGGAGACGCCGCTAGATACAGCGGGAGCTTTGGTGCTGGCCCAACCCTACTTCAGCGGGGATCCCTTAGTGGTCTTCAATGCCGATATCCTCACCGATCTGGATTTATTAGATTTGATACACTGCCACCTGCAGAGCGGGGCCGTCGCCACCCTCACCCTCGCCCAGGTGGAGGACGTCACCGCCTACGGCCTGGTGGAGGTAGGGGAAGGGGGCCGGATCCAATCCTTTCGGGAAAAGCCCACTGCTGCCGAAGCCCTCACCCTCACCACCAACACCATCAACGCTGGTACCTATGTCCTCGATCCGGCTATTTTCAAAGACTACCCCAGCGGGGATCCCCTCAGCTTCGAGCGGCGTATCTTCCCCGACTTGCTGCGGCAGGGGCGACGGCTGCAAGCCTACCTGCACACTGGCTACTGGCGGGATCTGGGCACGCCGGCCAGCTACTACCACGGCCAACTGGACATTCTCCTGAGCCGGATGAGGGATTTCCCTCTCGAGGATGTGGAAGAACGGGCGCCAGGGGTATGGGTTCACAAGACCGCCGAGATCCACCCTGACGTTCAATTGCACGCGCCCTGCTACATCGGCGCTTACACGCGCTTGGGCTCCCAAGCTCAAGTCCCCGCCGGCACCATCCTCGGCAGCTACAGTTGGGTCAATGGATCCCTGCAGCCGGGGGCCTATGGGCCGGGCCTCCTGGTAGTCTAGGTTAAAGGCCAGTTAAGCGCCCAAGCCTCCACAACAGAGCCGGCCAAAGATGGAGCTACCGCAAAGCGGGGAACGCTGGGATCCCTATCTTGCCGCCGTAGCCGCCCGCTTCAACCGGGAGCTGGAGGTGCAGTTGGGTCGGGCCAGTTGGCAGCTTCCCCCCGACCTGGAACAGTTGCCCTTTTGGCAAGCCCAAAAGCGGGATCACCTCCAGGAACGCCTGGGGATCCCCTTTTGGCAATTGCGCGCCCCCAAAAAGCGGGAAGCCTGCTTGGATCTGGGCTGTGGAGTGAGTTTCCTGACCTATCCCTGGAACGATTGGCAGGCCTACTTTTACGGCCATGAGCTGAGCGGGGGGATCGTGCGCTTTGTGCGCTCGCGGGCACCGCAGCTTAACTCCAAGCTGTTCAAGTCGATGCAGCAGGGATCCGCCCATCACCTGGAAAACTACGGGCCAGAGCAGTTCGATCTGGCCATTGCTACAGGATTTTTGTACTACTACCCGATAGACTACTTTGACGCGGTTTGGGCAGAACTGAGGCGGGTGTTGCGTCCGGCTGCGCCAGTGATTATCGAAGTGGTCAATCCTGAGTCGGTGTGGGCCGAACAGTGGGGGTTGATTGAGCTCTTCAAAGGCAGCGAGCCGATTCTCACGCCCCTACAGGAGTGGGAGCGGCGCATCGCCGACTTGGGGGGCAAAATCCAGAAACAGGCCAGTGGCGAGCTATTTACCACCTATTGGATTCAGCGCAAGCAGTGACCTCCTCTCCCTTTGAAGAGGGGGGCTTTCCCCTTCCACGAGGTAGCTTGCCCGGAGGATTGGCTTTCCAAAGTCGGTGCTCTCTCCCCCACCCTTATAAGATGGGAAAACTCCTACCTCTTACTTTTTTATGTCCAGATCCCCCGCCTTGCCGCCTGCCGAGCCGGGTTCAGCCGGATTTTCAGCGCTGAAGGCCCGCTATCTGCTGCTGGCTTTCCTGTCGATCAACGGGGGGGTGGGTCTGGGGGTTGTCGCTTTGGCCAGGCTGTTGCCTCTGCCCTCGGACGATCCGGTGCTGGCCTACGTTGTCTATTGCGTCACGTTTGTGCTCACTTGTATCTGGAGCTGGCAGCGCGGGCGACGAGCCCATTTGCAGATGAGGCGGCTGTGGGGCAACTGGCGAGCTGTGATTCCCTGGGGATCCCTGCTGCGGGTAGTGCCGGCTTTGGTTGTGCTCTCCATGGGCACCACTTTGCTGATGCTCTACTGGGTGTCGCTGTCTTTCCCGGAGCTGGCGGAGTCGATGCTGGACTCCCTGGGGGAAGAGGAGGGGGAGACAGCCTGGCCGCAGGTGTACCAGGGGTTGCGCTGGCTCTCGATTGCAGTGGTGGCCCCCATAACGGAGGAATGGCTGTTTCGCGGCATTTTGCTCCACCGCTGGAGCCTCAAGTGGGGGCTTGACAGAGGCCTGCTGGCTTCTTCCGTGGTCTTTGGCCTACTGCACCCTAACCCACTTGGGCTGACGGTGTTTGGCCTGGTGATGGGGCTGCTCTACCTGAAAGCACGCTCCTTGAGCTTACCCATCCTGGCCCATGCTTTGAACAATATCCTGGCTCTAGCGCTGGGATCCCTGGGAGGAGGGGTAGTGGAACAGGTGGATCCCATCGGGAGCTTTCACCTCTACTACAGCCTGTGCTGTCTAGTTTTGGCTGGGTTCATCGTAATCCCTTTCCTCCGCTGCCATTGGCCGGAACGGGGGGCTCACTTGCCCTATTTTGTAAATTGCCCGCACTCATGCTGACACATAGAGTGCAGGCTTTGGGTAGCCCTGCAGTTGGCAAGCCAACCAAGGGCCCCCCACACCCCCCGTGTACGGGGGGCAGGCCGGCTTACAGCAGCCCCCAAAACCGCAATCACATTGGCACCGTTAAAATCTGCCTCCCCTTCCCAGCCCCAGGCCGGGTTCACACAACGAAAACGCTTCCCTTCCTGCTGGCCAAGCCATAAACATCGGTGGCCGGTTTGCAAACTGTCGGCAGGCGGCACCACCACAACCTTGACCCCGGCCCCACCGCCTTGGAGTGCAGAAACTGCCTCAGTTGAGAAAACGCCAACTGTTCGACCGCCAACGCTCTGTTTTGCTGCGCGGCTGTTGATTGACACGCTCCCGTATCCCCCGTGTACAGGAGGAAAAGGGCGGGCCTCCTGCCGTTTCTAGCTGAACTCCTAAGCGGCCTTGGCGTCGGTATCCCCAGACGGAAAGGACTTGAGGCGGGATCCCGCCAAGAATGTAAACGAAACGCCAAAAACTGTCACCCGATCCCTCGAAAAAGCTGGAGGGGTGGGGATATCCTGAAATAGGCAGCAACAGATCCGGTGCAGAGTTGAGCTGTGGCTCGTTCGCCAACAGGGTGGCTGTTACGCCAGCGAGGCAGCCCACAGGGTTGACATGGAAAGGCGGTCTTTTCTACAAAAGTTACTCCTGGTTGCTGCCGGCCTTGGTCTCTCTCCCGGCTGGTTGGTGGGTCAGGCTGAGCGCTACGGGCAAGCTTTGGCGGCCAGCTCCCGCAAGTTGGCTCTCTTGATAGGCATTAACCGCTACCCCGGCGAGGGATCCCCGTTACAGGGGTGTGTCACGGATGTGGAGCTGCAGCGGGAGCTGCTGCGGTATCGCTTTGGCTTTGACCCGGCAGACATTCTCATCCTCACCGATGGAGCTGCCACTTCAAGCGCGATCCAGTCAGCCTTTGCCGAGCACTTGGGAAGTGCAAGTCAGACGGCTGAAACGGTAGTGGTGCAGTTTAGCGGCTACGGCCAATGGCGGGCGGGATCTTCGCCCGAGCGCTGGCAGCCGGCGCTGCTGTTGGCTGGCCCTGAAGAAGCGGCGGCTATGGGTCTGGAGCGCTTTTTCCAGCTTGTGCAAAGCTTGGGCACAGCCCAGCTCACGACCGTACTCGATTGTGGCTTTACCTATGTTGCACCCGCAGTACGGGGCAACTTGCAACTGCGCTCCCGCCCGCCGAAAGTCCCCAAGGAAGTAGCCTCTACCTCCCCAGAGGCGGTGGCTCCCGGTCGCCTGCCTTCTGGTGAAGTGCAGCAGATTTGGCCCTCTCCGCCCAAGGGGTTGTTAATTGCCGCCACCACCCCCCAAGATTTGGCGGCAGAAGCCGCTTGGCCGGGATTTCATGCAGGGATACTCACCTACCTGTTGACGCAGTACCTGTGGGAGACCACACCTGCCACCCGCCTGCTGATAGCCTTCAACCAAGTGGCCGGTCAGCGGGAGCTGGGCCTGTTTGCTTGTCAGCGCCCCATCCTGGAGGGCAAAGAAACGGCTCGGCGCATCCCGCCCTACTTCCTCACCCCCCCTCAGGTGGGAGTCAGCGGCGCCATCCAGGAAGTGAAGGGGAATCGGGCCCAGGTGTGGCTGGGTGGGATCCCACCGGCGGCACTCTGCGGCTTGCAGCCAGGTACTCTTTTGGTTCCCATTGCTGCCGAGCCTTCCACCGCCTCGCCGGTGCCGCTGCTGATTCGTTCTCGCAGCGGCCTGTTGGCACAGGTGCAGCCGGCCAACGGGGAAGGTCAATTTCCCCCCGTGGGCACGCTGGTGCGGGAGCAGTTGCGCAGCCTCTCCAGCAGCCTCAAGCTTTTGGTGGGTCTGGAAGACAACTTAGGCCGCGTTGAAAAAGTAGATCTGACCAACGCCATCGCCGGCTACAGCTGGATGGAGACGGCCAACCCGCGCGAGCGCCAGGTGGATTGCCTGCTGGGCCGCATCACCCCCGAAATGGCCGCCGCCTTTCAATTGGACGCTCTGCCCAAACCCCTGGAAGTCAACAGCTACAGCCTCTTTTGGCCGGGGCGAGAATTGCTGCTCAATTCCTGCGGGCCGGCTGGGGAAGCTGCCGCTACGGCAGTGCAGCGGCTGGTGCCCCGTCTGGCCCATCTGCTGGCGGCCAAGCGCCTGCGGGCTACCCTCAACGCGGCAATCTCGCCGCTGGCGGTGGTGGGGGAATTGTCCACCAAGGGCAAACCCTTGCGGGGGTCACGGCTTGCCCAAGGGGCCGCTGCTCCTGGCGAGCCAGGCATGCCACGCTTTATGCGCGGGGATCCCCTCTATCTCACTCTGCGCAACGAGGGCGAGCAGGATCTGTTCGGGTACCTGTTGATGGTCGATTCCAGCGGGCAACTGCACCTGCTGGCCCCCATGCCCCAGGAGGACTTTGCCCTGCCGCTGCGCCTGGAGGCCAAGAGCAGCCTGACTTTGCCACCTCTGCCTGAGATGGCTGGCAATTCGCGCTCTGCCGTCAATCCCGATCTGCTCACCTGCCATGCCCAGGGGCTGACCGAGCTGCTGTTTGTGGCCAGCACTCGCCCCTTGTCGGCCAGCTTGGAAGCCCTCAAAACCATGGCCCGCAAGCTGGGGGTAGCCCGTTCGCCGCTGTTGCTCAATGGGCCGCTGGAATGGACGCAAATTCTCCTCGAGGAGTTGACCCAGCGTGCCCCCGAAGGGGATCCCGACTTGCGCTGGCTGGATCCCGGCCAGGCTGTTACCCTTTCCCTCACCTATTTGCTGGTTTAGCTCAGCAACAGGGCAAACAGGCCACAGAGAGCAATGCCATCGAAAACCCCGGCCCCGCCAATGCTGAGAATGCCCGAGCAATTGCGCCGCAGCACCTCCGGCAAGTGCAGCAGATCCGCTCCGATCACCGTGCCCAAAACCCCGCCAGCAAAGGCCACCGCCGGCGCCTGATCTCCAGCCCAGAACATGGCGGCCAAGGCTGCCGTAGCCGGGGCGGTCAAGGGATTCATCTGAATGCCGATTCCGGGCACCACGTGGGAAGCATAGTAGCTGACCACAGTCACCAGCGCCGTTACGGCCAGGATCAACAGCCCATCGGCCCGGCCAAATTGATACAGGGCCAAGAGCACCGGGATCAGCCCCCCGCCCACGTTCAGAGCAACCACGGTCTCCTGAGAGATCTTGGCCAACGGGATCCCCCAAAATTGCCGTATCCACAGGCTGGCCAGGTCTTCCACCAGCGTTACCTCGCACTTCACACGATACAGGGGAATATTGACCGAGCTGCCCGCCAGGATAGCCAGCAGCAGCAACAGCGCCCCCTCCCGCGAGAACCCCAACTTGCCCACCGCCAACGCCACCACATCCACCGCCAGCCCCAGCCAGAGGAAAGGCAGCAGCAGCACCAGCATCAAAAACAGCAACAGCGAGACCGGCAAGTAGAACATGGCAGGGATCCCAAACTTTCCTCCAGCCTATCAGGACTTAGTCCGGCTTCCTCGACTCTAGGTAGAGAGGATCCCCGATCTTGTAACAAAAATAACAAGCAAGTCTCCGGTTAACTCTGTCAGAGCCCAAAGAAATATCTTGAGCAACTTTGCAACCGGCGCGCCGATTGCTGGGAGTTGTGGATAGAGCAATTTGATAGTGCGGATCTCCGCAAAAGCAAATCGTAAACTACCCGGCTCCGACCGCCCCCCTTCCCCCCCAACCCCCCGTATACGGGGGGCAGGGGGGCGGGGGGATTGAGGGGGGTACAGTGCGGGGCTCCTGCGGCTTCTAGCTGAGGCCTGCTGCCTTCCACCCGCTTTTGGCCAGGGGGAACCCTCAAGGGATCCCGGCCACTCCTGTTTGGCGGGCAGCTTGGATCACGGCGGCAGCCACCTGAGGAACTACCCGCCCATCGAAGACCGAGGGAATGATCCACTGGGGATCCAAATCTTCCGGTGGGATCAAATTGGCAATGGCCTGGGCGGCAGCCAGGCACATCTCAGTGTTGATCTGCTTGGCGCGGCAATCGAGAGCGCCGCGGAACACCCCTGGGAAGGCCAGCACATTGTTGATCTGGTTGGGGTAGTCGCTGCGCCCGGTGGCCATCACGGCGACTCGATCTGCCACCAGCTCGGGCTGGATCTCTGGCACCGGGTTGGCCAAGGCAAAGACAATGGGATCCGGCGCCATTTTCTCCACCATCTCTGGTGTCAAAGCATTGGCCACGCTCACCCCGATGAACACATCTGCTCCCACCAAAGCCTCTGCCAGGGATCCGCTCTCCTCAACGGCAACGGCAGCTTTCTCGGGGGTGAGGTCGGCGCGGGAGCGGCTGAGGATCCCTTGGCGGTCGCAGACCAGGATATGTCTGGCCCCGGCCCGTCGCAGCAGTTGAGTTACCGCAATACCGGCTGCTCCTGCCCCGTTGAGGACAATGCGCACCTCCTCTAGGCTTTTTTTAACCACCTTCAAGGCATTCAACAACGCTGCCAGCACCACAATGGCGGTGCCATGCTGATCGTCGTGGAACACCGGCAGGTTGAGACGGGCCTTGAGCTGCAACTCGATGGCAAAGCAGCGGGGGGCGCTGATGTCCTCCAGGTTGAAGCCGCCAAACCCCGGCGCCAGGCGCACCACCGTCTCCACAATTTCCCCCACCTCCTGGGTGGCCAGGCAGAGCGGGAAAGCATCGATATCAGCAAAGCGTTTGAACAGGGCTGCTTTTCCCTCCATCACTGGCAGAGCCGCCTCCGGGCCGATATTCCCCAGGCCCAGCACGGCGCTGCCATCGGTTACGATGCCAACGCAATTGCCCTTGATGGTGTATTCATACACAGCGCTGGGATCGGCGGCAATTTCCAGCGCCACCCGACCCACGCCCGGGGTATAGGCCATGGCCAGATCGGCGGCGCTCTCCAGGCGGCTTTTGGCCACCACCTGTAGCTTTCCCCCCCGGTGCAGCTCAAAGGTGCGATCCACCACCCGCTCCACTTTTACGTTGGGCAAAGAGGCAACAGCGGCGCGAATTTGCTCGGCATGCTCGCTGCTAACGGCATCCACGCAGATTTCCCGCACCGTTTCGGCTGCCGATTGGTGGATGAGGTCGATCTGGCTGAGGCTGCCTCCCACCTCGGCAATAGCTTGGGTAACACGGGCCAGCGCTCCTGGCTGGTTGGGCAGGCGCAGACGTAGAGCAATGCTGTAGCTGGAGCTGGGGGTGAGTTTTGTCATAGCTTTCTATAGTAGAAGAAAAATTGCCTTCAGCAGAGCAAGCTCCTCAACACTGAGCCCTCCGGTTCGGCACCCAACCTTCTCCCTCCGGAAGCAGGGTTAGGGGTGAGAATAACCCTAGGATCGAGAAATCCCGAAGACAGGCGATCCTCCTTCTTGCATATGACAGCTTCTGCTGCGGCAACTTCCGATTCCGACCTCAATACTTTTGCCGATTGGCTGGAAGGTTACTACAGCAACCGCGCCCAAGCCATGGCAGAACCGGTGTGGTTTGTACCGGTGAGCCTTTGGTACGTGCGCCTTCCCCACCTGTTTTCAGAAGGAATCGGCTTTTTTACCGAGCAATTTAACGAGCACACGCCGGGCCGGTTTTACCGCAGCCGGGTGCTGCAGGTATTGGCGGATCCCTTGCGGATCGAGAACTATAAGTTGCGGGATCAAGCGGCTTGGGCAGGTGCCTCTCAGGATCTGCAGCGCTTGGCGCAGCTTTCTCTGTCTGACTTGCAGCATTTGCCCGGTTGTCGCATCCTCGTAGAAAAGCGCGCAGACTGCTACCACGGCCAGATGCTGCCGGGCGGTGGCTGCCGCCTCAACCCCGGCGACAGCACCTACATCCACATCGAGTTTGACCTCACAGCCCAGGAATTCATCACCTGGGATCGCGGCTTCGACGCCACCACCGGCCAACAAACTTGGGGATCCCGCGCCGGCCCTTACCGCTACCAGAAAAGGATCCCTGTGGTATTTCCCCCTCGCCCCTAAGGGTTCGGAAAACTGTTGGGCTAGCTAGGAGGGCTATGGGAACAAAAAAGGAAACAGGTCGCGGAAACCCCTGCGCAGCTTGAGCAAAAAGATCAGCCGCTCCACCTCTGGAGAAACAGATCCGGTTTCGGGCCGGGCTGCCAGGGCTGCCTGGAGTTGCAGAGCTTCGCCAGCGGTGAGGGGCTGATTATCGACCGGAGAGCGAGCCTGCAAATCTGGCTGCGCCCGCAGCACCTCCTCAGGGATTTCAGAAGCCGGGGGCAAAGCCAAGGCCTGATTCGGCGGATACAGCAGGAACACCAGCAGACTGGCCCATCCACTGCTCCTTTTGACCCAATGCTTTCGGTTCACCGGATGCAAATCTCTCGGTCCACTCCGCCTTATCCTAGCTACCCCAGGGATCCTCAGCCCCTCTCCCAGCACCCTAGAACCAGTACCGTATAAGCCGGGGAACATCACACCTGCCGGAATCCAGGCCCGTCAAACGGTCAAACCACAGCGAGCCAGTCCTCAGCTCCCTAATCTTACTCGGGATCTTGCCCAGGCCGTCTTTTTGCAGCGAGCCAAAATCCCCCTTAGCCGGCCATTGCTTCCGAGCGCTCTTGGATCACTCGGTCTACAATGCCGTAGGCTTGGGCTTCCGTAGCCGAGAGGTAGAAATCCCGCTCCACATCCCGCTCGATTTTCTCCAGCGGCTGGCCAGTCATTTGCGCCAAGAGCTCATTCATACGCCGCTTGACCCGCAAAGTTTCGCGGGCGCGAATTTCGATATCGCTGGCCTGACCTTGGATCATCCCCAGGGAAGGCTGGTGCAGCATGATGCGGGAGTGGGGCAGGGCAAAGCGTTTTCCCTTGGTGCCGGCAGCCAGCAAGAAGGCCCCCATCGAGGCTGCTTGGCCCACGCAAACGGTAACAATGTCGGGCTTGACGTGGTTCATGGTGTCGTAAATGGCCATGCCCGCCGTTACAGAGCCACCAGGAGAGTTGATGTACATCACAATATCCTTTTGCGGATCCTGGGAGTTGAGGTAGAGCATCACCCCCACGATGGTATTGGCCAGGTTGTCGTCGATGGGCTCGCCGATAAACAAGATCCGCTCTTGGTACAGGCGGTCGTCGAGGCTGATCCACTGGCTGTAGGGCTCACCGGGCAGACGGTAGGGAACGCGAGGCACTCCAATCGGCATAAGTTTCTCCTGGCAAAGTACAGAACACTACACAGAACGATGCGCTTGCAAGAGGTCTTGCGCGCTTAAATCTAGCTGGGGCAAAACCGAGGAAACAATGCGTTCAGGGCCGGTTTTAACCTCGTCTTCGTATTCCCCGCCAACCCAGCGCGACACCGACTGCTTGGCGGGATCCACAATCCAGTATTCCAGGATCCCACGGGCAGCATAGTCTTTGCGCTTGTCTTGATAATCACGTTTTTCATTGTCTATTCCAGGAGAAACCACTTCCACCACCAGCAGCGGCGGGGGCATGGGCAGCCGAAGGGTTCCGCGACCGTTCCCCAGCAAGCTCACATGGTCAGGATGTAAAACCATCACATCTGGGTTGCGAAACCGAGCCTTGGCTGCGGGCACTTCGACCTCAACTTGGCCCAAGCTCAGGCGTTGGACGGGCAAAAACTTGAGCAATTCCGCAATCAGAAACAGCTCAATGAGGGTGTTAATGCGCTCCTCAGTTGGCACTTCCCGAATATACCCGTCTTCAAGTTCAAGCCGTCCTTCATAAGGCCAGCTTTTGAGGCGTAGGTACTCCTCCGCCGTTAAAGGCTGTACAGGGACCTGAACCATCGACGGATCCCTCTGCTTCAGCTTTTGGCTGTTGCCAACTTCGGCAGGGCTTTGGAGCTGGTCAACACCTGATCGATAAGACCGTAGGCTTTGGCCTCTTCCGGAGTCATGAAAAACAGCCGCTCCGTATCCTTCTTGATGCGCTCTATGGGCTGGCCCGTGCTGCGAGATAATTCCTCCAGCATCATGTTGCGCAAGGTCAAGATCTCGCGGGTGCGAATTTCAATATCGCTGGCCTGTCCACGGGTGCCCCCATACGGCTGATGCAGCACGATCGTGGCATTGGGCAAACTGGCCCGGAACCCCTTGGCGCCCGCCGCCAACAGCATGGCCGCCATGCCAATGGCATTGCCAATGCAGATGGTATGCACCGGCGGCTTGATGTAGTTCATCGTATCCAGAATGGCAAAAGCTGCCGTGTCGTAGCTGTAGGTGCCCGTCGAGTTGATGTACATCTTGATCGGCTTTTCCCGATCCTCGTACTGCAAATACAGCAATTGTTCCACAATCAGCTTGGTGACGTTGGCATTCGCCTCCTCGGCCAGGGGCAGACCCAGATAGACAATGCGCTCTTGCAGCAGCAGCGAAGCCAAATCGGGAGGCGGAGTCCGAACCGGAGCGCCGCCATAGTAGTAGGTCGATTGCACCATGCCAAAGTTCTCCTACGGCCAATCCCTTGACTCTAGAGACAACTTCCTAGAACGACAGCACAGATGAAGGACAAGAGCAAGGGATCCGAGAACAGCAGCGGATCCCTTGTCTTCCTAAGAACCAGAACCTGAAGGGGAGGCGGCAGCTTTACTCCGCTCCCTGGGGCAAGAGCACCCGCTCCGGCTCCGTGACCAGCACCTTGGGCTTACGCTCCTCGTCCACATCGATGAGGACTTCTGATCCCTCTTTGACGTGGCCAGTCAAGATCTCTTCTGCCAGGATGTCTTCCAACAGGCGCTGAATAGCACGGCGCAGCGGACGTGCCCCATAGCTGGGGTTGTAGCCCTCCTCCACCAGCAGATCCTTGAAGCGATCGCTGACCGTGAGGTAAATCTTCTTCTCCTTCATGCGGTCGAACACTTCCTTGAGCAGGATGTCGGCGATCTGCTTCACTTCCTCCTTGGTCAGTTGCCGGAAGACGATGATCTCGTCCACCCGGTTGAGGAACTCGGGGCGGAAGTACTGCTTCAGCTCCTCGTGCACCAAGTTGCGGATGCGGTTGTAGTTCGCATCTTCGTCGTTGGTGTTGAACTCGAAGCCGAGGCTGCCACCACCCTTCTCGATGACCTTCGAGCCAATGTTCGAGGTCATCACGATCAGGGTGTTTTTGAAGTCCACCGTGCGGCCCTTGGCGTCGGTCAGGCGGCCGTCCTCCAGGATCTGCAGCAGCAGGTTGAACACGTCCGGGTGGGCCTTCTCGATCTCATCGAAGAGCACCACCGTGTAGGGACGGCGCCGCACCGCTTCCGTAAGCTGCCCCCCCTCGTTGTAGCCGACATATCCGGGCGGGGATCCGATCAGCTTGCTGACCGTGTGCCGCTCCATGTACTCCGACATGTCGAGGCGGATCATAGCCGACTCGGAGCCGAAGAAGTAGGCCGCCAGGGCTTTGGTCAGCTCGGTTTTGCCTACCCCTGTTGGGCCGGAGAAGATGAAGCTGGCGATGGGACGGTTGGGGTTTTTCAGCCCCACGCGAGCCCGACGAATGGCCCGCGAGATGGCCCGCACCGCCTCATCTTGGCCGATGATGCGCTGGTGCAGGGTTTCCTCCATGTGCAGCAGCTTCTCCGACTCGCTCTCGGTCAGCTTGGCCACTGGCACGCCCGTCCAGGCGCTCACCACTTGGGCGATGTCCTCTTCGGTGACCTCTGGCATCTCTTGGCGGCTGCTTTCCTCGGCTTTTTTGGCCGCCGCAATGGCGCGGATCTGCTGCTTGATCTCCATCTCCCGATCCCGCAGCTCGCCGGCCCTGTCGAAGTCTTGGGCCCGCACCGCGGCATCCTTCTCCTTAAGCACCCGCCGCAGCTCCTGATCCAGCTCCCGCGCCGCCGGCGGCAGTTGCGAGTTGATCAGGCGCACCCGCGAAGCCGCCTCGTCGATGAGGTCGATGGCCTTGTCCGGCAGGAAGCGGTCAGAGATGTATTGGTCGGCCAGCTTGGCCGCTGCCTCCAAGGCCGCGTCGGAGATCTTCAGCTTGTGGTGCTGCTCGTAGCGCTCCCGCAGGCCAAACAGGATCTCGATCGTCTCTGAAACGCTCGGCTCGCCCACCATGATGGGCTGGAAGCGACGCTCCAGGGCGGCATCCCGCTCGATGTGCTTGCGGTACTCATCCAGCGTGGTGGCGCCGATGCACTGCAGCTCGCCGCGGGCCAAAGCCGGCTTGAGGATGTTGGCGGCATCGATGGCCCCTTCGGCAGCCCCGGCTCCAATGAGGGTGTGCACCTCGTCGATGACCAGGATGATGTTGCCGGCGTTGCGGATCTCATCCATGATCTTCTTGAGGCGCTCCTCAAACTCGCCGCGGTACTTGGTGCCAGCCACCAACAGGCCGATATCCAGGCTGACCACCCGCTTGTCGGCCAAGATGTCGGGCACGTCCCCCTGCACGATGCGCTGGGCCAGACCTTCGGCGATGGCGGTCTTGCCCACGCCCGGCTCGCCGATAAGAACGGGGTTGTTCTTGGTGCGGCGGCCCAAGATCTGGATCACGCGCTCGATCTCCCGCGTCCGACCCACCACGGGATCCAGCTTGCCCTCTTGGGCCAATTGGGTGAGGTTGGAGCCGAATTCGTCCAGGGTTGGCGTCTTGGTGCGGCTGGAAGACCCACCCCCCGCCGTCACTTCGGCGGTCTCGCCCAACATGCGGATCACCTGGGTGCGCACCTTGGACAGATCCACCCCCAGGTTTTCCAGGACGCGAGCAGCTACCCCTTCCCCTTCGCGGATCAGGCCCAGGAGCAGGTGCTCAGTGCCGATGTAGTTGTGGCCGAGCTGGCGAGCTTCTTCTAAGGAGAGCTCCAGCACTCGCTTGGCGCGGGGAGTGAAAGGGATCTCGACGGCCACAAAGCCGGATCCCCGGCCAATAATTTTCTCGACTTCAATGCGGGCGTCCTTCAAGTTCACTCCCATGGACTTGAGAACTTTGGCGGCGACCCCAGTGCCCTCGCCGATTAACCCCAACAAGATTTGCTCGGTGCCAACGAAATTGTGACCCAACCGTCTGGCCTCCTCCTGGGCCAGCATGATCACCTTGATGGCTTTTTCCGTAAAGCGTTCAAACATGATCCTCGGGCTCCCTACGCCTGCATCAAGGCGGACTTGATAGGCCTAATCCTAACACAGGATTCAGGCCAACTAAGGGACGGTAAATACCCCAGACGAAAAATCATCTGGGATCGTAACGCGCCTGGAGAGATTTGAACTCCCGACACCGTGGTCCGTAGCCACGTGCTCTAGTCCACTGAGCTACAGGCGCAAGCTATCTACCTGCAAGAAAAGCGAAACAGCCACGGTTGAAGACCCGTCTCTCCTATCCAGAGATGGAAGCTTATCAATGTGGCTTAGGTATTTTAGCACAAGAGCGTTTTTTGGGAAGTCCAACGGGGGTGTAGATATCCGCCAACGTTCAACAATGCCCTGGCCAGGATCGCGGAACTTCTCCCCCCACCTCGAGGCCGGCTTGGGAGCTGCTGGCCGCAAGCACCTGCGTCCAGACCTGGCCGTTGCGCTGCCACAGCCGCACCTGCAGATGGCCGGCCAGGGTGTCGCGGCAGTTGCGCCGCATCCCTTCCGGGCCAGGGGTGAAGACGGTTTGCCCAGGCCGCTGGGTGTGACCTTCCAGTTGGATGCACCAACGGGCGTCTTCGCCGCGCACCTGCCAGGATCCCCAGGGATCCACCTGCCAGGTTAGCCGAGCTTGGCCGGGCCGCCACTCCAAAAAAGGCTGGGATCCCCCGCCGTGCAGGCTGATCAGGGCGACTTCTTCGGGGCGGGTGAGCACCTGCCGCTCGGCTCCGGCGCAGGTGAGGCTGAGGCCGGAATGGTTGGGAAAGGCGTTGCACTGGATCCAAAACCAGCGGCGAGGGAAGCTTTGTCCCCAGTTTTTTTCGGCGTAGGCGGGGGCCTGCTCGAATTCGAAGCGCCTGCCCCGCCACTCCACCCAGCCGCTGGCCAGGCCGTGGCTCATCAGGATCTGCCAGCCCGGCTCGAAGATGGGCAGATAAGACCAGGCTCCCATGGTGGCCCGCGGCGGGATCCCGTAGGCAGAGCAGAGTTGAATGCGATAGAGCCAGCGGATGGCCTCGCCTCTGACAGGATCTGGCAGGATCCCCTGGTTGAGGCGGGCGGTGTATTGGTAGCCGCTGGCGGTGTGTTGGAAGAAGGTGAGGGGCTCCTGCAGCCCTCGCCAGCTCTCGCCTGGCCCGCCAGCGTGCCCCAAGGCCAGGTGCCGCCAACTGGCCCAGAAGCGCTGTGGATTGGGGAAGGTGCGCCAATGCAGCTCCTCCTCTGGCCCCAACACCTGCGCCATGCCTCCCCGCCTGGGGTCGATGGCGTACATGAAGGCAAAGCTGAGGGGCGGATCCCCAGGTAAAGTGACCCGGCTGTACCAGCCCTCGAAAAACGGCTCGGCACAGCCATCCCAGTGATAGCCGCCATGGGGCAGGGATCCCCAGTCCGTTGAGCCGTTTTGCTTAAAGCACTCTGCCACCGGAGAGCAACTCCCTCGAGAATCGCCAGAAGATAGAAAAAAGTCTATAGCTACCAAAAGAACAATTGTATTGTTTCTATGTCTGTCTGCTTTTAGGATATCAACCAAGCTGAGATTTTAAGTCCAACTTTTTGGGACTTTTCGGCCTTAAGTTTGTGCCCTATGCGATGCTGAATACGCCCGCAGATGGGGGCACTTCGGCTGAGGGGGTAGGGTACGCCTGCGCTAGGTTAGTCGTCCGACGGTTCTATCTTGGGATCCAAGCTCTTGGCGGTAAGGCGCAAGGCTTCCGCCTGATCCATCACTCGAGGCGCTTGCACTGCCGTCTCAACCCCTTGCCGATAGCTCTCCCACAAGGGCATTTCCGGGTAGGTTTGCTGCAATTTTTTGATCTCATCTAGCAGAGCGCCCAGCCAGCCAGACGTACCCCAGGTGAGCAAAAACTGCAAGGGATTCCAGAGGTTGAGTTGCCGCCCCAATTCGTTGAGGCTTTCGTTGCGAATGGGCGGGTCGAAGATGTCGGCCACCGTCATCAACTGGCGCGCCAAGAGCGGCCTGAGGGTTGTCTCAGCAGCCTCCACAACGGCGGGAAGAGCGGCTTGGATGCGCTTGGGACTGGGAATGTGCCGGGCCTGGGGCAAAGCTTGCAGCAGCAACTCCAGGCGTCGCCCCGCCTCTGCCGACTCCAAAGCCGATTCTAGGGTTGTGCCCACGCTGAGAAACACTTCTCCCGTCAACAGCCGCACGGCGTCGATAACCAAGTGGTACAGGGGCGGGATCACCAGCTTGATCCATTCGCTTTGGAAAAACTCCCGCAGCCGCCGCGCCAGATAGTCCCCCACTTGGGTGGTTTGGATCCCCACTTGGGTGAGGGAGAGGTACCAGTCGGGGGGGGATCCCTTGGGATCAAGCCACTGGCGCAGAGTTTGCCATTCCTCTTCTGTGAGGGCAGTTCGCCCCTGTTTTAAGACGCTGCGCCGCAGCTTGCCCTCGGCATTCAAGAGCTTGCGCAGCTCCGGTGTGCCCAGCAAAGAGAGGGCGCCTGCGGATCCCACGCTGCCGATCTCGACAGCAATAAGGGCGGCCAAGAGGGCGGCTGAGGCTTCCACTTGGATCTCGCCGCTTTTGTCCATCACCAAAGGTAGGCGGCTGTTGCCATAGGCCCGCAGGCTCATCGCCTCCAAGGTAGAGCGCTGCTCAGAGGTCAAGGCCCCCGCCCAGGCAGGGATGCCGTTGGTGGCTGCTTCGGGGTGTGGTGGCTCCTGCAGGCTGTGATACAGCAGGCTGGCCACCCAGGCTCGGTCGGCGGCCCGTTCCAGAGAGCCGATGACCACCTCCCATTGGCAGGGGTTGAGCAGAGGCAAAAGCGCTTGCAGCTCTCGCGGGAGGGGCTCTGGAGAGGTTGTGGCTCTGGCTTTGTCTAGAGTTGCCTGCAGCCGATCTCGCGCCTCGCGGCACAAGCCGCCCCACTCCAGTTGCCAACGAGCTAGGGTCTGCTGCACTGTTTCTTCGGAGCGTCGGGGCAGCTCCTGCCAGCCCGCCTCCAGTTGCCGCCACAGCTCCTCCCAGTTCAGATCCCCGGCCCTAGAAGGTGGAGAGTTCGCCGGCGCGGCAGGTGGGGCAGCGTTGGGATCGAGATTGGGGGAGAAGAACTCAGGCATGGGCAAACTTGGCCTCAGGGGCATTACCGGCATTATAGCTAGGGGTAAAAGGCGAGCTGTGGTAGGCCCAAGGTTTCCGGCCACCCCATCATTAGGTTGAGGCATTGCACCGCTTGCCCGGCTTGTCCCTTCATGAGGTTGTCGATGACCGACAGGACAATGACTCGGTTGGTGCGGGTATCCACTTCCACCCCAATCATGCAGGTGTTGGTGCCGGCAACCCACTTGGTTTGCGGGTAAACGCCGCGGGGCAGCACCTTGACCCAGGGGGATTGGCGATAGAAGGCGTTGTAAATGGTGATGAGATCTTCGCCCACAAGGCCGGGATCCCGCAGGTTGGCGTACAAGGTCACGTGGATGCCCCGCACCATCGGCACCAGGTGGGGCGTAAATTGCACGGTGATGGGGGTGTGGGTGAGGTCGGAGCAGGCCTGCTCGATCTCGGGTGTGTGCCGGTGTTGGGCCACGCCATAGGCGCCTAGCGAGCTGTCCACCTCGGCAAATAGGGATCCCAGCTTGGGGGTGCGGCCCGCCCCCGAGACGCCCGATTTGGCATCGAAAATCAGGCTGTCCAGCTCCACCAACCCCTGCCGCAGCAGAGGGGCAACCGCCAACAGGGAGGCCGTGGGGTAGCAGCCGGGGCAGGCTACCAGTTGCGCTTGGGCGATGGCCTCCCGGTAGAGTTCTGGCAGCCCGTAAACCGCCTGCTCGTTGGCCTGGCGATAGGCAGGGCTAGGCCAGTTGGGATCCGTCTGCCCCAAGCGATACCAGGATTGGTAGGTGGCCAGGTTGCGAAAGCGGTAGTCTGCTGAGAGATCGAGAACTTTGCACCCTTTGGCCAGCAAAGGCGGCGCCAGGTCTGCCGCCAGGCCGTTGGGCAGAGACAAAAAGACAACGTCGCTGCTAGCAGCAATGGCCTCCACATCCACAGGCTGGATGGTCAAATCCACCGCCTGGGCCAAGTGAGGATAGAGATCCCCGTAGCGTTTGCCGGCGCTGTCTTGACCGGCCAGGTAGGTGATCTGCGCGCCGGGGTGTTCGCTGAGCAGCCGCGCTAACTGCACCCCTCCATACCCGGAGGCCCCGACAATGGCGACACGGACGGGATCGGTGGGAGGAAGAGAACGAGGCGCCGTAGTGGCCATGGGGGCTGCCTGCACAAAATTGACGGCTTGCCTTACTATTTATCGCATTTGCCGCTGCCTTGGTTGAACTCACCTGCTCTGTTGGGCTCAGTGTTGCCTGAGCCGGGAGTTATACTGGGCTCACGCGAGCCGCTCGGGCCTCAGCAGCCGCCTTGGCTGTTGAGGTCGTGCCCAGGGATGTTCCCTACCTCGTCGGGAAGGGTTATATGTACTACGAACAATTGATCAACATGATCCTGCGGGCCTGCGGCCAAAGCAGCCGCCACGGCCTGGATCAGGAAACGTTGACCCTCTACTCCGAAGGCCCCTACACCCTCTACAAGCTCACCTCCCATTTCGACCGCCGCTCCATTTTTGTTTTGGCCCAAAACCAGCGGGATATGTTTGTCTCTGGAGATGCGTTTCACAGCAAGCTGATCCCGGGAGAATGGCAGGAGTGGCTGCACCAGAAGGCTTTGGCTGTTGCCGACAAGACACCCCAGGCCAGCTAGCCGGCGAGGGCCAAAACTCCGGGCTGAACCTGCTGGGGCACCACTGAGAGCCGATCCAACTTGGCACAATAGGCCAGGTCGCTGTCGTTTTCGGGGCTAATTGCCAGCAGCCGCTGCCCATGGCTGGAGCGCCGCAACAGGCCCAGGAGATTGTCTTGCCAAGTTTGGTAGAGGGCCAGGGCGGCTACTGCCTCGTCGTTGCCCAACTGCTCCCACGAGCAGCCCAGGCGATGCAGAACTGCCCCGGCACAGGCGGTGTCTTCCAAAGCAAACGCCCCTTCCCAGCCGGATCCCACCAGCCACACCTCGGCAAAAGCTCCTCGCCTGAGAAACTCCACTACCGCTCCCAAGTTCACCAGGGCCGCCGTGATCACCACCGGGATCCTTTCTAAGCGCTGCAGGGTGCGGGTGCCGTTGGTGGTACTCATGAAGATGCGCTGGTCCCGCACGCGCTCTGGGGTGTACTCGCGGGGGGAGTTGCCTAGGTCAAATCCCGTCACCGTTTTGCCGCCTCGCTCCCCGGCCAAGAGCCGTTTGGAGGCCGGCCAGCTCCGGCTGGCCGCTTGCAAGGACTGCAAGTCGGCAAACACCTCAACGGCCTCTGCCCCTGCCGCCAGAGCTGCGGCGATGGTGGTGGTGGCCCGCAGCACGTCGATGGCCACTGCGCAGGCTGGGATCCCTGCCGGAGGGACTTGCTCAGGGGTGTGGAAGTGGAAAAGTTGCATGAGAGAGGGAGCAAAAAAGGTTCAACTAGAGCCCCACGAGAGCTTATTAGAACTCACGCCGGGCAAACACCAGCACCGTCAAAATGAGCAGCAAAACGGTGTAGATCAGACCGTAAAGCGCGTCACCAAGGAGCTGGGTGGGCGGAGGAATTTGGCCGTAAACGGCAGCATCTCTTAGATTAAAGCGCTCCAGATCCGGCAAGACCAAGTAAATGACCTCGAACACCTTGCCAAAACCTGCGTCTTCCACCAGCTTGCTTAACTGCAGCAGGGCGCGGCTGGCGTGGCCCATAATGAACAGGGCAATGGTGTAGAGGGTGGCCAAAATTGGAGAGGTAAAAACCCCAAACAGCAGCGCTGCCGCCACAATCAGCACCAGTTCCAAAAAGGTGAAAACTACTGCCCAGAGAATGGCCCAGGGGGAAATGGGGGCCTGCACCAACAGCAGGCTGAGCAAAAAGACGGCCGTCATTATGACCAGCAGCACCGACAGCAAAGCCGACAGGCCCAGATGCTTGCCGACAATAAACTCCGCCCGGCTCATGGGCTTGGCAATCAGCACATAGACCGTGCGCCTCTCGATCTCTTTATTCACCAGCCCGGTGCCGACGAAAATAGCCACCACCAGCGCCAGGAAGTGGATAGCGGCCAGACCCAGATCGGCAATGATCTTGTTGTGGGCCTGGTTGGCTACCTGGGGGATCAAAACGATGGCTCCCAACATGGCCACCGCAAACACCATCACCAGATAGAGAACGCGATCCCGAATCGTTTCCCGGAAAACATTCTGGGCAATGGCCACGACGCGCGCCGCATCCATAAGCTGACCTCAAGCAAGCGACATCCAGCTATACACTTGTAGAAGTCCAGCTTTATTCTATGCAGTTCCAGGCCCAGATTCAGATCCACCTGCGCCCCTCGGTACTTGATCCTGCTGGGGCTGCTCTCCAGGCTAGCTTGCATCGGTTAGGGCATACCCAGGTGCAGGGAGTGCGCATTGGCAAACACATCCAACTGCGGCTAGAGGCCCCTGACGCCGAAACTGCCCGAGAGCAGGTGAACGAGCTGTGCGAGCAACTGCTGGCCAATCCGGTCATCGAGACCTATCAAATCCAAGTGGATCCTGTAGAGAGTTGATTGCTCACGCCTAGCCCTCACCACCTTTTTGTTTTCACAGCAAGGGATCCCCATGGCTAAGGTAAGGTTTGGCATTGTCGTTTTCCCCGGTTCCAATTGTGACCGCGACGTGGCCTGGGTAACCCGCGGCCTCTTGGGCTGCCCGACGCGACTCATCTGGCACCGGGAAACCGATTTATCGGGGCTGGATGTGGTGGTGCTGCCAGGGGGCTTCAGCTACGGGGATTATCTACGAGCTGGGGCGCTGGCCCGTTTTGCGCCAGTGATGGGATCCCTGGCCGAGCATGGGGCGCGGGGGGGCTATGTCCTGGGCATTTGCAACGGCTTCCAGATCTTGACAGAAGCCGGTCTGCTGCCGGGGGCGCTGGTGCGCAACGCCAACCTGCACTTTATCTGCGACCGGGTAGGGATCCGCGTGGAGCGGCAAGACCTGCCCTGGACCAGCGCTTACCCTTGCGGAGCCACCCTGACCCTGCCCATCGCCCATGGGGAAGGCCGCTACGTCTGCGATGCCGATACCCTCAAGCAGTTGCAGGACAGGGGGCAGATCGTCTTTCGCTATGCTCCGGTCGCGCCCAATGGCTCGGTGGACAACATCGCCGGCATTTGTGACCCTAGCGGTCGCATCCTCGGCCTGATGCCTCACCCGGAGCGGGCGGCGGATCCCGACTTGCCGGGGCAGGATGGGATCCCCTTTTGGCAGTCCATTGTCCAAAGCCTGGCCGGTTAGCCCTGCTGGGCCTGAGCCAACACCCTGCGCACCTGGTTCACCATCTCCTCGTGATCCACCACCGGCTTGGCGATGTAGCCATTGGCCCCACTTTGAGCCAAAAAGGCCTCGCGGTCGCCCCGCATGGCATGGGCCGTCACCAAAATGATGGGAATGGAGCTGCTTTTGGGATCCCCCTTCAGCAGTTGGGCAATGCGGATCCCGTCCACGGCCTCGCCACGAAAGGTGCTTTGAGAAAGGGAGACATCCAGCAAAATCACGTCCACCTCGTGCGCCTGCGCCAGCCGTAGGATCTCCTCCACATCCTGGCTGTGAAAGACCTCAAACCCGCCTCGCCGCCGCAACACTTTGTCGAAAACGCGGGCGTTAATTGGATCGTCTTCCACCAGCAGCACTGTTGCCATCGCTAACCTGAAGTTGACTTGGTTGCGAACTCGAGCCGCAGCAATCCCCGTAGTTCTGGAAACCATCCCGAAGCAATTCTAGCCATCCCATTCGAGCAGTGGGACAAGAGCTCCCCCTCCAAAATACTGATAACAAATCTCAATAAAGCTCAATAAAGTAGCGCCAGTAGCTACCCCCTCTGCCAGCAGGAGAGGACAGCTACCGTTTTGAAAACAGCTTTGCTGGGTTGCCTGGGGGGTACTCTACCAGCCTGGAACCGAGCGCCCTCTGAAAACAAAACAAAAACAAGGCCGGGGATTTTTCCGGCCTTGTACGGGGTACAACTGCCGTCTCTTTTGGCCGCCTCAACCCACTCAACACTCTCAGCAAGCCGACAACAGCAGCCCCTGGCGCAGGTTACTTCTTCTGAATCCTAGGAGTTTCGCGAAAGGCGACGGCAAAAAACAGAAGGCCCAGCGTCAAAAACAGAATAAAGGTGTAGGTGATGGCTTCCATACCAACCTCCAAATCAGAATCCTAAGGGGGCTTGATTCCAGATTAGCTCAAAGCCGCCAGCACCCCCTCTCCCCAGAGAAACAGAGTGCCGGCGGTCATCCCGCGAGAAAGCCTTACGCTTCTTGCACCTTGCGCGTGGTGGGATCCCCCACTTTCTGGAAGACGCCGAATTCCACCATTTCCTCGCTCATGTTCGGGTCAATACCGGCGAACACATCCCGGAAGAGAGTACGGGCGCCGTGCCAGATGTGCCCGAAGAAGAACAGCAGCGCAAAGACCGCGTGGGCGAAGGTAAACCAACCGCGGGGGCTGGTGTGGAAAGTGCCGTCGGCCTTAGGCGTTTCGCGGTCGAACTCGAAGAGCTGGCCCAACTGAGCCATACGGGCATACTTTTTAACCGTTGGCGGGTCAGTGAACACCTGACCGTCCAGCTTGCCGCCGTAGAACTCCACCGTCACGCCCACCTGCTCAAAGCTGTAGCGTGACTCGGCGCGCCGGAAGGGAATGTCCGCCCGCACCACGCCATCGGCGTCCCGCAGGATGACGGGGAACGTCTCGAAGAAGTTGGGCATGCGTTGCACCGTCAGCTCCCGACTTTCACGGTCCCGGAAGACGGGGTAGCCCAGCCACTCGATAGCAATACCGTCTCCCTTGTTCATCGGACCAGCCCGGAACAAACCACCCTTGGCCGGGCTGTTACCCACGTAATCGTAGAAGAGCAGCGACTTGGGGAGAGAATTGTAGGCCTCGCTGCGGGTCATCCCGGCCTCCATAGCGGCATTGACGCGCCGGTTAATTTCCTGGTTGAAATAGCCGGAGTCCCATTGGTAGCGGGTGGGGCCAAACAGCTCCACAGGAGTGGTGGCACTGCCGTACCACATCGTCCCGGCCACCACAAAGCCGGCAAAAAACACGGCCGCAATCGAGCTGGAGAGCACGCTCTCAATGTTCCCCATGCGCAGAGCCTTGTAGAGGCGTTGGGGTGGGCGTACTGTAATGTGAAACAGGCCGGCAATGATGCCCACGATGCCCGCGGCAATGTGGTGGGCCACCACCCCGCCAGCGTTGTAGGGGTTAAACCCTGCCGGCCCCCACTCCGGCGCCACCGGCTGCACATGCCCTGTCGTCGCGTAGGGGTCGCTGACCCACATCCCTGGGCCAAACACCCCCGTCAGGTGAAAAGCCCCAAAGCCGAAACAAAGGATCCCGGCCAAGAGCAGGTGGATCCCAAAAATCTTCGGCAAGTCCAAAGCCGGCTCGCCGGTACGGGGATCCCGGAACAGCTCCAGATCCCAGTACACCCAGTGCCAGCAGGCGGCCAAAAAGAGCAAGCCAGACAAAACAATGTGAGCAGTGGCTACCCCTTCAAACGTCCAGAAGCCGGGATTGGCCACGCTCTCGCCGTAGATATTCCAGCCGCCCCAGGAGTTGACCACCCCCAGACGCACCATGAATGGCATGACGAACATGCCCTGACGCCACATCGGATTCAGGACAGGATCCGATGGATCGAAAATAGCCGTTTCATACAGCGCCATCGATCCGGCCCAACCTGCCACCAGCGCAGTGTGCATCAGGTGTACCGCGATCAGGCGACCTGGGTCATTTAATACAACGGTGTGGACCCGGTACCACGGTAGTCCCATAAAGCTCGATCCTCCACGTTCTCCAACACTTGCGCGATATCCAGTCAAAAAACTGAAGCCGACATCTTCACCTGGGATCCTTACCTAAGCAGTCTCTTCAGTGTCGAGGGGTGCCGCACCCACCTAACCCAAGAGCGCACCCAGTGAGGACATCGCTCTCAGAATTTTCATCACAGGCATCAAACAGTATAACGAAACGCAACTGACCTGAGCGGCTTCAGGCGGGATGCCCTCTTATCTGCCATCATCTTCCCAGATCTCTCGCCAAAGATTAAAAATATGATTTAAAGTGTAACAATACTTAGCAAACCCTGGAGCTTTCCTGGCTCAATCTGAAAGGTGTCGTGGTTTCGGGCGAGATTATGGCAACGATTCGCTTTGTCAACGAGAATAGAGAGATCGTCGTCGCGGAAGGCGCTAACCTGCGCTTGAAGGCGCTGGAGAACCAGATCGACCTCTACAAGATGATGGCCAAGCTGCTCAACTGCGGCGGCAACGGCCAGTGTGGCACCTGTGTGGTGGAGATTGTCGAGGGAGCCGAGAACCTCTCTCCCCGCACCGAGGCGGAAAACCGCAAGCTCAAGCGCAAGCCCGATACCTATCGTCTCGCCTGCCAGACGAAGGTATTGGGGGATGTTGCGGTGAAGACGAAACCCTAGAGCCGGCTTGGCCGCTTTTGGGCAAGGCGTACCTGAGAATGGTATGCTAGCTGCCAGTTGGGTTTGCGGCGTGTGCAGCTATGGAGACGAACTACCTGGGCCTTTTGGCCACCATTTTGGTTATTCTGGTGCCCTCGATCTTCCTGGTGATCTTGTACGTGCAGACTTCCAGCAAGTCGGAGAGCTGACCTAGGCCCATGAAGGCAAGTCTTACCTCCTGCTGAGGAACCAAGGCTCACAGTCGACGATGACATCCAAAGCTCGACGGGGATCCCCGCTGGAAAAGGGGATCCCTCTACTTTTTGCGCCAAGCTGTCCCTTGGCCGAGGCCCTCTCCACCTGGAGCCCTCCGGCAACGGTTCCTGCCTGTCTGTGTTGCCTGCGAGAAGGTTTCCGCTTCCCTAGCTAGAAATCTATAGCCTTCATCGGAAAACTTGATTTTTGTCTATCCTAGTTTGCCACTAGGATGCCTCTTAAGATTTTTTACAGGATCTCAGTAGGCGATGGGGTCAGGCGGGATTCCTGGCCGTAAGGAGGATTATGAGTTTGGACGGGCTGGTCAGAACCGCGTGGTTAATTCCCCTCTATGCGCTAGTGGCGTGGCTGGGGGCGTTGATTTGGTCCCCTGGGATCACCCGGCGCACCGGCCCCCGACCGGCGGGCTATCTAAATGCGCTGCTGACCTTGGTGGCGTTCTTGCACAGTGTGGGGGCGCTGGTGGCGATTTGGGATCAGCCGGCGCAGGTGATTCGGCTGCCCTGGCTGCAGGTAGGGGATCTGGTGTTGGAGCTGCCGCTGCAGGTTTCATCGCTAACGCTGGGGGCCTGCGCCGTGGTGACGGGGCTAAACCTGGCGGCCCAGATCTACGGCTTTGGCTACATGGAAATGGACTGGGGCTGGGCGCGGTTCTTCTCGCTGCTGGGCCTGTTTGAGGGGGGGATGTGCGCTCTGGCTCTGTGCGACTCTTTGTTTTTCAGCTACGTCATCCTGGAGATTTTGACTCTGGGCACCTACCTGTTGGTGGGCTTTTGGTTTAACCAATCGCTGGTGGTAACTGGGGCCCGGGATGCTTTTCTAACCAAGCGCATCGGCGACCTGTTGCTCTTGATGGGGGTCATCGCCATCTATCCTTTGACGGGATCCTGGGAGTTTGAGGACTTGACGGCTTGGGCAAAGTCGGTGCAGGCAGGAGCTATCTCTGTGGATCCGAACTTGATCGCCTTGGTGGGGCTGGGGTTGCTGGCCGGCCCTGTGGGCAAGTGTGCCCAGTTCCCTCTGCATCTGTGGCTGGATGAGGCGATGGAAGGGCCGATCCCCTCTACGATCTTGCGCAATGCGGTGGTGGTGGGCACAGGAGCTTGGGTGTTGATTCGGCTGCAGCCGCTCTATGAGCTTTCCCCGACGGTGTTGCGGCTGATGCTGGTGATCGGGGGGCTGACGGCAGTGGGGGGATCCCTGGTGGCCCTGGCCCAAATTGATGCCAAGCGGGCCTTGTCCTACCTGGTGAGCGCCTACATGGGCTTGATCTTTGTAGCGGTGGGCACAGGACACACGCAACAGGCCTACCAACTGCTGCTCACCTATGCGCCGGCGATGGCCTTGCTGGTGATGGCGCTGGGCATGGTGATCTGGAACAGCATTACCCAGGATCTGCGCTATCTGGGGGGCTTGTGGTCGCGGCGGCCCATTTCCGGCCTGTGCTTTTTGACGGGGATGGCCGGCATGGTGGCCCTGCCGCCTTTCGGCTCCTTCTGGGTGCTGACGGATCTGTGGCAGCAGTTGGCGCAATCGGGGCAGGGGCTGTGGGCGGCAGTGGTGCTGGTCACCAACGCGGTAACGGCGCTGGGGCTGACGCGGGTATTCGGCCTGGTTTGGGGAGGCAAGCCGCAGCAGATGAGCGAGCGCTCCCCAGAGGTGCACTGGCCGATGATGTTGCCCAGCACGGCCATGATGGGGGTGACGCTGCATGTGCCGATGATTCTGGCGGCCTTGGATCTCTTGCCGGCTCTGCAGGGGATCCCGATTGCGGTGATGGCCGGATCCAGCTTGGCGGGCATCGCGTTGGGAGCCTGGCTGTACCTGCCGCGGGGGCGGCGGCCAGTGGACTGGGCTTTCTTGGCCGACTGGCAGGATCTGCTGGCCAACGACTTCTACACCCCCAAGCTCTACCGCGCCAGCGTGGTGTTTGTGGTGCGCATCATTTCTGAGGTTACGGCCCTCTTTGACCGCTACGTGGTGGACGGCGTGGTGAATTTGACCAGCTTAGTTGTGCTGGCAGGAGGTCAGGTTTTGAAATACACCACCTCCGGCCAGTTGCAGGCCTATGTGCTGACGATTGTGGTGGGGGTGGCCCTGCTGGGCTGGCTAATTCTCTAGGCAGAGGGGGACGGAGTCCTTAAGAAAGAGGGAAAAGACCATGCTGAGTGCCTTGATTGTGTTGCCGATTTTGGGATCCCTGCTGCTGTTCCTGGGCTTGGGAGGGCGCAAGCTGGCGGTGGTCTTGGCCGGGATCCCGTTGGCCATCTCGCTATTTCTGTTTACCCGCTTCGACGTGCAGGCGACCGGCTTTCAGTGGGAGCAGCGGTGGGATTGGATCCCGCAAATCGGGCTGAGCTACTCCCTGGGCTTGGACGGGCTGGCTTTGTTGATGGTGGCCCTGAACGGGCTGCTCACTCTCATCGCCATTTTGACGGCTGAGCCGGAGACCAAGCGGCCCAATCTCTTTTACGGCTGCATTCTGCTGATGAGTGGGTCGGTCAACGGGGCTTTTGCCGCCCAGAACCTGCTGTTGTTTTTCCTCTTTTACGAGCTGGTGCTGATCCCGATCTACTTGCTCATTTCCATCTGGGGCAGCCCCAAGCGGGATTATGCCGCCATCAAGTTTTTGATCTACACCGCTGTTTCCGCCGTCTTCCTGTTGGGGGCGTTTCTGGCCGTCTACTGGCTGGGGGATCCCCATACTTTTGAGCTGGCCGAGATTCGCATCAGCTCCCTGGGCCCCGCTGCCCAAACCCTGGCCCTGTTGGCTTTGATTGTGGCCTTTGGCATCAAGATGCCGCTGGTGCCCTTCCACACCTGGCTGCCCGACGCCTACGGCGAGTCTTCCCCGCCGGTGGCGGTGCTGCTGGGAGGGGTGCTCTCCAAGTTGGGCACCTATGGTCTGTTTCGCTTTGGGCTGCAGTTGTTTCCCCAGGTTTGGGCCGATCTGAGTGGGCTGCTGGCCTGGTGGGGGGCTATTGCTGTGCTGTCGGGGGCTTTGGCGGCCATCGCCCAAAAAGACATCAAGCGCATGGTGGCCTACAGCTCCATCGGCCATATGGGCTACATCCTGCTGGGTATGGCGGCGGCCACGCCGATTAGCCTGACGGGGGCGATGGTGCAGATGGTCTCCCACGGCCTGATTCTGGCGCTGCTGTTTGATCTGGTGGGCCTGGTGGAGCGCAAGGTGGGAACGCGGGATCTCAACGTGATCAACGGCCTGCTCAATCCCCTGCGCGGCCTGCCCACGGTGAGTGCCCTGTTGATCTTGGGCGGCATGGCCAGCGCCGGGATCCCGGGCTTGGTGGGCTTTGTGGCCGAGTTTTTGATCTTCCAGGGCAGCTACCAAGATTTTCCGTTGCCCACGTTGCTCAGCATCTGCGGCACCGGCTTGACGGCGGTGTATTTTGTGATTTTGCTCAACCGCACCTGCTTCGGCAAATTGGACAACCGCACCGCCTACTACCCCCGGGTGCAAGGTTGGGAGCGGATCCCGGGCTTTCTTTTAACTGCCTTGATCGTCTGGTTTGGGATCCAGCCCATGAACCTGGTGAAATGGCCCCAAACCTTGGCCTTTACTCTATCCACCCAGGTGGCTCAAGCCCAGACGCTTGTCATCGCGGAAGCCGAACATTCTTCTCCCTCCAGTTTGCTGCAGGGATCCCTGATGGACAACGCAAGCTCATGACTTTCTCCCCTAGCCGAAGGCAGTGAAGAGTTGGAGACTTTTTCCATGACGACGACCCTGGTTACGCCCAAGCTCCCCCCTTCCACCCATCCCTTTGCCGAGGTGGTGCATCGCCTCGAGGCAGGGGGATCGATGCTGCCGGATACGCCGGAAAACCTGATGCAAATTATCGGCCTCTACAAAGCCTATGCGGTGCCGATGGACTTTTACTGGCGCGATCTGCTCTACATTGCCGAGCAGGTGTTTGTGGATCCCTTGCCCTTTTTTAAGTTCATCATTCCCGAAGAATATTTGAAGCTGGCCAACCACTACGCGGGGGATAATGCCGATTTGCGCATTTGGCGCGGCCCCGCTACGGCCCACCCGGAACTGCTGGAGTTCATGGAAAAAGGGGAGCTCAAGCGCAAGCTGCCGCGGATTTTGCATCACCTTTGGCATGACCGCATCAACATGGAATTTGCCGAAGAATGTATGCGGGCCATGCTCTGGCACCGGGATATGGGGGGCCTGCTGGATCCCTATATGGATTCGGAAGAATACAAGCAAAATGCCGACCGCGCCATCCGCGCCTACTGCCAAGGCAACCCTCTGTTGATGGGGCTATACAAGCTCTTCCCAGACATGTTTTTAGAGCTATGCCGCCAGGCCACCATGTATTCAGTGCTGGGACTCTTTTGGGAGGTGATGGCGCCGGTTTTCTTTGAAATGAGCGATCTCTACGACGAGGGCAAAATTACCAGCGTGCCGGAGGCGATGAACTTCTTGGTCAGGGGGATCTTCGCCGTTGCCGGACGGCCCATTTATCACCGGGTGCGCATCCGCGGAGAATGGTACGATATTGTGCCCAAATCCAAGGGATTTACCTGGCTATACGAGGCGGCTTTCCCCTACGTAGAGGCGGTGTTTTATCGCTCTTCTCCCTTCCGCGGCACCAAGTCCTATAACGCCCAGGCCAACCAAGTGCCCGTTAACCAGTTGGACTTTCACTACGGGGTTCTCTACGCCGACAAGTTTCCCGTGGCCAGTGCCGGGATCCCGCCGACCCTTTTGCACCAGGATATGTACCACTTTTTGCCCCAGTATTTGGTGGAGTATTACCGCAAGCATTGCCGTGGTGAAGACGACATGCTGATCCAGCTTGGGATCAGCTTCCAGCGCTCCATGTACAACGTTACTTCAGCCGTGATCCAGGCGGGGAGAGCCGCTTTCTTGTATCCTCTGGACGATCCCAACCCGCGGCATTTGATGATGAACCGCCGTTATTTTGAGGGACAGCTCAATCGCTTCACCCGACCGGAATACGGCATCCGCGAGGCAGCCCGCCTCTCCTATATTCAGGATCAAAACTACCGCTAGTTGAGGACAATTACGCCGATTTCAGGTGGTCGGTTTTGGCTTTCCCTTTTCCCGATCCTGCTTGGACCCAACTGCTCTTCTGAACCTGCCGTCCAGACCTTTATTCCCACTTCAGCAAAACAAGGATCTTGGCCATGCCTGATATTGTCGATATTGCAGTTTCTGCTGAGGGTTTTTCCACCTTGGTTACAGCCGTGAAGGCGGCAAACTTGGTGGATACTTTGAAAGGCCCTGGCCCTTTCACTGTTTTTGCGCCCACCGATGCGGCTTTTGCCAAGTTGCCCCCCGGCACCGTCACCACCCTAGTGCAAAACATCCCCCAATTGACTCGCATTTTGTGTTACCACGTGGTGCCCGGTCGCCTGAAAAAGGCGGATTTGGCCAAGTACCAGCGTGTAGGCTCGGTAGAGGGATCCCCCATCGATTTGTTTATCGAGGGGGACGTGTTTGAGGTGAACAATGCCACCGTTATCCAGGCGGATATCGAGGCGGACAACGGCATCATTCACGTCATCGACACCGTGATCCTGATGCGCCCCCACTGGTTCTGGCCGATCATGCTCTCGGGAGAAACAGGGAAAAGCGAGGGCCAAAGCTTGGCTAGCGACCGCAGAGTCGATACACCGGCAAGGTGAAATGAAAACTGCTGCCCTTGCCCAGGATCGATTCCACCCAAATCTGGCCATAGTGGGCGCGCACGATGCGACGGCAAAGGGAAAGGCCAATGCCATAGCCTTCCTGCTGTTGGTCGCGGGATAGGCGCACCGCATCGGAGAAGATGTTCTCTTGCTCGGCTTCCGGGATCCCAGGGCCGGTGTCGCTGACGGTCACCTGTACCTTTTGGCTGGTGCGGTGGAGGATGTTGAGGCGGATGGATCCCCCGGCGGGAGTGTACTTGATGGCATTGTCCAACAGGTTGAAAATAACCTGGCGGATCTTGTCGGGATCCACGTGAACTGTGGGCAGATCCACCGGAATATCGGCTTGAAACTGCAATTGCTTGGCTTGGATGCGAGGCAGTAGCTCCTCGATCACTGGCTGGCATAGGCTGGCCAACTGAGTTTCCACGGCTCGAATCCGCAGCTCCGAGGCACTGCCACGGGCCGACTCGAGAATATCGGTGATCATGCTGTCCATCTTGCGCAATTGCTGGCGGGCATGCTCGAACAACTGCCGCTCCACCGCCTTGTCCAGGGATCCTTCTCGCCCTTGCTGTAGGGTTTCGACCGCCAGGGCTGTAGCCGTCAGGGGGCTGCGCAAATCGTGCACCAGCATGGCCAGAACGCGGTCTTTGAAGTCCAACTGCTCCCGCAGTTGGGCGCGCTCCTGGCGCAGCGAAAACACCTCTTCCGACATTTGCAACAACGCCTCGGTGGTCGGGGGAGGAGCAGGATCTTGACCCGCCTCTTCCTGGTAGGAAACCAAAGCCGCCTGACCCTGCCAGCGGGGCCACCACACTTCCAACTGCGTCGCCAGATCTTCGCCCGCCAAGACCTGAGCCGGCAGGGGTTCTGCTTTCACCAAGGCTGGCGTCACCACCAACTTGTAGTGCTCTGCTAGGTAGGGGTGCTCCTCCAGCGGTACCACCTTCAGATGGGCAGGATGCTGGCCCGGCAGCCCCTGGATGTGCCGACGCAATTGCTCCGCCAGTTCCTCGATATTGGCTCGACCCTGAGCAAACAACAGCAGGCGAATGCCAGAACGGGTGGAGGTGCGATCTAGCGAAGTTTGCATAGGCAAAAGTCCCAAGGGCCAAAGATGAGGTCTGCAGCAGCAGAGGTTGCCGCCAACGAAACCCGGCTCCCTCGCTGCCCGTCCTTTACCTTCCTAACACTTAACTTTGGGAAAAGTTTAGGAGGGAACATCAAAGGCAGTGAAACTCAGTGAAACAGATACGCCAGCCCTACCAACACTGCCAGCAACCCCGCTGTTGTCAGAGTGAAGTGCAGGAGGGAGGTTTTGCCTTTACGCACCATGTTGCGCATGGCCAGGCGGGTATAGCTCACCTGAGGCGAGGATCCCTTCTCAACAGGGGTGGAGCTGACAGGAGAGGGCTGCGACATCGGGATGGCCGGAACAAAAGCTGAACACTACCTTTAACCTAGCCCAATCCACCCCTCTTGATAAATACCCCCTGCCCCCCAGGGCGCTGGCTCAGTCAAACCGGCAAGGGATCCGCAGGCACTGCTGCAACAGCTCCTGGTAATCCCGTCCGTCCATGAGAAAAGCCCCAAAGCGAGCCAGGTGCGGGTTCATCAACTGGGCGTCAAAAAGGCGAAAGCCCCGCTCCCGCAGGTGTTCCACCAGCTTGACCAGCGCCACCTTCGAAGCGTTGGGAATGCGGTAAAACATCGATTCGCCGATAAAGGCCGCCCCCAAAGCAATGCCCAGGATCCCGCCTGCTAGGGTGTCTCCCTGCCAGGTTTCAAAGCTGTGGGCAAACCCCGCTTGGTGCAGGGCAAGGTAGATCTGCTTTAATTCCGAGCTAATCCAAGTTTGGGGGCGAGCGGCACAGCCCTCCACCACTTGCTCAAAAGCGCCGTTGATCCGCACCTGAAAGCAACTGCCGCGCACCAAAGGCCGCAGCGAACGGGGACAGTGAAACCGCTCGTCCAAAGGGATCAGCGCGTGCTGCTCGGTGCCATACCAGGCCAGGGATCCGGTTTCTTCGTCCGCCATGAGGAAGTAGCCCTGGGCATATCCGGTCAGAATAGCGCCTATATCTACCTGCATGCTGTCTCTGCGCCTCTCAAGATTGCCATTCCGGCGAGAGGCTGGCAAAGTCTCCCGCATCGACCTTGGGGTGACAATCCACACAGCCGCTCACCCGCACTGGGTTGGGAAAGTCTACTTGCGGGTGCAAAGCGCGGAAGTAGCGAGACTCGGCCAGGCGATAGGGCACCGGTTCCCCTTGGCGCAGGGGACGGGAATTAGGCCGCAAATAGCCCCAAGCCAGTTGTAAAGCCACGCCGGTCAGGGGCTGGATCTGCTGGCCGTAGTGGTTGGGATCCTGTAGCAGCCGTCGCCAGGTTTCGGTGGGCAACACCTGAGCGGGCAGCGCCACATGGCAAGTGCCGCAACTGCGCACGTATTGGGCCTGCTCCAACTGGGCCTGGGTGAGGCTTTGCTGCGCTTGCGTCAGGGATCCCATCAATCCGACCAGAAGGACGATCAGGCCAAAAAGCCAAAATCGCCGCTGTCGCTTTCTCAAGGGAGCCATGCTCTCACACCAAGGTCAATGCTTTCCCAATTTAGACCAGCCCGCGAAAGATCCAGGCCCAGTTCCTGGAATTGGCTTGGCCTATCTTTGCAGAAACTCCAGAAAATCCCGCCACCAATTGCAGATCCCTTGCCACATCCGCAGCATTTCTTGGCGTATCTGATACATTTACGCTGAACACTGCTGAACATCACTGTTCAACTATGCAGCGATAGCATTCTGTTTGTTTCCAAACAGAATGGCGGTATCCCGCAAAGCTTTGAGTAGAATACCCAAAGCGCAGTTTCCGTGTCGTCTTACTACCAATTTTCTGCTTTGCTTTGGCTACCATGTTGGCAGACTCGAAAGTAAACAGAAAGATCAACTGATAGTAATCCGTACTGAACATATTATACATTATTTTCAGTATAGTTGAGCTTATTATTGACTAGAGTCATGCTCTCCCGTTTCCTCCTGCAGCTAAGCCGGGCGGAGCTCGATAGCACCGCTGCGCCTGTCAAAGCGAGCCAGAGCTCCTCGGGGAGCCAGCATCAGTTTCTGCGATCAGCACCTCGTGCTTTTGCACAATTCAGTTCAGCGCTTTCAGCTCCTTGCCCAGGGTTTGAGCGGTGCTGGACAGGCTGGATAGCATCAGTGGCAGCCTAGTTTTTGGACTCTCTCTCCGACAAGAGCAGGTCGCAGCCAAATCCGGCTGGGTCTAAAATAGCGGGGCTGCGGACTCTCCCTCGAGTTTTTCGTATGGACTTGCCTAACCTCCTCTGGCCAGACCCCGGCGAGATCCCGGCTCCTCCCCAGCCGGGGATCCTGGGCATCTTGGCTTCCGGCAACGGCAGCAACTTCGAGGCCATCGCCCAAGCCATCGATGCTGGCGAGCTACGGGCGCAAATTGCCGTCGTGATCACCAACAATCCAGACGCCTACGTGCGGCAGCGGGCGCGGCGAAGAGGGATCCCTTGTATTCTGCTCAACCATCGGCACTATGCCAGCCGGGAGGCGCTGGACGCGGCCATCTTGCAAGTGCTCCAGGAGTATCAGGTGGAGTGGGTGATCATGGCCGGCTGGATGCGTTTGGTGACCCAAGTGTTGCTGTCTGCCTATCCGGAGCGGGTTTTAAACCTCCACCCCAGCCTCTTGCCCAGCTTCAAGGGCCTGCGGGCGGTGGAGCAGGCGCTGGAGTACGGCGTGAAAATCACCGGCTGCACCGTCCACCGGGTCACGTTGGAAATGGATAGCGGCCCCATTGTGGCGCAAGCAGCCGTACCGGTTTTGCCGGAAGATACGGTGGAATCCCTTTACCGGCGCATCCAGGCCCAGGAACACCGCCTCTACCCGCTGGCCATCCGCCTCTGTTTGGCCGAGGGATCCCGCCTCCCCAAGTTCTCGGAGAAGCTGCACAATTGAGGGTGAGCCCGCCGCTGGCGCCCCCTATGGCCGAAATCTCGCCGTTGCTCGTTTTCGACAGCTCTGCGATCCTGGCCGGTCGCCCGGCTCTGTGGCAGGAATGGGCCCGTTTTGGGGTGTGTGTGCTGCCCCAGGCGGTGATGGCGGAGCTAGAACGCCTAACCCGACAGGCCATCGACCCCCAAGAAGAATCGACAGCGCGCGCCTTCTTGCGCCACTGGCCCCGTTTGGGATTTGCCGTCTCAGAAGCCCGCGCCCTGGTGGGTGAAGTCAACGCCGGCGAGCAGTCGCTGCGAGTCCGCCTAGAGCAGGCCATTGCCGAGTGTGCCTATGCCCTGGCCCAACAGCAGCCGGGATCCCTGGTGGTGGTGGTGAGCAACGACCGACCCTTGGTCGAGCGAGTGCAGGGGCTGGGCCTTGCCAACCTCTGTGCCATCTCTCTGGCCGAGCTCAACCGGTGGATGCGCCAGCGCCAGCGCCCCCAGGCTGTGGCTATGGCTTGGAAGCGGCTGCCAGGGCCTCCCATTCCCGCTGCTCCGTTGCCCCCCTCCCCAACTTCTGCAAAACCACCCTCCCCCGCTCAAAAGGGCTCCCGACCTGTTCAACGGAGATCTCAGGTTGGATTCGCCTGGAAAAGCGTGCAAAACTCCCTGGCGCTGCTGCTGGCTTTGGCTTTCTTCTCGGCAGCAGGGTTGCTGGCCTGGCGTTTGTTGGATCCCACGGGGAGCGAAGGGATCTGGCGGCGGCTGCCCCTGTCTCGGACCCTTGGCTGCGCGATCTCTAGCCGCTTTGGCCGAAAGAGCCCCCGCAGACCTATGCTAGGATGAGGGCTTGCTGAAAACCCGGATCCCGCCCCATGACGGAAACGGCTGACCTTTGGCCCCAGCTTTTGGGACAGTTGCTGGAGCGGCAATCTCTGAGCGAAGCCCAAGCCGAACAGTTGATGAACGGCTGGCTGCACAACCAAGTGCCGGATGTGGTGTCGGGAGCGATTTTGGCGGCCCTGCAAGCCAAGGGGGTCAGCGCCAGTGAACTGGCCGGCATGGCGCGGGTGCTGCAGCGAGCTTCCCTGGGATCCCCCCTGGATCTGCCCCTGTTGGTGGATACTTGCGGCACCGGGGGAGATGGGGCCGGCACGTTTAACATTTCCACTGCCGTGGCCTTCGTGGTCAGCGCTGCCGGGATCCCAGTCGTGAAGCACGGCAACCGCTCTGCTTCTGGCAAGGTTGGCTCGGCGGACGTGCTGGAGGCGTTGGGGGTGAACCTGAGCGCTGAGCCAGAGCAAGTGCGGGCGGCGGTGGCGGAAGTGGGCATCACCTTTCTCTTTGCCCCCCACTGGCACCCGGCCATGCGGGCGGTGATCCCCTACCGCCGCGCCCTTAAAGTTCGCACTGTCTTTAATCTCTTGGGGCCCCTGGTCAATCCCCTCTATCCCAACCGCCAGGTGATCGGGGTTTATGCCCCGGAGCTGGTGCCGGTGATGGCCGAGGCCTTGCGTCTGTTGGGGCGGGAAAGGGCCGTGGTGTTGCACAGCCGCGAAGGTCTGGACGAGGCCGGGTTGGATCAGCCCACCGATCTGGGCATCCTTTCCGGTGGGCTGGTACGAACAGAAGTTTTGAACCCGCGAGATTACGATCTTACGCCCGCACCTGTCCAGGCCCTCCAGGGGGGGAACTTGGCGGAAAATGCCGCCATCCTCGCCCAAGTTCTCCAAGGATCCGGAGCGCCTGCCCAGCGGGATGTGGTGGCCCTCAATGCCGCTTTGGCCCTGCAGGTGGCCGGAGCCGTTCCCGATTGGGGATCCGGAATTGCCCAAGCGCGGGAGATCCTTGCCAGCGGCGCTGCCTGGGATCGCCTGCAAAAGCTGGTCAATTTTCTGGCTTCGTGACGTACTCCCGCACTCATGCTGACGCATAGAGTGCGGGCTTCCCAGTGACTCCTGCCCAATAGCAGGACATTTCCTGAGCTTGAAGAACGGGACGCCCCACCGCTCTGGATTTGATGACCCTCGCCGAGTTGTGATCCCTGCCAATCCTCAACCCACAGTGCGGACAATCGTGCCACCGCTCATGCAGCTTTTTGGGCACATCTCGACCACACCCCGAGCACCCTTGACTGCTGCCGCGGGGATCCCCTGCAATCGTCAACAGCCCAGCTCTTTCAGCCTTGGCTGCCAAAATTTGCAGGAACTCACCCCACCCGGCATCATCAACAGATTTGGCTAGTCTGCTTCTAGCCAGACCCCTAATAGTAAGCGCCTCATGAGCAATGTGCTTCCCCTTACTTAACAACTTCTTTGCCATCTTGTAGTGAAAATCTTTGCGCTGGTTGGCTACTTTGTAAAACCGTCGGGCAAAGGGCGGTGTTGGACCAGCTTGACCGGCCCAACCTTGGGCAGATGGATAAACTGCCCTCGAATGCAGTCCTGCTTCATCTGAGGGAAGGTGAAGGAGCGATACCGCCCTACTCCCTTAAACCTAGGCCTGCCTGCCCGCTTGCCGTTACAGTCGCCTTTTAGCCATCGGTCAAAGGCCCTTTGCACCCGCTGTAGGCAGTCTTGGAGCACCTGGGAATGAATCGCTTGGTATTCGGGGAAGAGAGCCTTTGTGTTTACCAAGTCTCGTTTCTGTGAGTCGAAGGTGGGCTTGTCTTTCAACACAGGCAGATGGCAGACTGTCAACGGGCAAGCGTGGCTGTTGCAGCGATTTTGCTCCCACCCGTTGAACCGTTCTGCCAGGCGATAGTTGTACTGCCTACGCAGCAGCTCCAGCCACTCACCCATCAGGGCGACTTGGCTAGCAGTAGGGCGCAAGCGGTACTGGTAAGCGGTTCTCATGATGAATGCATCGTACCTGTTGAACGCTCCCGCCTCTCATCCCGACTCTGGCCGGCCCGCCCCCCTACATCCCTCCGCCCCCCTATATCCCCCCGTATACGGGGGGACTGGGGGGCTGGGGGGCTGGGATATAGGGGGGTACAGAGCGGGGCTTCCAGGACTACGTCCCGCTAGCGCGAACGGCGGATTAGCTAAAACTCCCGCCCTCGCCCAAAGGCCAGAACTTCATCCACCCCCAAGCGAGGCTTGCGCGGCAAGTTGCCGGGCGCAGGGTAGCCCACCGCCAGCAGCATCACCGGCACGTAGCGATCGGCAATCCCAAACTCTCGCTTGACCCCTTCAGGGTCAAAGCCGATCATCGGCCCGCTCACCAAACCCTTCGCCTGCGCCGCGATCATCAGTGCCATGGCCGCCAGCGCCCCGGAGCGAATCGCCTCGTCCCGCGCCAAGGTGGGGTTGTTGGCGTAGGTGGCTTGGGCCATGCTTACCCAACTTTCCGCCCGCTCAGCAGGGAGGATCCCGGCGGCAACGGCCCTTTGGGCGATCTCAGGCAGCTTCTCATAGCCCTTCAGATCCCCCAAGATGATAAACACCACCGCCGCATCCGCCACCTTCTGCTGGTTGTAGGCCAGGGCCTTGAGGCGCTCTTTATCTGCAGGATCGGCGACGGCAACAAACCGCCAATGCTGGATGTTGAAGGAAGAGGGGGCTTCCGTAGCATAGGCAACCAGCTCTTGGATCTCCATCTCCGATAAAGAGCGGCTGGGATCGAACTTGTCGGCGGAGATGCGCGCTTTTAGGGCGGCTAGGGCGTCCATCGCAATCCTCGAAGCTCAAAGGTCGAAAGCAAGAAGGCTGCTGACCCCACGACTGGAGGCAGAGTTGGTGAGCAGCCGTACATTCTGGGTTCAAACGGTCTGCCCTCTCTAGGTTATCTCCTTTTTAGCCGGTCTGAAGCAACCGGTGAGCCGGGCCTTGGCAAGCAGCCCCCTCGGCCAAACGGGATCCCTGGCCCAAAGGCGGCTATGATAAGGGGATAATCAAGGCTCTAGCCCGCAGCATTGGATTTTGCGGGGTCACAGACCGGCGATGGCGAGCGGTGTGGTTGATGGGGAGAGGCAACCTGTGAATTTCGGTCGCGTGCTGACGGCAATGGTGACTCCCTTTACACCTGAGGGGGAGCTTAACTACGAAGAAGCCGCTCGTTTGGCCGATTACTTGGTAACCCATGGCAGCGATGGTCTCGTGGTCTGTGGCACCACCGGCGAGTCTCCCACCCTAACCTGGCAAGAGGAGTACGAACTGTTCCGCGTGGTGCGAGATGCGGTGGCCGGTCGGGCTAAAGTTATCGCCGGGACGGGATCCAACTCCACCCGCGAAGCCATTGAAGCCACCAAAAAAGCTGCCCAATTGGGCTTGGATGGCTCTTTACAGGTGGTGCCCTACTACAACAAACCCACCCAAGCTGGCCTCTATCAGCACTTTAAGGCGATCGCCCAAGCCAGCGACCTGCCCATCATGCTCTACAACATTCCTGGTCGGACGGGGGTGAGCCTGCAGCCGGAAACTGTGGCGAAATTGGCGGAGTTGGAAACGATTGTCGCCATCAAGGAAGCTAGTGGTATAATGGACGCAGTCTCGGAAATTCGGCGGCTCACTCCCTCACATTTCGGCATCTACTCAGGAGATGACTCTCTGACATTGCCGATCCTATCTTTGGGAGGCAGCGGTGTGGTCAGTGTAGCTAGCCACTTAGTTGGGCCGCAACTGCAGGAATTGATTCAAAGCTACAGCAGGGGACAACACGACCAAGCCTTGACTTATCATTTGCGTCTGTTTCCGCTGTTTAAGGCTTTGTTTATTGAGACCAACCCTGTTCCGATCAAAGCAGCGCTAGAGATGCAGGGTTGGCTAGTGGGGCAGGTGCGCCCTCCGCTGGTGCCTCTCCAGGGCGGTTCTTTACAGGTTTTACGGCAAGTGCTGCAAGAAATGGGCCTCCTGGCTGAAGCGCAGGGATCCGAACGAAGGACGGCGAAGGCTTCATGATTCGATTATTTTCTTAGGTTTTACCTTTACCATGACGAGAGTTTTTTAAGGGTTAGGGGGTCTTCTGTGGCGTTTGAGCTGTGATTAAGACAGTTTTCCTTCTAATTTTTGCTTTTTCCCAACTGGGAAAGAGGTAAATTGCAACAGCGGAATCCGCCTTTTACCTATGACCTTGCGGGTAAGTTTGCTGGGATTTGTCTATACCAGTTTTCGTCTGTTGTTTGACTGTCACTGTTGAGGATCTAAAGCTAGTATGCCAACACCACCTACTTCGATCGCTTCCCGTCCTGCGGCTTCGGCAGCTAAGCCCACTTCCTCTCTGCAGATGATCCCGCTAGGAGGCGAGCGGGAGATCGGCAAAAACACCTGGGCCTTCCGCTACGAGGATGACATCATCCTGCTGGATGCCGGTTTGGCTTTTCCCGATGAGAGCATGCACGGCATCAACATCGTGCTGCCGGACATGACCTACATCAAGCAAAACCGGGACAAGGTGCGGGGGATGGTAGTTACCCACGGCCACGAAGATCACATTGGCGGGATCCCGTATCACCTACGAGAATTCGACATTCCGGTTATCTATGGCCCGCGTTTGGCGCTGGCGCTGCTGGAGGACAAGCTGCGCGAGGTGGGGCTGTTGAACCGCACAGAATTGCGCCCGGTCGGGCCGCGAGATATCGTGCCCCTGAGCAAGAACTTTTTTGCCGAATTCATCCGCAATACCCACTCTTTTCCCGACAGCTTCACGGTGGCTCTGCACACGCCGGTGGGTGTTGTCATCCAGACGGGCGACTTCAAGATCGACCACACACCGGTGGATGGGGAGCGCTTCGACCTGCAGCGGCTGGCCGAGCACGGGGAAAAGGGGGTGCTGTGTCTGATTAGCGACTCCACCAACGCCGAGGTGCCCGGGTTTACTCCTTCCGAAGCCTCGGTAGTGCCAGGCCTTACCAAGGCGATTGCGGGAGCCAAGGGACGGGTGATCATCACTACCTTCGCTTCTTCGGTACATCGCCTCAACTTGGTGTTGCAGATTGCTGAGCAGCAGGGCCGGGTGGTGTCTTTGCTGGGGCGCTCGATGTTGAACGTGGTGGCTCACGCGCGGCGCCTGGGCTACATCCGCTGCAAGGACGAGACGCTGCAGCCGATGCATGTCATCAACAGCCTGCCGGACGACAAAGTGATCATCCTCACCACGGGATCCCAAGGCGAGCCGCTGGCTGCTCTGACCCGCATTGCCAACGGCGAGCATCCGCAGTTGCAGATCAAGCCAGGAGACACGGTGATTTGGTCGGCCAACCCCATTCCCGGCAACACGCTCGCAGTAACGCGGGTCATCGACAAGCTGATGGAGCTGGGAGCCGATGTCATCTACGGCAAGGACAAGGGGCTACACGTCTCCGGCCACGGCTGTCAGGAAGACCAAAAGCTGATGATCGCCCTCACGCGCCCCAAGTTCTTTGTTCCTACCCACGGGGAGTACCGCATGCTCGTCAAGCACGCCGAAACGGCGATGAGCATGGGGATCCCGCGGGAAAACATCGTGATCATCGGCAACGGCGATGTGGTGGAGGTGAACCAGGAGCGCATTGCCATTGTAGACAAAGTGCCTTCTGGCCTGCAGATGATCGCCGCTTCCCACGATGGGGTGGTGATGGACGAGATGCTGCAAGAGCGCCAGCAGATGGCCAAAGATGGCATGCTGACGGTGGTGATCAGCTTGGATGGCAGGGGCCAGTTGCTCTGCACGCCGCAGGTGCAAAGCTTGGGCCTAGCAGGCGAGGGCACCTCTCTCAAGGGATCCGACCTGAAACCCCTGCTGGAGGACACCCTCAAGCAAGCTTGGCCGCGCTTTGCCCGCTCGCTGGAGCGGGGCAGGCTGGATATTGACTGGGCCGGCCTCAAGGCAGAAGTGGAGCGGGTGGTGCGCCGCTTTGTGCGGGAACAGTTGCCCGGCAAGCCGACGGTGCTGGTTTTTGTGCAATCGCCTGAGGAGGAGTCTGTACCTGTAACTGCTCTGCCCACAGGGGAGACGAAGACAGAACAGGAACGGATAGCCCTGGGGCGGCGGCGGCGCTCCTCGGCGGCGGTGGCGGCTTCGTAAGACCCGGTGGCTGGCGCTCAGGTCTCCTCCTTCTTCCCTAGGCCGGGGGGGTTGAGCTCTGCTGCCGGAAAGCTGCTGGAAGAGAGCTCTGCCTTGCCAAGGGCGGCCAACGCTTCGGGAGAAAGGGATCCCACGTCGCTAAAGGGCGGGCAGCGGTTTTGGGGCGGAACGGGCTGCTGCAGGGCTCTCAGGAAGGCCTCGGCCAGGTCGGCGTAGCCCCGGTCGTTGGGGTGGAAGCCGTCGGCCAGCGGGCCGGGAAAGAAGGATTCGCGGCGGTAGGAGCGGGGATCGCAGAGCAAGTCCACCACCGGGATCCCTTGCTGGCTCAAGGGGTTGATGGCCCGTTGGCTGAGGCCGACGGAGACCAGAGCCAGCAGTCGGCGCAGGCTGCTGGGCTGCTGCTGGCCCAAGGGGATCAGGGCAAAGTTGGGCAGGTTGGCCACTGCCAGGCGGGCTTGGGGGGCGCGGGCGTGCACCGCCTGCAGCAGGGTTTGGTAGTCGGCGGCAAATTGTTGGATCTGGCGCTCGACAAAGGGCAAGGGATCCTCCCCCTGCAGGGCCCGTTGGGCGGCGGCAAAAACAATGGCGTTGGTGTCGTTGCCGCCCACCCAGATGGTGATTAGGTCAGCATTGGGAGGGATGCGCGGCACTTGATCCTGGAGCAGGTTGGCCGGGATCCCTTCCCGCAGGGCTTGCATGGCCGGGCTGAGCACCGCTCCCGAGCGGCCCAAGTTGATGAGCTCCACCGGGCCGGGCAGCAGGCGGGCCAGGCGAGGGACATACCCCGTTCCATTGGGGCAGTCCAGGGGTTCTGAGCGCTGCGGACGGGTGCCGGCCGCGTTGGCCGGGCCATCGCAGGAGATGGAGGCGTTGAAGCCGACGGCATCGCTGGCTCCCAGGGCAACGTAGCGGGTGAGGGCGGGTGGGCCGGGCACAGCAGGCAGAGGGGATTTCGAAGCGGCAGAACAGGCGGCTAGCCCTGATCCGAGCAGCAAAATTAGGATTGAGAGGAGGAGCAGCCCAGCCGTCTGAGGGTCTGGAGGTCGGTTTTTTCGGTATCTGGACGCTTGCATCTGTCGGCAAAGAAAGCAGGTGCAAGGGGGTAGCTTTGGAAAGACTGGGCAGGGGTCGGGCCGGGCGGGAAGCCCCCCAGACAGGCTAACCAAAGATCGGCCAATCGGCGAGTATGGTGGGAGTATGGCGCTGCGCTTTTGCAAGTCCCGCACCTACCACGATCCCCTGCACGGCGCCATCAGCCTGGATGGCGGGGATCCGGTTGAGGCGCTGCTGATTCGCCTCATCGACACACCGGCCTTCCAACGCCTGCGCCGCATCCGCCAGTTGGACACCGCTTTTTTGACCTTCCACGGGGCCGAGGGATCCCGCTTTACCCACTCGGTGGGGGTGCTGCAGGTTACGCGGCGGCTGCTCGACAAGTTGGCCCGCCGCTACCCGGAGCTGCGCCCCTACCGCGCCGTTACCCTGGTTGCCGCCCTGCTGCACGACATTGGGCACCCTCCTTTTAGCCATGCAGGGGAGGAGATTTTTGGCTGCCGCCATGAGGTCTGGACGGCCCGCATTGTACGCGAGGATCCCCAGGTGGCGACTCTTCTGGCGGAGTTCGACCCGCAACTGCCCGCTCAACTGGAGCAGGTGTGGCAGAAACGCTTCCCCCTGCCGCTGGTGGGGCAGCTCATTGCCAGCCAACTGGACTGCGACCGTTTTGATTACCTCATGCGCGACAGCCTGCTCACCGGCGCCCAATACGGCCACCTGGATCTGGATCGCATCCTCACGGTGTTGGACTACGACCCGGAGACGGGATCCCTCTCCATTCCCGCCCGCAAAGGCCTGGGAGCCATCGAACATTACCTGGTGGTGCGCTACTTCATGTACACCCAGGTCTACCAGCACCCCAAGAGCCTCTGCGCCCGCTTCATTTTGGATCGCCTCTTCAAGCGGGCCCAGATCCTTTTGCAAAAGGGGGAGATCGAGTTGGATCCCATCCTGAGCGCCTGGTGCTGGGCCGCGCTGGCGGCGCAAAAGGGGGATCCCTTCGAGCTGCCTTTGCCCCTCTACCTGGCCGCTGACGATGTGATGTTCAGCTACCCTTTCCGCTTTTGGGCTATGGTGGGGAAGGATCCCATCTTGGCGGATCTGGCGCGGCGCTACCTGGAGCGGGATCTGTTCAAAGCCCGCAACCTCACCCGCTTGCCAGCCGAGCGACGCCAAGAGCTGGTGGCAACTCTAAGCCAGAAGATGCAGCGAGATGGCTTGGATCCAGAAAGCTATCTGGGAATCCGCTCCGCCCACGTCCAGGGCTACAGCTTTTACGACCAAGGGATCCAGCTCAAAACCGAAGACGGCTACGCAGAAATTGCCCAGCTCTCGCCGCTGGTGCGGGCTTTGGTGGAAACGCAAAGCCAGGTTTGGCTGATCTTTCCCCGCCCCTACAGCGATATCGTAGAAGGGGCGCTGTCTGCTTAGAGGATTGGGAGATCCTAGGGCCAGGGCATGGGCAAAGCCGTTCGTATCTAAGCGAGGGAAGCAAGCGTGGGGATCCCGGAGATCCTGGCGGGGGTGTTGGCGCCGACGGCCCTGGCCATTGCGTTGGTGGCGCTGCGGCTGTGGCGGGCGCTGCGGGCCTCCCCCTGGCTGAGGGATCCCTCGCCGGAGCAAGCGGCAGCAGTGGCAGCGGCCATGGAGCGGCTGGCGGTGATCGTGCCCGCCTACAACGAAGCGGAGAACGTGGTGGGCTGCCTGAGCAGCATCCTGGACAGCACCGCCGCCCCCTTGCAAGTGTGGCTGGTGGACGACGACTCCACCGATGCCACCTGGGAGCTGGCCCAGGGACTGGCCGCCAAGCGACAGGATCCGCGGCTGCACCTGCTCAAAGGGGATCCCCGCCCCCAAGGCCAGACCTGGGTGGGCAAAAACTGGGCCTGTGCCCAAGCCGTTGCCGCCCTAGCCGCCCAGCCTGATCCCCCCGACTACCTGCTCTTTCTCGACTGCGACGTGCGGCTGGAAAGTGGAGCCATCGAAGCCGCCTTAGGACATTTGCTGGCAAGCGGCAGCGGCCTGGTAAGCGTGGGGCCGCAGTTGGTGTGCGGCTGCCTGGCCGAGTGGCTGGTGCAGCCCATCATGATGGTCATCTTGGCGGCAGGCTACGACTTTGCCGCCGTGAACGATCCCGACAACCCCAAAGCCTTTGCCTTCGGGCCGTTCATGCTGTTTCGCCGCTCCGCCTACGAGCAAGTGGGCGGACACGCCGGCGTGGCCGAGGTGGTCATCGAGGATGTGGCGCTGGGACAGCGCATCAAAGCGGCCGGCCTCGGCCTGCAGATCTGCCTGGGGGGGCCGCGGGTGCGCAGCCGCATGTACGCCAATGGGGCCGCCCTCTGGGAAGGGTGGACGAAAAACTGGTTCCTGGGCCTGGAGCGCAACTGGGCCTTGGCCGTGTTGGCAATGGTCACGGTCTTGGGCCTCTGCAGCTTGCCTTGGCTGGGGTTGATCTTGGCCTTGGCCACCGGATCCCTGCAGGTCTTGGCGGCCAGCCTGGCCGGGATCCTGGGCCAAGGGGTCATCCGCCTGCTTCTGTGGCGTTGGGCCCACCTGCCCCTGCGCTACTGGTGGCTGACGGCGGTGGGAGGCTGGGTGACGGCGGCTATCATCTTGGCTTCTGCCATCCGCACCACCAGCGGGCGCAACTGGACTTGGCGGGGCCGTCCCCTGAGGTCAAACTAGCCTGGATCCTCTGAAACCCCTTGGGAACATGGTCTAATGGGGAATGTTCGGGAAGGATCCCAAAATAACCAAGCGGCGTTTACAAGAGCGGCGTTTACAAGGCGTTTACAAAGTGAGATAGCACAATGCAGGCTTTGGTCATCGGCTCCGGGGGACGGGAACACGCTCTGGCCTGGAAGCTGCTGCAGTCTCCCCAGATTACTCGGGTCTACTGGGCACCTGGCAACGGCGGCGCCCAGCAGATGCCCCGCTGCCAATCAGTGGCTTTGGCGGCCACCGACATCGAGGGGCTGGTGCGATTTGCTACCGTGCAGGGGATCCGCCTGACGGTGGTGGGGCCGGAGCTGCCCCTGGTGGAGGGAATTGTGGACGCCTTTCAGGCAGCGGGGCTGCCCATTTTTGGCCCCAGTCGCGCCGCCGCCCAACTGGAGGGAAGCAAGCTCTGGGCCAAGCAACTGATGCAGGAAGCAGGGATCCCTACGGCTCCGGCGGTAGGCTTTGCCGACTTGTCGGAGGCGCTGGCCCACCTGAATTCTCGCAGCTACCCCGTGGTGATCAAAAAAGATGGGCTGGCTGCCGGCAAGGGGGTAACCGTTGCCCAAAACCGGGAAGAAGCCGTGCAAGCCCTGGAAGCAGCCCTGGCCAAGCCGGGCGATCAGGTGCTGATCGAGGAGTTTATCCCCGGCCAGGAGGTGTCGGTTTTGGCTCTAACCGATGGCCAGATCTGTGTGCCGCTGCCACCTGCCCAGGACTACAAGCGCCTTGGCGAGGGCGATACTGGCCCCAACACCGGCGGCATGGGAGCTCATGCCCCTGCGGATCACCTGGTCACTCCAGAAGGGTTGGCCCGCATCCAAACCCAGATCCTGGATCCCACCCTGGAGGCTTTGCAACGGCGGGGCATCCGCTACCAGGGGGTGATCTATGCCGGTTTGATGATCACGCCCAGTGGGGATCCCTACGTGTTGGAGTACAACTGCCGCTTTGGGGATCCAGAGGCTCAAGTCCTCCTGCCCTTGCTGGAAAACCCTTTGGACGAGGTGCTGCTGGCCTGTATAGAAGGACGGCTGGCCCAAATCCAGCTCAAATGGAAACCCGGCTATGCCGCCTGCGTGGTGATGGCAGCCCCAGGCTATCCCGATGCCTACGAGCGAGGGATCCCCATCTCCGGCTTGGATGCAGCTGCCACCACGGGGGCGTTGGTGTTTCATGCGGGTACCCGCCAGGCAGGCAAGCAGCTCCTGAGCGATGGCGGGCGCGTTCTCTGTCTTACCGGCCAAGGGGCAACCCTATCCGAGGCCCTGCGCCAAGCCTACGCAGCTGTGGAGCAAGTGCAGTTTCCCAAGGCCTACTACCGTTTTGACATCGGCAGCCACGCCCTGGGGCCTGCCGTCCGCCGAGGAGTGATCCCTACCCCATAAAGCCATCCCTTGCCCTCTCAGCTGCAGCCGGATGGAAGAAGCCCCAGAGGGGTCGCTCCTCCAGGGCCCATAAAGCAGCTTTGAAAAAAGCTTTGATGCTTAGACGATAGCGCTTTCGGTAACAAGACGGCAACAGTGATATCAAAAGCTCAACTTTACTTTAGATTCCTTAACAATAGCCCTCTGCTTTGACTAGGCACGGATATTGCTGAGCTGAGTCTCTCCCCTCTCGAGGGGGATCCCCCATTAGCCCACTTGAACTGTTGCGGACCCGGATCCCCTAGAGCAGGCATTTCCTCTCCCAGGGTGGAAGAGGGGTTGGGGGTGGTCGTCTGGGGCAGCGCATGGCAGAGGAGGCTATCTCTCTCAAATAGATTCAGCTAGAAATCGCAGGAGCCCCGCACTGTACCCGTAGGGTCAGTGCCGGGAGGAATGCGCTTTGATGAAGTACAATGAACTTATGAGCCAAGTCCTGACCGTCTCCTGTAAGCTCAAGGCATCCCAGTCGCAAGCCGCCAAATTGGACGCGACGATGGATGTCTTTGTGCAGGCATTGAACTGGGTCAACCAGAACACGCCGGAGAAGATCGTCAACGCGGTCAAACTGCAATCCCTTTGCTACTACGAGATTCGAGCCCGGTTCGGCTTGTCCAGTAACTTGGCTCAACAGGTGTGCAGACGGGTGGCAGGCGCTCGCAAAGTGGCGAGACAGCGCAACCGTCCGGTTAAAGAGTTCAAGCGTAGGTTCGTTACCTACGATGCACGTATCTTTTCATTCCGCAAGAAAGACTGGACGGTGTCGCTCACCACGGTGGAGGGTCGGGAGCGCTTTGAGCTGGCGATTGGCCGCTACCAGAGAGAACAGCTGGCGGGCTCCAATCCCAAATCTGCCACTCTGGTCAAGCGTAAAGACGGCTCCTACTCTATTCAGATCTGTGTGGAAGCGGAGCCATCCCCACCGCAACGCACGGATAGAGTGCTAGGCGTGGATTTGGGCAGGACGGATATTGCCCATACGTCAGAAGGGGATAACTGGAATGGACAGCAGTTGAACCGAATCCGAGACCACTACTCCAAGCTGAGGGCGGCACTCCAACGCAAAGCCAGTAAGGGCACACGCAGTTCGCGGCGCAGATGCAGAGAACTGTTGCAACGGCTGTCTGGCAAGGAGAGGCGCTTTCAGGCGTGGGTCAATCATCGCATCTCCAAAGCTATTGTCTCTAGGGCAAAGGCGACAAACAGCGCTATTGCTCTGGAAGACTTGACAGGGATCCGGGAAAGGGTCAATCAACAGCCGCGCAACAAGGCCGAACGGCGCAGAACCAACAGTTGGGCGTTCTACCAACTACGTCAGTTTCTGGAATACAAGGCGAGGGTTGCAGGGGTTTCTCTGATTCTTGTTCCGCCTGCCTACACGTCGCAGACCTGCCACCGGTGTTTGCACATCCATCCCGATCCTGCGCAATCCTACCGCAGTGGCAAGTCGTTCAAGTGTGGGCACTGTGGATGGGAAGGGGATGCGGATTTGAATGGTGCGAATGTGATTGCGCTTTTGGGGGCTGTCGTAAACCAGCCTAGAGGTTCGGGCCTGTTTTGTTCTCTGGTAGAGCAGAACAGGCTCAGGGCTACTGAAAGCCCGCTACGTACCGCTTAGCGGTCGGAGCCGGGTAGTTTACGCCAAACTCTCGCAGAGCGGGCAAGAAATTTTTGTTTTCGTGATGGGATCGGCTCAACTTCAGCAAGGCAAATCTCTGGATATCGTGCAAGTTTCTCCAGAAATCGAGGGCAAGCCGGATCCCCAGGTCTTGAGCTTTTTGTTGGACAGCCATTGGGATCTGGTTGGGATTTTGCCATTCAGGCTGGGGATCAATGGGAATCTCTTGCACCTCTTCGTGGCAGATGGAGCGAACCAAATGGCGCAGATGGTTGCGGAGTTCTTCTAGATCCTGTGGAGATTCAGGGGGCCAATCAACACACTTCCGCCGCTCTTCTAAGGAAAACTTGGCCCATTGATGGAGCTTGAGCTTGATCCCGCACAAATCCAGCTTTAGGCGCAAGGTCATGGGGATGCATCGCAGAGAGTCGGCAAAATCTTGCTCAAACTGAAACAGAGTCATGGGAACCTCGATTAGGAACCAAATCTAGAGTTGAGGGGATTGCTTGAGCGGTGGGTCGGCTTTCTCAAGAGCAACGGCACAGGCTTTTAATTCCGGCTGGCCGGAATCGGGACAACTGATGTCATGGGTAAGGGCATTACACTCGGCTTGTTCTGCCCAGAGGGATCCCCAGTGCATGGGTACAAATAGCGTACCGGGAGCAATGTTGGCAGTTATCTTGGCCGGGAAATAGGCCCGTCCGCGGGCAGAACGCACTTGAACCCAATCTCCATCTTGGATGCCCAGTTTTTCCGCATCGCGAGGATGGATTTCAATAAAGGGTTGGGGGTGCATTTGCTTGATTTTTTCAATCCTGCCGGTGCGGGTTTGGGTGTGCCAATGGCCGTAAAGCCTGCCCGTGGTTAATACGTAGGGAAACTGGGGATCCGGCGGCTCTGCTAGGCCACGGGAATGGTGGGGGATAAAGCGGGCGCGGCCATCGGGGGTCGGGAAACGCCAATCTGTGTAGAGGCGAGTGGACTTAGGGGCCGAGGTTCTTTCTTTGGGATAAGGCCATTGCTGAGGGCCTTGTTCTGCCAAAAGGGCATGGCTGAGGCCGGAGTGATCGCAGAGGCGATTTGCGGTAAGGGCGGCAAATTCTGCATAAACCTCTGCCGCTGTTTGGAAGGAAAATTGTGCTGCAAAGCCCAACCTGCGCCCCACTTCAGCAAAGATCTCCCAATCGGGTCGGGCTTCGCCAGGGGGGTCTCGAAAGGCTTGACAAAGGGTAACCCTGCGCTCGGAGTTGGTCATCACCCCGGTTTTCTCGCTCCACTGGCAGGCGGGCAAAAGCAAATGGGCATATTCTGCCGTTTCTGTAGGGTAATAAGCCTCTTGGTAAACGGTAAAGGGAGACTTTTTCAGGGCTTTTTTGACCCGTTCCAGATCCGGAAAGCTCACCAAAGGATTGGTGGCCACAATCCAAAAGAACTGCAGGGATCCCGTCTCCAGAGCGGCAATCATCTCGGTGGCCCTCAGTCCTGGGTGGGGGGAGATGGAGCCGCCGGGCAAACCCCAAGCCTGCTCCACCTCTGCCCGATGCTGGGGCTGGCTCACCAGCCGATATCCCGGCAGCAGATGAGATAACCCCCCCGCCTCTCGACCACCCATGGCATTGGGCTGGCCGGTCAAGGAAAAGGGGCCGGTCCCCGGTCGGCCAATTTGCCCGGTCAGGAGATGCAGGTTGATTAAGCTGGTGATCTTGGCGGTGCCCTCGCTGGACTGGTTTAGGCCCATCGACCAAAGGGAGAGAACCCTTTGGGATCCCTGCCAAAGCTTGGCTGCTTCGATTAAATCCTCGGTGGCAATTCCGCAGCGCTGGGCCACAATCTGCGGCTCATAATCGGCCAGCAAAGCTGCATATTCAGCAAAACCTTGGGTGAAGCCCTCGATAAAATCAGCAGCAATGGATCCCCACTTCAACAGCAAATGGGCAATCCCATTGAAAAGATCGATATCCGTACCGGGGCGAATTTTTAAGTGGAGATCGGCAGCTTCTGCTGTCTGAGTGCGCCGGGGATCCACTACCACTATTTTGAGGGGGGATCCGGTCCTGTGCCGCTTCTTCAGGCGATTAAAAAGAATGGGATGGCACTCTGCTGTGTTGGTGCCCACCAGAAAAGCCAGATTGCAGAGATCGAGATCCTCGTAGCAGCAGGGGGGGCCATCGGATCCCAGGGATTGGGTGTAGGCCGAGACGGCTGAGGACATGCACAGGCGCGAGTTGGTGTCAAAATTATTGGTGCCCAGGCAGCCCTTAATGAGCTTTTGAGCAACGTAATAGTCTTCAGTGAGCAACTGCCCCGATCCATACATAGCCATGGAGTGGGGGTTGTCTTTGAGGCGGCGCAGCCGAGAAACCATCTCCTCAAAAGCCTGATCCCAAGAAATGCGGCGAAAGGGCTGATCCAAGCTCTCCCGAAACAGGGGAGAGAGCAGCCGATCTCGACCAACTGCCTCCAGAACCGTAGCCCCCTTTACACAGACCATCCCCAAGCTGGAAGGATGCTCCCGGTCGCCTCTCATTTTCCAGTCACCTGAGGCTGTTGCAACCGCTTCCAATCCACACCCTACGCCGCAGTAGGGACATAGGGTTTTGATGACGGCTTTTTCCGGCTCCATCGCGGTCACCATGAGTTGGGATCCCTATTAAACGCCCAATTCTCTCGCATTTTGGATCCCTTAGCTGAGAAGAGCGGCAACTTGGATCTCCAAGCCAGGTAATACAACCTAGCTCTTGTCAGTGTCCTGTTCAGCTAGCCAAAGATGGCCATCTTGAGTTTGGATAAAAACGTATTTGCTTCTGGGAAAAATCAGCCAGACTTCCAGTACATCGGAGCTGAGATACTATTGGGCTTTTAGGAAAATATCTTCTCCACAGTCGGTTGGAGAGAAGATCTCCTCAACCAGAGGATAGCTCTGCAGCAGCGTGGCAATATCCTCTCCAAATTGCTGGATTAAATCTGGAGATGAGTAGGCAGCATCAGGTCTTCTGACTCTGCCTTTGGTTTGGCCGGGAGCCTTCACCAAAACCATACCCCCCAATGGCTGACATTCAACATAACCGAGCCAACGGAAGAGAAGTCGGGTTTGGATCTTTGCATGCCCTAAGGTTTGCCCCACTTTCTCCACAATGTAGCCATCTACCCATTTGGTTTGGGCAACTGGATTGGCCAGATAGTCGGCAAGGGTTTTGGGCAAGCTAGAGACCCGCTCCTCCATTGGGAGATCGGTTGGAACTACCTGAACCGGAGCAGTGGCCATCAACTTCCCTCCCCAAGCGTTTTGATTCGTAGCTTAATCCTCCCTATGGGCAAAGCGGCGATAGAGGAAGTCAAGGGCGCGGTTACGCAATTCGTAGAACTCAGGCATTTCCATAATGCGGGAGCGGATGCGCGGTCGCTCAAAGGGAATGGTCAAGATCTCACCAATATGGGCAGCGGGGCCGTTGGTCATCATCACCACACGGTCTGACAAGTAGAGAGCCTCGTCGATGTCGTGGGTAATCATCAAAACTGTGCAGCGGTGATCCCGCCAAATGGCCAGCAGCTCATCTTGTAGATCTTCCTTGGTAATGGCATCCAAGGCCCCAAAAGGCTCATCCAACAGCAAAACTTCTGGACGAACGGCAAGAGCGCGGGCAATGGCTACCCTTTGCTTCATGCCTCCAGAAAGCTGCTTGGGCCGCTTGTGGGCTGCCTCTGCTAAACCTACCAATTCCAGATGTTCTTGAACAATTTCCCTTTTCTCCCGCCGGGATTTGTTTGGGTAAACCTGATCCACCACCAGATAAATATTTTCAAAGGCAGTCAGCCAGGGCAAAAGGGAATAATGTTGAAACACCATCATCCGATCTGGCCCTGGGGAGGTGATGGGCTGGCCCTTGAGGGCGATGGATCCCGAAGTGGGAGTCGAAAAACCCGCCACCATGTTGATCAAGGTGGATTTGCCGCAACCGGAGTGGCCAATAATGCAAACAAACTCACCGGCGGCCACTTCCAGATTGATATTTTCCAGCGCAACGAAGGGCCCTGCTGAGGTGAAGTAGGTCTTGCCCACATTCTGAAGACAAAGAAGGGGCAGTCCTGCAACCGGAGAAGCAGAAGATAGCGGTGAGGAAGATAGGCGAGAACTGGTCATCATGGTGTTTTCCAATCGAGAGTTTAAGGTAACAAAAGCTAAACTTCGCTGAGCCGGTACTCCTGCAGCTTCAGATCCTGCCGGATGGCCACCGACTCCAGGTAAGCAACGGGATCCTCTCCGTCGAAGCGGGATCCATCGGCAAAGAGCAAAGCTCCGCGGTCATGGGCCCGATCCGGCAGGCCCAGTTCTCTAGCGGCTAGGGCGTAGGTTTTGCTGTCCAGAACTTGGTCGAGAACCGAAACCCAATTGCGGGGAAAAGCGCAGAGGCCCCAGCGAGCCATCTGCGTCAGGATCCAGAGGTGTTCCAACCTTTCGGGACAGGTGTTGCGCCCGTTGGCAAACTGGTGAAAACCGGTGAGGGCTTGGGATTCATCGGCAATTCCCCGCTGCAGAATACCCGTCCACCCCGGCTGCAGATCCTCCAGGGCCACGCCCACATACTGGGGCTGAGCCAGCCACTCCAAGATCTCAGAACGGTGCTGCGGCTGATCGCAGTATTGGCAAGCTTCCAGTAGTGCCTTGACCAGAGCTACATGGGTGCGGGGGTAGTTTTGCGACCAATCCTGGCGCACTGTCAGCACTTTTTCAATGTGGCTGGGCAAGATTTCGGGAGTGGTGGTGACGATAAATCCCAACTGTTCCCGCACGGCGCGGGAGTTCCAGGGCTCGCCCACGCAGTAGCCATCGATGTTGCCGGCCTTGAGATGGGCCACCATCTGCGGGGGTGGGATCACCGTCAACGTAACGTCCCGATCCGGATCCACCCCCCCACCGGCCAGCCAGTGCCGCAACAGGAAGTTTTGCATGGAAGCCGGATGAACCACTCCCAGGGTGTGGACTGTGTCGGGGGTGTGGTTGAGGTATTGGCGAAAATCCGCCAGGCTTTGAACGCCTCGCTCCAAAAGTCTGCGCCCAAAGGTAATGGCGTTGCCGCCGCGGGAGAGGGTTAGCGCGGTAATCAAAGGCACCGGAACTCCCCCCACCCCCAACGTGGAGGCCAACGGGATCCCGGCCACCACCATGGCCGCATCCAGCCGACCGGAGCGGATCCCTTCCCAGATGGTCTTCCAGCCTGGCTCTCGCACCAGGGTGACCTGCTCCAGGCCGTACTTTTGAAACAGGCCCTTTTGCTGGGCCACCACCAGAGGCGCGCAGTCGTTGAGGGGCACAAAGCCAACCTCCAAATTGACCTTCTCCAGGCCATGCTTGGCAATAGCCACAGAGATAGGCGTTTTCTGGCGAGCCCGCTTTTGCTGGTTGAGAAAGTAGATCATCTCTCCCCGCAGGCTGTAGTAATCGGGGTGACGCACCACTTCCAAACGATGGCGGGGCCGAGGAAAAGGGATCCGCAAAATCTGGCCAATGCGGGCCTCCGGGCCATTGGTCATCATTACCACCCGATCCGAAAGCAAGAGGGCCTCATCCACATCGTGGGTAACCATGACACAGGTGAGCTGCTCCGCCTGGGCAATCTCCATCAGTTGCTCCTGCAGGTTGCCGCGCGTCAAGGCATCCAGAGCGCCAAAGGGCTCATCCAACAGCAGCACCCGCGGACGAATGGCCAAAGCCCGGGCAATGGCTACCCGCTGTTTCATCCCTCCTGACAGATGGGCCGGTCGCTTGTCGGCTGCCCCCTGCAACCCCACACGGCGAATGTGTTCTGCCACAATCCGGTCCCGCTCCGCTTTGGGAAGGGATCCCAGCACCTCGTCCACGGCCAGGGCAATGTTCTCCCGCACCGTCAGCCAGGGCAGCAGGGAATAGTTCTGAAACACCACCATGCGATCCGGGCCGGGATCCGTAACCTGTCGGCCCTCCAGGAGAATGCCCCCTCGGGAAGGCTTTTCCAGGCCAGCAATGATGTTGAGCAGGGTCGATTTGCCACAGCCAGAGTGGCCGATCAACGAGACAAATTCCCCTTTTTGGATCTCCAGGTGGATGTCTTTCAGGACAGGGTAGATCTCTCCGTTGTCGAGGAGAAATTCCTTGTCGACATGATCCACTTCAATGTAAGACTGGGTCTTCATGATTCCTCTGAGATGATTTCTGAGAGCATGGAGAAATTGTCAGCAACCAATCTAAAACTCGGCCAAGCTCATTTAGCGATCCTCAGCCACCACCAGCGAGCCAATCCAAGCCGTGATCCGATCCAGCAGAAGACCCACCATCCCGACATAGATCAAAGCCAGAATGATTTCGCTGATGCGGGAGCTATTCCAGGCATCCCAGATGAAAAATCCAATGCCCACACCGCCAATCAACATTTCCGCTGCCACAATGGCCAGCCAAGACAAGCCCACCCCAATGCGCAAGCCGGTAAAAATGTAGGGCACAGTTGCCGGGAAAACGATTTTGAAAAAGTACTTCCAGCCGGACATGCGCACAATTCTGGCCACGTTGCGGTAGTCCTGAGGGATCTGCTGTACGCCGACAACGGTGTTGATCAAAATGGGCCAGAGGGCCGTAATGAAGATTACGAAAATGGCGGAAGGGTTGGCATCTCGAAAGGCAGCCAAAGAAATCGGCAGCCAGGCCAAAGGCGGCACCGTGCGCAGCACCTGAAAAATGGGATCCAAAGCCTCGTACAGCCAGCGATTGACCCCGATGATCATGCCGCCCACAACCCCCACCAAGCCGGCCAGGGCAAACCCAATGAACACCCGCCGCAAGCTGGCCCAAATTTGCCAGAACAGCCCTTTGGCATTGCCGCCATAGTCAAAAAAGGGATCTTTAATGAGGGGATCCCAGGTGTCCTGCCAAACCTGGAGAGGGGTGGGCAAGTTGGCTCCGGGGCGGCTATAGGCAATTTGCCAGAGAACGAGCACTATTAAAATGGCCGTGGTGGGCAAAAGAACGCGACGCAGCGCTTTGTGGATTTGGACTCTTTGCCGCCAAGCAGAAGAAGGTGCAGAACTGGCGGGAGAACCGATTCCGGTACTGGACTGAAGAACAGAACCTTGGCCGGTTTTCAGCAGCCAGTGGCCTAGGCCAACCAGTAGGGGAAGCAGGATCCGAAAGAGGTGGTAGCCCAACTGTAGGGCAGAGTGGAAAATCCTCATGGCTTGCTGGGAGTAAGGTTGAAGTCAACTTAAGAGGATCCCAAGAGAGAAGGGGTTCAACTTGAACACTCTAGGTAGAAGTTGGCGGATCCCTTCTCTCCTGGGCAGTTACCAACTCAGGCAAGTCAGCAAGTTAGGCCAGCTTCTTAATCGCCAACTTCTCCAGATAGGCGGCAGGATTTTCGGGATCGAACTTCACCCCATCGAAGAAGGTTTCCACGCCGCGGGAGGTGCTGGGGGGAATAGCAGCCTGCTGGCCAATGGCTTTGGCAGCTTCTCGCCAGAGTTCTTCCCGATTCACCCGCTCCACCAAGGCTTTGGTATCGGTGTCGGCAGGCAGATAGCCCCAGCGGATGTTTTCGGTCAAGAACCAGAGATCGTGGCTCTTGAAGGGGTAGGAAGCGTAGTTCTGCCAGAACTTCATCAGGTGGGGGCTGTTTTCAACGACCTTGCCGGTGCCGTAGTCAAAAGTGCCCCGAGAACGGCCCAAGATATCGGGCACAGGCACCCCCAGCCAGCGGCGGTCGCCGATGATGCGACACATCTCCTCTTTGTTTTCCATCTGGTCGCACCAGATCTGGGCTTCTAGCACCGCTTTCAACAGGGCAAGGGTGGCTTTCGGGTGCGCATCCACCCAGTCGGCCCGCAGGGCAAAGGCCTTTTCCGGGTGGCCGTTCCACAGCTCGCCGGTGGTGAGGGCACTATACCCCTCTTTTTGGTTCACCAGCTGGGCATTCCAAGGCTCGCCCACACAGAAGGCTTCCATGGTTCTGGATTTCATATTGGCCACCATCTGCGGCGGCGGCACCACAATGATGGAGACGTCGCTAGTGGGATCGATCCCGCCTGCGGCCAGCCAGTAGCGCATCCATAGGTCGTGGGTACCGCCGGGGAAGGTCATCGCACATTTGGGATCCCCGCCGGCAGCTCGGACCTCGGCAAACTTGGCCTTGAGGGGGGAACTATCCAGGCCGATTTGCAAATCCCGATATTGGTTGGAAATGCTGATGCCCTGACCGTCCAGATTGAGACGGGCCAAAATGTACATAGGCACCGGCTTGCCATCGGTAACTTTGCCGGTGGTGATGAGGTAGGGCATGGGGGTGAGGATGTGTGCCCCATCGATGCCGCCGGCGGCGGATCCCAGCACCAAGTTGTCGCGGGTGGTGCCCCAAGAGGCCTGCTTGACCACCTCTACGTCCTTCATGCCGTACTTGTCAAAGAACCCCTTTTCTTTGGCGATGATCAGGGGGGCCGCGTCGGTTAGAGCGATGAACCCCAGCTTGGCGCTGGTGGTTTCGGGAGTATCGGCCTGCGCCACCCAGTAGCCTTTGCCCAAGGATTGCGATTGGGCGCGCGGGATCCCAGCCGTGGCCGCCCCAGCCGTGAGAGCAGCCACCCCGGCCAAAAATTGCCGACGGGAGACGGGAGAGGAAGTGCTGAACAGCTTAGACATCGAAACCTCCAAGATTTACAACGACGAAGAAAGAAAAACTTTCAGGACGGCAACAGAACCGCTAGCGGGTTACCAAAACAGAAGCCTGGGCGGCGGACGGATGCTGACGCGGCTTGGCCCCAAAGTGTTCAATGAGCAGCTCCACCAAGACCGGCTTGAGGTCTTCGCAAGGGATCCCTTTGCGCACGCATTCGCCCAGCTTGGCGTCTTTGCCCACCTCTCCCCCCATGTAGATGTCCACGGCCTCCACCACCCTGCCGTCCTTGCGAGCAGTGGTGCCCATAAGGCCGATATCGGCTACTTGGGGTTGGCCGCAGGAGTTGGGGCAGCCCGTCCAGTGGATGCGCACCGTTTGGGGGATCTCCAGCTCCGCCTCCAGCTCCTCCATCAAGGCCACAGCCCGGTTTTTGGTCTCGATAAGGGCAAAGTTGCAGAACTGGTTGCCCGTGCAGGACACCAACCCCCGCTGCAAGGGCCCTGGGTTGGGGGAGAACTTCTTCAAGAGCGGCTCTTTGAGGAGCGGGGCCACTCGGGAGTCGGGCACATTGGGGATGAGCACGTTCTGCTCCACTGTCAGCCGCAGCTCCCCGGAGCCGTACACCTCCGCCAAGCGGGCCAGCTCCATCATCTCCAGGGCGTTGAGCCGCCCCACCGGCACATGCAGGCCGACAAAGTTGAGGCCCGGCTGCTTCTGGGCATGCACCCCCAGCAGATCCCGCTTGTGCCAGACCACCTCGTCTTTTTCCGCTGCCCTGGGCAGAGGGTGGCCTATCTGGCGCTCCACAGCCGCCCGGAACTTCTCTAGGCCCCACTCGTCAATGAGCCACATCAACCGCGCCTTTTGCCGGTTGGCCCGCAGGCCGTGATCCCGGTAGACCAGCAGCACCGCCTCGCACAGGGGAACTACATCGCGGGGATCCACCCAGACATCTAGGCCAATTGCCTCGGCGCAGCGGCGAGCCGAGAAAAAGCCGCCCACCAGGACGTTGAAGCCCAGGCGGCCATTTTTGAAGGCGGGCACAAAGGCCAGGTCGTTGATCTCCGCATGCACGGAGTTGTCGCGACAACCGCAGATGGCGATGTTGAACTTGCGCGGCAGGTTGCTGAAGGAAGGGTTGCCCTCGCCGTTGTTGGTAACCATGTCCTGCACCTTGCGGGTGAGACCGCGCACATCGATCAGCTCATCCGGGTCAATACCGGCCAGAGGGGATCCCGTGATGTTGCGCACGTTGTCCATGCCCGACTGGATGCTGGTCAGGCCTACCTCTTTCAGGTAGCCCAGGATCTGGGGCATTTCTTCAATGGGGATGCCGCGCAGTTGCAGGTTCTGCCGGGTGGTGATGTCGGCTACGCCCTGTTCTCCATAGGGGTGGATGATTGCGCCCAACATCCGCATTTGGCCGCTGGTTAGGATCCCATTGGGCAGGCGCAGCCGCAGCATGAACTGACCTGGGGTGCGCTTGCGAAAGAAGATCCCCAGCCACTTGAGGCGGTGATCCCGGTCGTCTTCAGGAATGTTCTCCCAACCCATCCGGGCAAACGCCTCCAGCTCGGCCTTGACCGCCAGCCCATCCTTTTCGCTTTTGAGGCGTTCAAATTGGTTCGCCATGATCGCTGCCGTGGGGTGAACACTAGCTACCCTAGCGATGACGAACCGTTAACTTTGGTATTGGCAGTTACACTTTGTAACAGGTTATGCAGTTTTGTCATTCTCGAATTGCGCTTTATGCATAAAGTCAGTCTTCCAGGAGCATGCCTCTAACCCCCAAAACCCTGAACTTTGCTGAATTTACTGAGCTTTAGGCGGTTTGGCAAAAGTCATTGAGAGGGATATAGTAGACCAAGTTTCCCCCTGATCCTTGAGTCCACCGCAACGGTTGCCGGGAAGTGAAGGGGGAAAGCGCTCGGGGGGTATTCCTCAGGGCTTTGCGGGATACCGCCTTCCTGCTCAGAGATAGGCAGGATGCGATCGCTTCTTTCCTGAACCATGTTCAGGAGAGTTCAGCGTGAATGTATCAGCAGCAGACCCCTCTTTCCCCTTTGGGAAAGGGGCTAGGGGTGAGGAAAAGCTAGTTGAGAGGGTTGAGAGGGTTGAAAGAGTTGAAAGGCTCCATCTGCCAGAGCAGACGGGGCGGGATCCCCAGCCCTTCAGTGAGGGGTGCGGGCCGTTGGGAAGTTTGGGGATCGCAGTCGTAGAGAGCGGTGGTGTAGCGGTAGCTGCGGGGGGGGCCACCGTTGAGGCGAATGCCGCTAATTTCAAAGGTGTAGTTGCGATTGGGCTGGATCGAACCCACGGAGTAGGTCAAAGTTTCCAGGCCAAAGGCGGGATCCCCAACCCGGATATCTCCAACGGGCACCGGCTCACCTGTGACGGCATCGGTGATGCGGATTTGGGCTTGGCTGAGGTCAGACAGGCCGCCGCGGCTGGGCACCGAGAAAGACCAGCGGTAGGCAGACAAGGGCTGGCCGGAAAAGCCCTCCAGACGGTACAGGTAGCCGTCTCTTTCGGGGAAAGCAATAAACTCGGGATCCGGTACCGACTCGTCAAAGCCGAAGACCCAATTGGCATTGGCCTGGGTCACCCGCCCGGCCCGCGGGTCAAAGACGATGCCGTAGGCTCCTTGGGCATATTGGGGATAGAGGTTCCAGCGGCGATGCCCCACATCTACAAAGTTCTCTCGGCCCGGCTCGGCAAAGTAGATATCCACCTGGCGCGCCAACACCCGGCCTGGATCGGGGCCGTTCAGCTCTAGGATGGGCCCAACCGCCAGGTTGCTGAAGCGGGATCCCGCCTCCCCAGCAGGGGTAAAGCAGCGCCAAGAGGGGGGCGGCTGGTGGCTGAGGGCGCCATTGGCCACCTGCATCAGGGCCGCCTGCTGAGCGGCCTCCAAGAATTCGGGATTGAGCTTCACCGGCGGCAACTCGTGCAACAGCCGCAGAAAGTTGAGCCGATCCATCATCTTTTGGGCTGCTGCCGGGGTGAGGCGACCGGGATTGCAGGTGGCAGCCTGAGGCTGCTCGGCATAGATGGGGCCGGCAAAGCTGCGGGTCTGGCGATCCAACTGGCACAAGAAACCGGCGATGGGCAGCTCCCCTGCCGGAGGGGGCCCCACCGCAGTAAGGGATCCCTCCCCACCGCCGCAGGCTGCCAACAGAAAAAGGCAGAGCAGACTCAAAACCATCCCTGCCCAGACTTGCTGCAAACTGGGCAGCCGCTGCCAAGGCATGCAAGATCCTGTGGGCTTACCGACCAGCGGGGGTGGGAGTGGGCGTGAGGCTGGGGGGACTGACGGTGCTGCTGCTACCCTCGTCGCAGGCAGACAACAGTCCCAGGCACAGGAACAGGGCCAGAGCCCCCAAGAGCTGGCGGCTCACCTTGTTGAGTTGGAGTGCGGCCATCGCAACAAACCTCCAAAACGCTGCCAGGTTTGACCCTGTTCTATCACCTGGCCCAACAAGTTGCTGTGCCGAGACTTCTGTCGGCAAGGGCAGAACTCGAACCCCAGTCAAGAAATGCTCACCCAACTCAGCCGGATCCTCTAGGGCTAGAACCTGAGTTCAGCCTCTGCCCCTTCCTATAGCGTAGCTGCGGATCCCCGCACCTCTTTCCGCGCTCAAGCGTAAAGACTACATCGATTTTTTTGCCGAGACTGCAGGGATCCGCCTTCAGGGGACGATCTGAAACTCCAGGTTGTAGGTCTGGAGCAGGTTGATCGTCTCGCGGTCGGTGAGGTTGGTGTCGGCCAGCTCCAGATTATAGAAATCGATGAACTCCTCGTGGTCGAAGTAGGGGCCGGCATGCCAGGTGCCCATCTCCAGTTTGATAAAGCGATCGCCGGGCACCCGAAAAGCCTGAATCTCGTCCACTTGCAGCTCGTCGGCGGGCGGCGCGACGGCGATAAACCACTCCTTGCCGTGCAGGGATCCCAGGCACTGGGTGCAACGGGTGTGGCGGGTTATTTGGCTAAACTTGAGGCCGCGGCGGGGCAGGCGCATGAGGTAAAAGCGGGGCTGGCCCTGATTCAAAAACAACTGGGCATCTGAGCTGTCGAAAGGCTTGTCGTCGGGAGCAGGGTAGATCGCCTGCCCGTAAGGGGCAAAGTTGGTAGTGTCGCGTATTTTGTGGGTTAAGCATGGAGGGCGGAATGGACCGAGAGGAGCTCAAGAGGTTGACCAAGGAGGAGATCAGCCGGCGCATCCGGGAAGGGGTCAAGGCCGTCATAGTGCTCCGCACCGCTTACGCGAACGAGCAGGTGTTGGAAGAAGAAATGACCGAGCACCTGGCTGCGGGTTACCGTGAGCGCACCCCAAGCCGCCGCGGGGAGCGGAACGGCTACTACACCCGGGACCTCATCACGCCGGCGGGCAGGATCGCCCAGCTCCGGGTACCCCGGGACCGGGAGGGGACTTTCCTGACCGAGGTCTTTGAGCGGTACAAGCGGATGACCGGGGAGGTAGCGGTTCATTTGGGGTAGGGGCCCCAAAGCAGAGGCGGTGCTGGAGATGTACCTGCAAGGGGTCTCCACCCGCAAGGTAGCGGCCATCACGGAGGGCGTGTCCCGGGTGCGCATCGGTAAGGACGCGGTCTCCAGGGTAGCCCAGCGCCTGGAGGAGGAGGCCTGGAGGAACCTGCTGAAGGGCCTGGTGGAGCGGGGCTTCATGGGGTGAGGCTGGTCATTTCCGACGACCACCCTTCCATCCGCCAAGCGGTGATGGCGGAGCTTCCTGGGGCCAGCTGGCAGCGGTGCGTGGTGCACTTTATGCGGAACGTTTTAGCTCATGTGCCGCAGTCGGAGCGGCTCCCTCCAGGAGGTGTTTGTGGCGCGGCGGCGGGGCACGGCGGAATCTCTGGCCCGGGGGTTCGTTGAGCGCTACCGGGACCGGTTTAAGCGGGCGGTGGAGGTGTTTGCCCAGGGTCTGGGGGAGGCCCTGACCTACCTGGACTTTCCCGGGGTTCACCAGCGGCACATCAAGAGCACCAATGTGCTGGAGCGGCTTATCCGTGAGGTGAAGCGGCGGAGTTTCCCCGGCGAGGGGAGCCTGGTGAATCTGGCCACGGTGGTGATGCTGAGGGCCACGGAGGACTGGGCTTTCCGGCGTTACCTGGACATGGACCCGCTTTGGGCCGCGGAAGAGAAACCCACAAAAATCGCGACTTGACCTGTGGAGGACTTTTACGACAGCCTCTTACACGATCAAGCGGCCAGGCAGCGCCCTTTAAAGGGCGCTGCTATAGCGCATTACGTCTACGGCTGGAAGCCCCCTTAAGGCTCTTTCCTGACTCCAAATCTTTAGGGCCCTCTGGGTCACCTCCTTGTTCCCAATCCCCCTAAGAAAAGAGTGCCTGAACGCGGTAAGCCCCACTCCTAGAAGCCCGTTTTCCGTTTCCTCAAAGAAGGGGTGACTTTCCCAGTTCCAGAAACCGCACACAAGGTAGGGGTGACCCTCTAGAACCCCTGGGTGGTTTGGACCCAGCTCCTCAGGAAGGAGCTCCAAAGCGTCCATATAAAAGGGAACCTGGCCGAAAATCGCCGTTCGGGCGCGAATCCACTTAAACTTTCCCACTTCTCCTCTAGCTAATCTCCCTAGGGCATACATTTCCATCCAGCTAAAAGACGCTTCCGTTCCCAAACTCACCTCCATCCTTTGGTCCAAGGCCGAGGCGGGGTGGGGAATGGTGAGGCCGGGGTAGTACTCCAAAAAGCCTTCCACCCGAAAAAGGAGCCTCTGAACCACCGGTCGATACCCCCGGGCAGGGAGAACCTTGGTCGCCGATTGGTTGAGGAGGATTACCTTGGCCCCCGGAGCAACATGAACCCGGATCTCCACCTGGTCCCCTCCCATAAGGCCAGGGCCAAGGGTCAAAAGCTGCAACACCAGGCCTTCCCCATAGGGAAAGGGCCTTAGCACTTTGAGGGCACCGCGGCTGTAAGCCCTACGCAGGTGGGTCCGGCCGCCGATAGCGATGAACTCCAATTCCAATTGGCTAACCAAAAATTGGCTAACCAAAGCTGGTGGGGACGCCTCAGTCTCCCTCAAAGAGGACCTCCCGTCGGATCCACTCCACCACGCTATCCAGCCCTTCCCCCGTCTTGAGGTTGGTAAACACCCAAGGACGTGAACCCCGTTTGAGCCGCGTATCCCGCTCCATGACCCCAAGGTCGGCCCCAACCAAAGGGGCAAGATCGATCTTGTTGATCACCAGGAGATGGCTTTTTTCAATGCCCGGGCCCCCCTTGCGGGGAATCTTGTCTCCCGCAGCCACATCGATCACATAGATCCACACGTCCACCAGTTCTGGGCTAAAGGAAGCAGCGAGATTATCCCCCCCTGATTCCAAAAAAAGGATGTCCAGATCGAGGAAGCGGGCCAGCATGGCTTCCACCGCCTCCTGGTTGGCTGCAGGGTCTTCGCGAATGGCCGTATGAGGGCATCCTCCCGTCCTCACCCCTGCGATCCGCTCGGGGGGAAGAGCCCCCGAGCGCACAAGGAATTCGGCGTCCTCATAGGTGTAGACGTCGTTGGTGATCACCGCAAGGTTGTAGCGATCCCGCATGGCTTTGGCCAGCCGATCTATAAGGGCGGTTTTCCCTGAGCCGACAGGCCCGGCCACACCGATTTTTACCGGTTTCACAATCCCCCTCCTTAGCTCTGAAACAGCCTGGTCCATAGGAAGTCCTGTTGATGCGCTCTCAGGTCCCAGGCAGGCGTAGCGGCAAACAACGCCTCATCAGGGTTGCGGAGTACCTCTTGCACCGTTTTGGCCATGGAAGAGTGAAGGGAGCAAAGCATGTGTTGGGCACGCTCAGCTCCCAACGCGAACACCCGGGTTCCGGCCAAAAGCAAAGCTTGTACGGAAGTGTGCAGGAAGGCCAGGGCCAGAGGTTCCCGCTCAAGCCCCAGCATTTTTCCCGCAATACCCCAGGCTACTGCTTGATGCCCTTCCCGTAAGGGTGGCCAAGGCAGGTTGGGATATAGACGGCCTAGAAGCGCCAGAACGCGTCTTCCTACCTGCAGGCTGGCCTCTCTGGCCCCCCGTACCGGCTTCCATGCGGTAAGCAGGGCGTTAAGCCGTTGCAGGGCCTCGAGGTCGGGACTCTTCTCAAAGGCCAGCACCAAGGCGGCTAGATCCAAACGAAGCTGCCCAAGCCGAAGGTCAGCGAGGATCAGATCGGGTATCCTTCCAGGATCCAATCCAACGGCCGCGTAGGATTCCAAGCCGTAGGAGTGCACAAAGCTTCCTACCGGGAAGGCCGTATCAGCGAGTTGGAAAAGCCTGAGGAGGGTTACTTCCTTCATGGAGCGCTAGTGGCTATGCCCAGGCAGAGGGGTCTTGGCGAAAGAGCGCATTTCCCTAACCACTACCAAACCAAGGTTCCGTAACCGCTCTTCCAAAGCGGCATCGTAGAGGATCGCAATCACCTCCCCTGAAAGGTCTATGGGGCGGTGAAGATTGCCGATGAGGTGGCCCACTTGAGCCGCTTCCTTGAGACTTCTGGGATAAATGACGAGAACCTCCTCCGGAGCTGCTACTACCCGGTAGGCCACACCCTCTACCACACAGAGAATCTGCCCTGGCTGAAGCACAGTTCCTGTAGGCAGGGCCAGGTTCAGGACAAGGCCGCTTGGCGTTTCCAAGCGCCGGCGCACCTGGGTACGCTCCTCCGAGGTCATGGGTAAGTCTACCACTTGTAACCCCTCAGGGATGCCCTCCTCCATCTTTCTAAGATGGGTCACCACGTAGGTCTTGATCATAAGTCTCCTAGAAAAGGAAGTACCTCTGGGCCAAAGGCAGGATCTTGGCAGGCTCGCTGGTTATTTCCTCCCCATCCACCAAAACCCTATAGGTCTCCGGGTCCACCTCTACCTGGGGCAAGGCATCGTTAAGTCGCATATCCTTCTTAGTGAGCCCCCGGGTTTTCCGTACCGGAAGCAGAGTACGGTTTAGCCCGGCCGGAAGCCCCCCCCTCTCCAGGGCGGCTTGGGAGACAAAGGTAAACGAGACTCGCGTCAGCGCTTTGCCAAAAGCAGCAAACATGGGGCGATAACGGACGGGCTCAGGGGTGGGAATGGAGGCGTTGGGATCTCCCATAGGCGTAGCAACGATAAAGCCAGCTTTGAGAACTAGATCGGGCTTGACGCCGAAGAAAGCCGGATGCCACAGGACCAAGTCCGCGTACTTTCCGGGCTCTATGGACCCCACATACTCAGCGATCCCGTGGGCGATGGCCGGGTTGATGGTGTATTTAGCCAGGTATCGCCGGATGCGGAAGTTGTCGTTCCTCGTGCTGTCTTGCGGTAGTGGACCCCGCTCCTCTTTCATTTTATGGGCTGTCTGCCATGTCCTTAGGATCACCTCCCCCACGCGTCCCATGGCCTGGGAATCGCTGGTCATCATGCTAATGGCTCCGAGATCATGGAGAACATCCTCCGCTGCCATCGTCTCGGGTCGGATGCGGGACTCCGCAAAGGCCACGTCTTCGGGGATATTGGGGCTTAGATGGTGGCACACCATTAGCATGTCCAGGTGCTCGTCAAGGGTGTTCACCGTGTAAGGCATGGTGGGATTGGTGCTAGAGGGGAGCACGTTGGGGTACCCCACTACCCTGAGAATGTCCGGGGCATGGCCTCCCCCGGCCCCCTCCGAGTGAAAGGTGTGGATGGTTCGCCCCTTGAAGGCCGCCAGCGTATCCTCTACAAAACCGCTCTCGTTCAAAGTATCCGTGTGAATGGCCACCTGGACATCGTAGGCCTCGGCCACGGTCAGAGCGGTGTCGATAACGGCGGGGGTAGCCCCCCAATCCTCGTGAATCTTGAGCCCGATAGCACCGGCCAGGATCTGTTCCTCCAGCGCCTGGGGCGAGGAGGCGTTCCCTTTCCCCAGCAAACCGAAGTTAAGGGGTAGCCCCTCGAGGGCCTCCAACATCCGGTGGATATACCAAGGGCCCGGGGTACAGGTGGTGGCCTTGGTTCCTTCGGACGGTCCGGTACCTCCCCCGGTCATGGTGGTTATGCCACTAAAGAGGGCCTCCCAAGCTTGCTGGGGAGCGATGAAGTGGATATGGACATCAATACCTCCGGGGGTGAGGATCCGACCTTGGCCAGAGATGACCTCTGTTCCTGGACCGATTTCCAAGCCCGGCGTAACGCCGTCCATGATGTCCGGATTGCCCGCCTTACCCAAGGCCACAATGCGCCCATCCCGGACACCCACATCTGCCTTGACAACACCCCACCAGTCCAGGACCACCGCATTGGTAATCACCAGATCGGGGGCTCCCTCCGACCGGCTCCTCTGAGACTGGGCCATGCCGTCCCGGACAGTCTTTCCTCCGCCGAAGACCGCCTCCTCTCCTGGGGGCAGGGTCCAATCCTCTTCCACCTCCAGGATCAGATTGGTATCGGCCAGGCGGATCCGATCCCCTACTGTGGGTCCATAAAGGCGAGCACGGGCTTCCCGGGAAAGCCTCATAGGAACCCCCTTTCCCGAGCTGCACGGAGCGCCTCCGCCCGCTTCTCTTCCAAGGAGCCCATGACCAAGGCATTCATACCGTAAACCCTCCTAAGACCCGCTATCTCTACGAGTTCCACCACCTTGGTCTCCCCAGGCTCGAATCGCACAGCCGTTCCAGCGGGGATGTTGAGGCGGAACCCATAGGCCTTTTCTCGATCAAAGCGAAGGGCGCGGTTGACCTCAAAGAAATGGGCGTGGGAGCCCACCTGAACAGGACGGTCCCCAGTATTGGCCACCTCGAGGCGGACCGTGCGGCGGCCGGGGTTGAGTTCCACTTCCCCTGACTCGGTGAAGATTTCTCCGGGAATCACGATTCACCTCGCACCAAGATCTCCCAAAAAAGCCTCCCTGAGGCCAGCAAGGCAAAAAGGGCCGCGGCCGCATTTTTACCCCCTAGCGAATAGGCTTGTGGATCGTTACCAACTTGGTCCCGTCGGGAAAGGTGCCTTCTACTTGAACCTCTTCTATCATGTCCGCCACTCCGTCCATTACGTCCTCCCGTTTCAATACCTGGGCTCCCAGGTCCATTAGCTCAGCCACGCTTTTACCCTCGCGAATACCCTCCAGTACCTCCGCCGTGATCAAGGCCACCGCCTCGGGGTGGTTCAACTTGAGTCCCCGAGCAAGGCGGCGTCGGGCGACTTCGGCCGCCAGGAAAATCAGGAGCTTATCGATCTCGCGTTCGGTCAACCGCATGGCCTCTCCTACAAGCTGATCAGCCGACCCACCGTCTCCGGACTGGCCTCCGAGGTCCGACCCTCCAGGATCACACGTCCCCGGTCCATTATGTAAAATCTTTGGGCGAAGTTCCAGGCGAACTCTAGTTTCTGCTCCACCAAGCCGGTAAGGGAGTGGAGTACGCCCACCTTGACCTCGCCTTGGGCAAGGCCTTGGGCGAGGCTCAGACCCACCAAGCTAACCACCCCCAGTACCCCTAGCAGTACCCCTAGTAACCTCCAGCCTTTTCCCATGTGTTCCTCCTTCCGAGTCGGACTTCAGGTCCGACCCTGGTGGAAAGCATAAAATAAAGTTGCATTAGCCAAGCTGACAGTATGCAACGATACAGTTAGCGAATACTTCGCTGACAGTATGCTATGTGTAAGCGTTTGTGTACGGGTTTAAGCGGGCGGTGGAGGTGTTTGCCCAGGGTCTGGGGGAGGCCCTGACCTACCTGGACTTTCCCAGCGGCCACCAGAGGCACATCAAGAGCACGAATGTGCTGGAGCGGCTTATCCGTGAGGTGAAGCGGCGGAGTTTCCCCGGCGAGGGGAGCCTGGTGAATCTGGCCACGGTGGTGATGCTGAGGGCCACGGAGGACTGGGCTTTCCGGCGTTACCTGGACATGGACCCGCTTTGGGCCGCGGAAGAGAAACCCACAAAAATCGCGACTTGACCGCAAAGTTTTCCGCTTCAACCAGAGGTGCCTTCAGTTGGCGTAGTTGGGCTACTCACCCTGCTTGTCTCCTCTTTGGCCAGCTTTTACCCCTGAGAAGGGATCTCAGCAGGATCTCAGGTGCCGGCAGTAGAATTGGGTGGAAAACTTAGCCCTTGGCAGAGTCCATGGCCATGCGGCGGGATTTACAAGAGCTGGTCATTTCCCCTTTTCTGGTGGAAAACCTTTCTGGGGTACCCATAGCCTGGCTGTACCGACCTCGGCCTATCCGTCGCTGGAAAGACTGGCTGCGCCAGTTCTCCGCCTTTTGGGATCTGCTGGGCCTGCTGTTGGTGCTGGATTTGTTCTGCCGTTTCTTGACCTTTTGGTCAGGGGGATCCCTGCTGACCTTGGTGGGGCGAATTTTGATCCCTGGCCTGCGCAGCAGTTGGGAAAGTTGGCTGGTGGAATGGGGAATCCTGACAGCCATTGCCGCTTTGGGCCAAGCCTATTGGATTTTCCGCAGCCGCCGCATGCCGCTCTTGCTGAACTTGCTAGAAGAAGTAGATCGCTACAATCGGCTCATTCAAGCCATTCACATCAACGATGAATTGGTAGAGGCGGGCAATCCTGAGGCCAAGCTGCCCCAGCGGGATCAGATCATCGAGGCTCTGAAGCTGACTCGCAGCGACCTAATCCGCGCCTTGAAAACTGAACGGATCTTGCGGCAGAACAAAGACTTTATTGAGCAGCAAAGGGAGTTCTTCGGCGACGAGCTGGCAGCTCTGACTGCGCTCCAGCTAAGAGAACAGGCCAGCGAACAGTCGCAGCTTTTGGATGCTGCTTTGCAAATTGCCTTGCAGGTGCGCTCCCAACTAAGCCAACTGCAGAACCGGGGAGCAAATTGTTCCCAAGACAAAGATCAAGCTTCAGACAAAGCTCGAGACAAAAAAGATTAAAGCGAAGACACAAGTTACAGCTATTTCGACCAGGATACTGCACTGATATTGAAGTAACCAAAGCCTTGGACTACGGGAAAGTCGTTGTGAGGCTCTTTGTCGCCTTGATCTCCACTTTGGGAGAGGGTTCAGATCTGCCTGGAAAAGCGCTGGAGACTGTCGCGAAGCCCAGGGATCTTCCTTCTCGGCAACGCCCTAAAAAATGTCCTGACTCAGCAGCTTAGCCAAGCGCTCCAGGCCCTTTTTAACCTGTCGGGAAACGGTAACGGCACTGATCCCCAGCCGCTCTGCTGTTTCTTTTTGGGTGAGGTCGTAGAAGAAAACAAATTCCAAAATCTGTCGGGTGCGCTCCTCCAGCTTGGCCAAGGCATTTTGCAGGCGGATGCGATCTTCTTCGGCCAGTTGAAAACTGCGGTAGCGCTGATCGGGAATGGTATCCCCCAAAGCAACGCTGTCTTCTTCAACTTGTACGGGAGCATCTAGGCTGAGCAAAAGGCTGTTTTGTTGGGCCAGCTCCAGCTCTCGCCATTCCTGCTCCGTCAGTTGTAGGGCTTCCCTCACCTCCGCCTCAGAAGGAGAACGGCCCAATTCTTGTCTCAGGCGCGCGATCACCTTCTTGGCTTGTCGCTGCAGCGTCGCCCAGCGGCGTGGGATCCGTATTGTTGGGCTTTTGTCTCGCAGGTAGTGTTGAATTTCTCCGCGAATGTAGGGCATGGCAAAGGAGCTAAAAGCCAGGCCGCGGCTGATATCGAAGCGCTCGATGGCTTGGATGAGCCCTATGCAACCCACTTGCACCAAGTCGTCGTATCCTTCGTCGCATTGGTTACGCCAGTGGTGGGCTTCTTTGCGCACCAAGCCCAGGTTTATTTCCACCAGCCGGTTGCGCAGGGCTGGATCCCGAGTCTGGTGGTAGAGTCGCAACAGTGCAGCAGTTTGAGCTTTAACATCTTCATATTTGGATGCCATAGACGCACCCACAGCTCCGGATCCAGAATCCCCAGCACCAGCTTTGGCAGAAAACAGGGGAGCCGCGGCTGTCGATGGCGCCGGCGGCTCGGAGTCGTCGAGAGAAGGCTGCTGAGGAGCCGTTAGCATAGACAACTACTTTTTTTCTTTTTGAGCTGAAGCCATTCAAGGTTGGATTCAGCACCCAAACAACTCAAAGGCAGAGGATGCCAGGCGACCCCCATTCTGATACATTTACGCTGAACACTGCTAAGCATTATCGCTCAACGGTGCAGCGATAGCATCCTGCCCACTGCTGAACAGGATGGCGGTATCCCGCAAAGCCCTGAGCATAACACCCAGAGCGCCTTGCCAATCTCGTGGTAGCCTATGGTTGCACTTTGGGCATCTAAACACCTTTGCGCCACCCAACTTAGTGTGAATGTGCCCGCACTTGGTACAGGTTTTGCTGGTGTACGCTTCCGATACTTCCACGACAACCACGTTTTTCTTCTTGGCTTGAAACTTCAGGAGCTGCTTGAACCGATAGTGCGCCCAGGTGAGCATCGCCCTTGCTGTCTTGCTACCAAACTTCCTCCCTGCCTTGGCAACCATCTTGGCTGACTCGAAAGTGGGGAGGAATATCAATCGGTAGTTATCCGTTAGGAACGCCGCTACCTTGCGATGGCACTCGTCCACCAAGTTCCTGATTCTCTCCCGCAGACGAAACGCCGCTTGCCGCATTCGCCTACGCTTGGGTCGCGGTGCTTTACTCAGCCTAGATTGCAGATCGTCTAGGTGGTAGCACAGCCGAACGATCCTGCCAAAGTCTCCCTTGGCGATATCTACAAAGCCCGCCCCATCAAACCCTGTAAGGAAGCTTCTTACTCCAGGATCAAGTGCGATCACCCCCTTTGCTAACGAACACTGCTCGTTCACGGGCTCAGGAAAGATGGCATACCATCTGTCTTTCACCCGCATTAGCTCAGTTCCACGTACCCACTCTCTGGGCATCTCCTCGGATGCACGGAACGCCAAACCTCGGGTGAGTTTCGGATACCACGTCCCATTGCGAAAGTTGCCGGCGTTGAATTGCAGCGTATGCGACCTGTCCCGCACACTGCGAAACCTCGCGTCTTTGCTTCGGCGAAACGCCAACCACGCCTCGACGACCGCGTTCTGCTTGATGTGGCAGGGGGCGTCCTTTACCCACCCAGGCAGGTCGGAGCGCAGGATGATATCCCGCAGCTTTCTGGCCGTTTTTGGGGCACCATGCTGACGCTGATAGGCAATCGCTTGGTTGTAGCAGTACCGGCACGCCGCTTGCCACCGCTTCCAAACTTTAGCCAGCGCTGGCTCCGGATAAATCCGTATCTTTCTCGATTGCAGCCCGGTATTTTCTGAGTCCGTAGAGCCGACTGCTGAAGCAGTGCAGGATGGTGAGGATATCCTCAACCAGTTCCTGTTGGGGAGAAAGGTGATCGTCATCGAGAACCAAGATTTCGCACCCGTATTGACGGCAGTACCACTCAACGAACTCAAATCCAAACCGGCAGAGTCGATCCCGGTGAGCGACCACAATTGTTCCGACATCTCCCGCACGAACTCGTTCCAATAAGGCAAGGAACTTTGGTCTTTTGAAGTTGAGACCGCCGCCAACCTCTCCGACCACTTCGACTCCAGGATAGAGGTCAACCAGTCTTGCAATCTGTCTCTCCAAGTCTGGTTTCTGCCCTCGACTGCTAACTCGGGCGTACAAAACGACTCGTTTGTCCTTCTTGGGTGCTCTGTTCGCGTCAGCGGGCCGGAGGCCAATGTAGCTGTCGAGGTCATACCTTCTCGCCCTACCGGATGGTGTACGTACTGCATGGATCCAGCCTTTCTGTTCCCATCGCCTCAAGGTGTGGAGACACACCCCAAAATAATCCGCCGCTTCTCTCGGTTTTACATACCTAGCCATACCAAGCAGCCATACTGAACATATTGTACATTATTTTCAGTATAGTCCAGCATATCATTGACTAGAGTCATGCTCCCTAGGCCAGACTTCTGCTGGAACCAACCGCGAAGAAGCTTGCAGGCAGACAGTATCAGGTTGTAGCCGTGAAAATGCTACCAGATGTTAACAAGAACACAGCTTGCCTCCGAGATCTGCCAGGAGCTGGAGCGTTCTTAGTTTACTGGGTTTTCCGCCGCAAGCAACAGCATCCCTACGGAAAATCAGCAGCTTTCTTCAGCAAAAGAGCCGAATTTCTCTCCGTCATTTGGCGGAATCGCCGGATTGCTGCTGCTGGCTCACTTTGGAACCTCAGAAGAAATCTAGGAAGCAGAGGATGGAGCCGTTCGCGTCAGGGAGGTAGAGTTCGTGTCGGTTCCAAGGCCGGAGAGGGCTGTCAGGAAGGCCGTAAAGCTCGGCTCACCGCGAATGAGGTCGAAATAGGGCTCAGAGGCGAGCAAGGGGCGGTAGCGTTCCGGCTGCAGGCGCAGGGCTTGCTCCAAGGCTTGCAGGGCCTGGGGCACCTGGCCTTCCCAGGCGCAGCAGCAGGCTTTGGCGTAGTGGGCCTCGGCATCGTCGGGATCCATCTGCAGGGCTCGGTCAAAACTCTGGATGGCCAGCCCGTAGAGGTTCAAGTCCATCAGCACCAGGCCGCGCTGCACCCAGATCTGAGAACGCCGGGGATCCTGCTGCAGGGCGCGGTCGTAGCTGTTGAGAGCTTCCATCCAGTTGCCCAGGCGGTGGTGGGCGAGGGCGTGGCCGGCCCAGAGAGAGGCCGACTCCAATCCCAGTTGCAGAGCCCGTTCATAGCTGGCCAGAGCCTCGGCGTAGCGCTCCAGGTGCACCAGGGCCAGCCCGCGACTTTGCCAAACCCGGGGATCGCTGGAATTGATGGCCAGGGCCTTGTCGTAGCTGTTCACCGCCTCCTGCCACCGCTCTAAGGAGGCCAAGGTCAGCCCGTGCAGATGCCAGGCTTCCCCGCTGTCGGGGCGGAAGGTGAGAACCTGCTCGTAGGCGCGTAGCGCTTCTTGGTAGCGGCCCAGTTGCCGCAGCGTGTTGGCCTGGTTAAAGCGGGCCTCGAAAAAATCCGGCCTCAGTTGCAAAGCCCGCTCGTAGCTGGCCAGCGCCTCCTGGTGACGGCCGAGATCGTCCAGCAGAGAGCCGCGGTTGTTCCAGGCTTCGGGAAAATCCGGCTTCAGCTGCAGGGCCCGGTCGTAGCTGGCCAGGGCGGCTTGGGCCTGCCCCATTTGGTCGAGGGTGGTGGCGCGGTTGTACCAGGCAATGGGATCCCGCGGCCGATCTCCCACCGCCTGCTCGAAGGGCTGCAGTTGGGCCGCCTGTTCCGCCGTAAGGGCAGAGAGGTCAATCGCCGTTGCCGGCAAAACAGTTGTCGAGTCTGGGGGAGCAGCTCGCTGCTGTCGCCGCAGCCGCCAGGCCCAGCCTCCCACCAGGAGCAACAGGCCCACTCCCAGCAGCAGCGCGCCCAAGTCGGTCGAGGCAGTTGCCAACGCCATGACTCACTTCCCCTCTGCGCGCCTCTACATCATCACCAAAAACGGCAGGGGATCGCTGGGCCCTGCCGGCGAGATCAGCTCGATGCGCTTTTCGCCGGGGTAGGTGCTGGGATCGATCTCAAAAGTCACAGTCAGCGCCTCGGCAGTGGCCTGCACCGGCTCTTGGGAGCGCCCCAAGGGATCCCCGAAGCTAACCCGGATCCCCTTGCCCGCCGGGCTGATCCGGATCTCCGTCACCTGATCCAGATGGGATCCCTCCAGCGTACAGACAATAACATCGCCCACAAAGGCCTCTAAAGGCCAGCCGCGTCGTACTTGGGGTCTAGGCATGCTTACTCCCTCTCCCGCTAGGGGCTGCTCTAGATCCTCCCCTCGGCTCCTAAGCACCCCAAAGATCGGCGGCAGCTCCAAAACCCTGGGGAGGAACTACCTGATGTTTAGCCCAAAGTTGTTGGCATGACAAATGGGTACCGACCCTGCGAGGGTAGCGCTGGTCCAGCCCTTTTGCGGGAGAGGAGGCTCGGAGGTTGGCAGCGGTGCCGTCCCTCGCAACAGCAAGTCTTGACCAGGGCCAACGCTCACCAGCCGCGGCACCTCCTCCAGGCTATCGGCCACGGCAAACAGCACCCGCCCTCGCGCCTGGGGATCCCAGTCCAGCAGCTCGGCATACCCCAGGGCCGGCGGTGGCTCCCAAACCTGTACCGGTGGGATCCTGTTCGAGTCGGCGGGCAAGGGCCAGATCACCGCCCGATCCCAGCTCAAGTCGGTCTGGAACCAGCCTGCGTACTCCCGCGCCAGCAGGGTGTTGTCCTGCCAGGCCAGAGGCAGGATCATGGCAAAATCCAATGGCTCAACGGGGTCGTACACAGACGCCGCAGCTTGATAGATCACTTGCAAGGCTTGGGTACGAGTGTTCTTGGCAAACAACACACTGGTCAACCGACTGGTCTGAGGCGTGGCAACCAAATCCAGACGAGTGTACACCTGCCACTGGGGATCCGGGGCCGGCAGGGGCCGGCTGCGCAACAGGCCCACCAGCGTACACTGCCGTTGCCGCGCCTGCTCCTGCAAGTCGTATACCCACTCCCACGGGATGGGCAAGGCAGGAGAAGAGATTGCTTCGGGGGCAGCCGACATTATGTCTTTTATGTCCTTCGGCCAGGCGGCGCTCCCCTCCGCCCAGACGATCCAAACCGCCACAAGGGCTCCCCCCAGTTGCCCCAGCCAGTTTTGCCTGAGCCGGCTCCCCATCTGCTCCACCTTCCGTCTTCACTGCGGTTCAAGCCCTGTCTAGGCTAGGTTAGTGCTCCTCCGCCAGCCGTACCTGTACCGACTGGCCATGGGCGGGCAGCCCCTCGGCTTGCGCCAGAGCTTGGATCGCGCCGGCCACCTCCTGCAGGGCTGCCGAGCCGTACTGGATTAGGCTGGAGTGCTTCAGGAAGGTCTCCACTCCCAGCGCTGAGGCGTAGCGGGCCGCCCCCGCTGTGGGCAAGGTGTGGTTGGGGCCGGCCAGGTAGTCTCCCACCGCTTCTGGGGTGTAGTGTCCCAGGAAGATCGCCCCCGCGTGGCGAATGGGATCCAGCAGAGCCCAGGGATCCGCCACCTGCAGCTCCAGGTGTTCCGGCGCAAACTGGTTGGACAAGTTGACCGCTGTGGCCAGATCCGGCACCACCGCGATCAGGCCGTAGTTGGCCACCGCCTTCTCCACCAGCAGACGGTTGGGGTGGGCTTCCATCTGGGTGGTTACAGCCTGCTGCACCTGTTGGGCCAGCTTGGGATCGGGGGTCAGGAGGATCGCGGCTGCTAAGGGATCGTGCTCCGCTTGGGCCAGCAGATCGGCAGCCACGTAGAGGGGATTGGCGCTCTCGTCGGCGATGATCAACACCTCGGAAGGCCCCGCCAGCGAGTCGATCCCCACCGTGCCGTAGACCAGCTTCTTGGCCAGCGTCACATAGATGTTGCCGGGGCCGGTGATCACGTCCACCTTGGGGATGGTCTCGGTGCCATAGGCCAAGGCCCCAATAGCCTGGGCCCCGCCGACGCGATAGATGGTGTGGATGCCCACTTCTTGGGCGGCCACCAAAATAGCCGGGCTGATCCCCTTGCCCCCCAGCCCGTCGGATCCCGGCGGGGTCACCATGACAATCTCGGGCACCCCCGCCACCTTGGCCGGAATGGCGTTCATCAACACCGTGCTGGGATAGGCGGCCCGCCCTCCTGGAATGTAGAGGCCAGCGCGATCCACCGGGCGGTACTGCTTGCCCAAGACGATCTCGGGGCCGGGAAAGCTCACCCAACTGCTGGGCACCCGCTGCCGGTGAAAGGCTTCGATGCGCTGTTTGGCCAAGCGCAGGGCCGATAGCAGTTGCGGAGATACCGCCTGGTAGGCTGCCTCCAGCTCAGCCCCCGACACCTTTAGCTCGGCTACGCTCAGCTCCACCTGGTCGAACTCCGCCGTGTAGGCCAGGAGAGCGCGATCCCCCTGGCGGCGTACCGCTTGTAGGATCTCCCGCACGGTTGCCTCGCGGTGCAAGTTCTGGTCAGCCTGAGTGCGCTCCGAGATCCGTCTAAGCTCGGCTTCAGCCTCAGCTAGCTGGGTGACGATTCTCAGCATGGCAACTCCTTCGCTTAGCGTGCCGTAAGCAGATGGTAGCGAGGGATCCGGTGGCATCGCGGTAGCAAAGCAGATCCTCGCTGCACCGGTTCGCAGTGACCAGAGGAGCTACCCTCGGTCAGGGATCCCGTCTGCACCTAGCGTGATCCACGGTGGCTATGGTCATAGCTTAGCCTGGATTTTCCGCGGCCAAGAGCCGCCCAGCCTTTGCGGGGCGGGGGTGTTGTGGCCTTAGGGAGCATGTCAAAAGCGCAATTCCGCCGATTTGATTAAATTGCGAAAATCGTGGATCACCTCTTCGCAGCGGCGGAAAAAAGCCAGCACCCAGTCCCGCAGCACCTTTTGTTGAGATTCGTCCAGCTCCTTGAGGGTGCCCTTGTAGTGGATTTGTCCGCTGCGCTCGATCTCGAACTGATGGAGCCACTCGGCTGAGGATCCCTGGCGTTCCACCACTTCCTGCCGCGTCGCCTTCCAATAGTTGACGATCACCGCCTTGCCCAAATAGCCGCTTGTGATCTGGCAAAGACGATTGAGAGATTGCACGAAGACATCCATCTCCATGCGGCTGCCTGTCGCTGCCGGCTGGGTCGCCTCCTCCCTTGGTGTGGGCTTGCCTTCTGCTAGGGTGGAGCTGGGTTGGGTAAGGTTCCGACCCGTCTCCGCCTGGCTGGTCAACAGGCGCAAGGTGGCCAGGCCCTTCGGCGTATCCCGTTGCAGCTCGGCTCGCAGGCGGTTCACGGCCAAGGTGTAAACCGGCATCACCAGCTCGTCATTCACCGCCACCAGCAGCGCCCATTCCGGCCCAAGGGGGTAAACGAAAACCCGCTGCTCGGCAAACTGAAAGTCAAAATAGTCAAGTCCTGGGGGCATGGTCTGCAAAACTTGAAACAGCCCTTCGGTAAGGGCTTGCTGCTGTCGGCTATCCAAATCCTGAAAAGAGCGGTAGAAGAAAGGGCGACCTGCCCGACTCAAGAGCGCCACCCCCATCACCCCACGGATGGACAAAAAACTGTCGAGCGTTTCCTTCTCCATGCCCACTCAACTTGGATAACACTCTTACTCTTATCCTGACTTAGATTGCCCGAGGGTGGGCGAGCACAACCAACCGAGAGCTGGATGCTCGATGTTTGGGATTGATGTTTGGGATTTAGGAAATGCACCGGGACAAAAACGCCTCGATCCGTCCCACCGCCTCCTCCAGACGGGATCCCTCTGCCACCAAAGCAAAGCGGACATAGCCTTCCCCACTGGGGCCAAAGCCAGAGCCTGGAGACAGGGCAACCCCTGTGGCTCTCACCAAGTCCAAACAAAACTGGGCAGAAGAGCCGCGATAAAACTCCGGCAAAGGCGCCCACAGGTACATGGTGGCCTCCGGCAAAGGCACAGGCCAGCCGATGCGGTGCAGAGCCGCCACAGCTATATCCCGTCGCTCGCGGTACACTTGCCGCCAGTGATCCAAAAAGCTGTCGGGAGCTGCCAAGGCCGCCGCCGCCCCCCGCAGGATGCCCTGGTAGGGGTGGAAGTCGATGGTGGACTTCACCAGGCGCAAAGCTCGGATCAGCTCGCGGCTGCCGATGGCATAGGCCACCCGGAACCCCCCCATGTGGTAAGACTTGGAGAGGGAAAAGAACTCGATGGTGCGGGTCTTGCCGGGATCCGCCAGCAGCGCCGAGGGAGCCACCTGGCCGTCGAAACGCCAGTCCACATAGGGAAAGTCATGGGCCAGGAAGATATCGTGCTGCTGACAAAATTGCAGCGTCTCCTGCCAAAACTCTGGGGTGACGGTGGCGGTGGTGGGGTTGTGGGGATAGCTCAGCACCAACAGCCGCGCCCGACGGCAGATCTCCGCCGGGATCTCATCCCACTGGGGCAGGAAGCGGTTTTCCGCCCGCAGGGGCAGATAGTAGGGGATCCCGCCCGCCAGATGGATCCCGCCCCCATGGGAGGGGTAGCCCGGGTCGGTGATCAAAGCAACATCCCCGGGATTGAGCAGGGCCAGCGGTAGGAGAGCCGTTCCCTGCTGGGATCCGATCAGCGGCAGCACCTCAGTTTCTGGGTCGATCTCCAGGCCGAACTTCCTGAGATACCATTGGGCGCAGGCGGCGCGAAACTCGGCCGTATCGTGGAACAGGGTGTAGCCATAGGTGGAGGGATCTGCCAGGGCCCTCTGAATGGCTGCCAGCGCTTCCGGGGGCGGGGGCAGGTCTGAGGAGCCCAAAGAAAGGTCGATGACATCCAAGCCCGACCGGCGCGCCTCCCACTTGGCCTGGTCTAGCTGGTCAAAGACATTGGAGTGCAGCGGCTCCAGTCGTTGGGCGAAGGCAGCGAGCATGCGACAAGTCCAGGTTGGCTATTCCTGAATCCCCTTAGGGATTGCTGCCGGCATTAGAAGAGCTGGGGGCAGAGGGCCGTGTGGCCGCTGCCGGGCCACGGTCGAAGATCTCGATGTTCCACTGGCCGCGACCGTTGCTCTCAAAGGCGATAAAGCGGCCATCGCCGCTGATGGTGGGGTTGCGCACATCTCCCGGTACCCGGCTGCTGATATTCTCAACGCGGCGGGTTTGGCGGTCGTAGAGAAAAATCTCCGATTTGCCCAGCGCATTGGACACGTAAACGATGTAGCGGCCGTCGGCGCTAATGTCGGGCGAGGTGGCGGCCACGTCGCTGGAATTCAGGCCGGGCAAGTCCACCAGCCGCTGTTCCACCGTGTCGTAGAGAAAAATATCCTGGCTGCCGCCGCGGGCGGAGGAAAACACCAGGTAGCGACCATCCCCGCTGAAGGAAGGCTCCCCATCGGGGAAGATACTGTTGAGGCCGCTGCCGGCCAGCGTGGGGCGCGGCGTGCGAAACCCTGCCGGGCCACAACCGAGCAACAGGAGGCTCAAGCCGGCCCAACACCACCTGCTTGCCCAGCGGGTTGGGCTGCGTGGAATCTGGCCATCGGTCAGCATCGCATTGCCCCTCCAATTCTTCTCCATCATACTCAGTTGGCAACTCGGCTCGGCTAGAGTTCTACCTCGACGCCCTTCCAGAAGGCCACGTAGCCGCGGATGTTGGCTGCAGCCGGCTTGGGATCCGGGTAGTACCAGGCGGCGTCTTTGTTCTCCTGGCCGTTGACCACCAGGGTGTAGTAGCTGGCTTGTCCTTTCCAGGGGCAGGTGGTGTGGGTGGAGCTGGGCTGGAAGTATTCCCAGCGCAGGGATTCCGGCGGAAAATAGATGTTGCCTTCCACGGTTTCGTAGCGGTCTGTCTCCGCCACCACTACCCCATTCCAGATAGCCCTGGGCATGGAAAACCTCCTCTTGCCAAGTTTTGGATATCGGATTTTTGAGTTGCGGATCCCGGCGGCTGAGGCCGCCTTGCTTTGAGCTTAACTCTTCCCTTCCTCTTATGATCGTCTTGTATTGTCCCTTGTATTGTCCGATGAGAAGCTCTCTGTCTGGTGGGGAAGCCTGCCGATCCCGAGAGCAAAGTGGAGTCTTTTAAGGGCTGCTTCCTACCGCTATTGAGCGCTACGGCTATGGCTCGCCGCAACACCCTACAAGATGACCTCAACTACCAACAAGCCAAGCGCAGCCTGCGCCAGTGGGTGGCCCAACTGGATCTGCGCCCCCAAGAGGTCGCGGGCTTAGAAGGGGAGTTGGAGAGCTTGCAAGCGCTCTTGGACAAGCTGGAAACCGAGGTCATCCACATCGCCGCCTTTGGTCTGGTGGGGCGAGGCAAGTCTTCCCTGCTCAATGCCCTGCTGGGCGAGCCAGTCTTTGAGACGGGGCCCACCCATGGCATCACCCGTACCCAGCAAGCGGCAACTTGGAACATCAGCTGGGAAACCCGCCCCCAGTCCTCCTTCTCTGGCACATCCCTGCAGGGATCCCGCCTCCCCCCTTCCTCGGTGCAGTCGGTACAGGTCGCCCATTGGCAGGGATCCCGTCTGGAGCTGATCGACACTCCCGGCCTGGATGAAGTAGACGGCGAAGAGCGGGCGCGGCTGGCCCGAGAAGTGGCGCAGCGGGCGGATTTGATCCTGTTTGTCGTCTGCGGGGATCTGACGCGGGTGGAGTTTGAGGCTCTGGCCACCCTGCGGGAGGCGGGCAAGCCTATGCTGCTGGTGTTCAACAAGATCGACCAGTACCCAGAGGCAGATCGCCAGGCCATCTACGACAAGATCCGCAACGAACGGGTGCGGCAGCTCCTTTCTCCCAACGAGATCGTCATGGTGGCGGCCTCCCCTCGCGTGCCCCGCCTGGTGCAAAGGCCGGATGGGAGCTTTGCTGCCCAGATGGAAGTGGGATCCCCGCAGGTGGATGAGCTGCGCCTGAAAATCCTGGAAGTCCTGCATCGGGAGGGGCGCTCCCTGCTGGCCTTGAATGCCCTCCTGTTTGCCGATCGCGTCAACCAACAGGTCATCGAGCGCAAGCTGCAAAGCCGCGCCCAGCAAGCCCAAGACCTCATCGCCTCAGCCGCCCGCACCAAAGCGCTGGCGGTTGCCCTCAACCCCGTTACCCTGCTCGATACCTTGGGAGGGCTGGCCCTGGATATTGCCTTGATCCTGCGCCTGTCCCGCCTCTATGGCTGGCCCATGAGCAGCGCGGGAGCCGCACAACTGCTGCAGAAGATCGTCCTCAGCATGCTCAGCCTGGGCGCCGGCGAGTGGGTGGCGCTGTTGGGCCTGGGATCCCTGAAAACCTTGCTGGGAGGATTCTCTCTGGGGGCCTACGGTTCCGTGGCCCTGACGCAGGCGGTGTTGGCCGGGTTTTCCTGCTATGCCATCGGCGAGTCCGCCCGCCACTACCTGGCCCAGGGAGCCAGTTGGGGGCCAGAGGGCCCCAAAGCCGCCATAGCCCAGATTTTGGCCGATTTGGACGAAGCCTCGATCACCGCCCGCCTGCGGGAGGAAATCCGCCACAAAATCGGATTTGCTTTCCCCTGAACCTCTACAATCGCCTCTACAATCCCTCTACAATCAGAGAGCCGAGCCGCATCGTTCGCATGACCTACTGCCTTGGCATCATCACCCGCTTTGGCTTGGTGATGGCGGCAGATTCCCGCACCCACGCCGGGGTGGACTACGTCTCCACCTACCAAAAGCTGTTCGATTTTTCCGTGCCCGAAGAGCGGGTGATCTTGATCTGCACCTCCGGCAACCTGTCCATCACCCAGGGCGTTTTGACCGAAGTGCAGCGGGATCTGCGCCAACCGGAAAGTTCCAATCTCCACACCTTCCCCCATCTCTACGACGTGGCCCGCTACCTGGGATCCAAAATTCGGTACATCCAGGAGCAAGACCGACCCTGGCTGGAAAAGGACGGTATCGACGCCCAGTGCAGCCTGTTGCTGGGGGGACAGATCCGAGGCGAAGAGCCGGCCCTCTTTTTGATCTACAGCCAGGGCAACTGCATCCAGGCCACCCCGGAAACCCCTTTTTTGCAGATGGGGGAAACCAAATACGGCAAACCCATCCTGGATCGCATCCTCTCCTACGAAACCTCGCTAGCAGATGCGGCCAAATGCGCTCTCCTCTCCATTGACTCCACCATGAAATCCAACATCTCCGTCGGCCCCCCCATCGATTTGGTGATGGTGCAAGCGGATCAGTTCAAGGTCACCCACCGTCTGCGCCTGCGCACCAGGGATCCCTACCTGGCCAAGATGCGCAAACTGTGGGAGAGCGCCCTCAAACAAGCCTTCGACCAAATGCCGCCCATCGAGTGGAACCACTCAGACCCAGCGGATGCCGATCAAGAAGAGCTGATCGACTGAGGGGGGGAGATTGGTAGGATAAGGTATCCCTGCTCAGCCCTTGGTATGTCAGCCCACACCTTTCAGGACTTGATCTTTCGCCTGCAGCAGTTTTGGGGGGAGCAAGGCTGCCTCATCCTGCAACCCTACGACCTGGAAAAAGGCGCCGGCACCATGAGCCCCCACACGTTTTTGCGCGCCTTAGGGCCGGATCCCTGGCGAGTGGCCTATGTCGAACCCTGTCGCCGCCCCACCGATGGGCGCTACGGCCAAAACCCCAACCGTCTGCAGCACTACTTTCAGTACCAGGTTCTGATCAAGCCCTCCCCCGACGACATCCAGGAGGTGTACCTGGAGAGCCTGCGGGCCCTGGGCATTGACCCGGCAGAACACGACATTCGCTTTGTGGAAGATGACTGGGAATCTCCCACCTTGGGGGCTTGGGGTGTGGGCTGGGAAGTGTGGCTAGATGGCATGGAAATAACCCAATTCACCTACTTCCAGCAAGTGGGCGGGCTGGATTGTCGCCCCGTTTCTGTGGAGATTACCTACGGCCTAGAGCGCCTGGCCATGTACCTACAGGGGGTGGACTCGGTTTTCGACCTCTGCTGGGGTGAGCACCCTTCCCTAGGCCGGATTACCTATGGGCAAATCTATTTCCAAAACGAGGTGGAGCAGTCCTACTACAACTTCGAGTATTCGGATCCCGAGATGCTGCTGGAGCTGTTCCGCCTCTACGAAGCTGAAGCCAAGCGCCTGATCGAAACCACACAGCAGAAGCTGCAAAAACAGGTGCTTCCCGATCGGCTGGCGGTGTCGCTGCTCCTGCCCGCCTACGACTATGTGCTCAAGTGCTCCCACACCTTCAACCTGCTCGATGCCCGCGGCGTCATTGCCGTAGCCGAGCGCACCCTCTACATTGGGCGCATCCGCAACCTGGCCCGACAATTGGCAGAGCTGTACGTTAGCCAAGCCGACCGCCCTGGATCCAGCTATGCCCTGCGGCAGCCGGAACCCACCCTGATCTCCAAAGGCGCCTGGGCTAATGGCTAGGGAAAAAGATCCCTGTTTTCGCTATGATGGGTGATTGGTATCAGCAGGCGCTGGCCTGCCGTGGCCACCCTTACCTTAGGATAATCGACACTCTCGTTTTCACCCTCTTTTCCTGACCAGTCCACCTTTATTCCGAGAAAAATCTTTATGTTTCGCCATCCCGTCACGCGGGTTTCCATCTTTATCGATGGGAACAATATGTTTTATGCTCAACAAAAAAATGGCTGGTTTTTCGACCCGCGCCGAGTCTTGGATTATTTTGTCAGGTCACAGCCCAACGTCGAGCTAGTCAACGCATTTTGGTACACCGGCATCAAGGATCCCAACGATCAAAGGGCCTTTCGAGATGCTCTGATCAGCTTGGGTTTTACGGTGCGCACCAAGATCCTTAAAGAGTATCGAGACGAAGACTCTGGCCGCTACTCCCAGAAGGCCAACCTGGATATCGAGATCGTCATCGATATGTTCAACACGGTTGGGCAATACGACAGGATCATCTTGTTTAGCGGCGATGGCGATTTTGAGCGGGCCGTTGAGCTGTTGCGCTCCAAAAACACTTTGATTACAGTCGTCTCCACTGAAGGAATGATCGCCCGCGAGCTGCGCAATGCCACCGATCGCTACATCGACCTCAACGACATTCGCCCCTACATCGAGAAGCTGGATAAGTAGGGCTGATCCCTCTACTCTCGAGCTGGCCCCACAGCTCCCCGGCGGAGTTGTCACAACCCACCTGAGGTCCTTCGGGTTTCTCCGCCTTGAGAGAAAGTCTGCTTGGTAAAATTGCTGCCACGCAAGCGACCCATCTGTTACACCGGCCATCGTCGGCGTTGCCGGGAAAAGCTGTCCCAGCCACTTTAACTTCTGGGCAACCTTGGCCCAGGCAGAGGGCCAAAGAGGCTAGCATTGTAAAAAATCTTTGCCCCAACCAGGTTTTTATGACCGACGTTCCCGTCTCCCGCATTCGCAACTTTTCCATCATCGCCCACATCGACCACGGTAAATCCACCCTGGCCGACCGGCTGCTGGAGGCGACCGGCACCGTTTCAGCCCGCGAGATGAAGCCGCAACTGTTGGACAACATGGAACTGGAACGGGAGCGGGGCATCACCATCAAGCTGCAGGCGGCCCGCATGAACTACCGCGCCCAAGACGGCCAAGACTATGTCCTCAACCTCATCGATACGCCGGGGCATGTGGACTTTACCTACGAAGTCTCCCGCTCCCTGGCCGCCTGCGAAGGGGCGCTGCTGGTGGTGGATGCCTCTCAAGGTGTGGAGGCGCAGACCCTGGCCAACGTCTATCTGGCCCTGGAGAACAACCTGGAGATCATCCCGGTCATTAACAAAATCGACCTGCCGGGGGCGGAGCCGGAGCGGGTGATCGCCGAGATCGAGCAGGTCATCGGCCTCGATTGCAGCGGAGCGATCTTGGCCTCTGCCAAAATGGGCATCGGCATCCCAGAGATCCTAGAGGCCATTGTGCAGCGGGTGCCCCCGCCGCGGGATACAGTGGCGGATCCCTTGCGGGCCCTAATTTTCGATAGCTACTACGACTCCTACCGCGGCGTGATTGTCTATGTGCGCATCATGGATGGGGAGGTGAAGACGGGAGATAAGATCTGCTTCATGGCCTCCGGTCGGGAATACGAAATTACCGAGCTGGGGGTGATGCGCCCTCATCAAGAGTCCGTTGCGTCTCTCCATGCTGGGGAAGTGGGCTACATTGCCGCCGCCATTAAAAGTGTCGAGCACGCCCGTGTCGGGGATACCATCACACTTGTCCATCGCAAGGCCTCTGAGCCTCTGCCCGGCTACAAAGAAGCCAAGCCGATGGTCTTCTGCGGCCTCTTCCCCAGCAACTCCGATCAATACGCCGAACTCAAAGAAGCTCTGGAAAAACTGAAGCTCAACGATGCCGCCCTCTACTTTGAGCCGGAAGTTTCCCCTGCGATGGGCTTTGGCTTCCGCTGTGGTTTCTTGGGCCTGCTGCACATGGAGGTGGTGCAGGAACGCCTGGAGCGGGAATACAACCTGGATTTGGTGATCACCGCTCCGACGGTGGTGTATCAGGTTACCCTCAACGATGGCTCTGTGATTCGGGTAGACAATCCCAGCAAGCTGCCTCCCCCCAACGAGCGCACCAGCATTGAGGAGCCGATTGTGAGGGTAGAGGTGATTCTTCCTGAGGAATTTGTCGGTACCGTGATGGAGCTGTGCGAGACCAAACGCGGCACCTTTAAGGACATGAAATACCTGGCGCAGGGTCGAACTACGCTCGTGTATGAGCTACCGCTGGCAGAAGTGGTCACCGACTTTTTCGATCAACTGAAATCTCGCACCCGCGGCTACGCCAGTATGGATTACCAAATGGTGGGTTACCGCGCCGACGACCTGGTGCGCTTGGACATCCTCATCAACGGCGACGTGGTGGATTCTCTGTCCACCATTGTGCATCGGGACAAAGCCTTTTATGTGGGCCGGTCTTTGGTAGCCAAGCTGCGCGAGCTGATCCCACGCCACCAGTTTGAGGTGCCCATTCAAGCAGCAATTGGCTCTCGGGTGATAGCCCGCGAAACTATTCCTGCCCTGCGCAAAAATGTCCTGGCCAAGTGCTATGGGGGGGATGTGACCCGCAAGCGCAAGCTGTTGGAAAAACAAAAGGAGGGGAAAAAGCGCATGAAGGCGGTGGGAACCGTCGAGGTGCCCCAAGAGGCGTTTATGGCGGTGCTGAAGTTGCAAAATGACTAGCCCGGTCTTACGGCGGGAAGAGGTGTTGGCCTGGCTCCAGGAGCAGGTGCCCCCCCCTCGCCTTCGCCACATCTTGGGGGTAGAGGCGATGGCCCGGCAACTGGCAGCTCACTATGGGCTGGATGAGCAAAAAGCTGCTTGGGCAGGGCTGATGCACGACTTGGCCAAGTCCTTCCCCCCGGAGCAACTGCTGCAGAGCGTCGCTCAGGAGCGGGAGTTGGACGAGATCGAGCGGGCCGAGCCCCACCTTCTCCATGCCGAGGTGGGATCCCTGCTGGCACGGGAGCGATTTCAGGTGCAGGATGCGGAGATCTTGGCAGCCATCGCCAACCACACCCTGGGACGGCCCGGCATGGATCCGCTCAGTTGTGTGGTTTTTGTAGCCGATGCTCTGGAACCCAACCGCGGCAACAGTCCGGAGCTAGAACATCTGCGACGACTAGCTTTTGTAGATTTATCTAAAGCTGTGGTGGGGGTTTGCGATCTCAGCCTGAGATTTCTGCTAAACCGGTATCAGGTGATCCATCCACGCACACTCATGACTCGGAATCATTTTCTGCTGCATCCTTTGGGTAAAAAAGGTTCGGAGGAGATTGTGTCTCCAGTCAATTCAGTCGTTTCAGGAGGGTTTTAGTTGCTACAGTCCATGCCTGTCCGTGCCAGGGATCCCATCTATCGCATGGCGTTGAGCGCAGCTCGCGCAGCAGAAGAAAAAAAAGGCGGCGACATTGTCCTGCTGGATGTATCCCAAATTTCCACGTTGGCGGATTACTTCCTTTTGATCAGTGGCTACTCGCTTACGCAAGTACGGGCCATTGCCCGAGCAATCGAGGAAAAGGTTTGGGAGGAGTGGCAACAGAGTCCGCGCCGCATCGAAGGTCAAGAGTCAGGCTCTTGGATACTGATCGACTATGCCGATCTCATCGTCCATGTGTTCATGCAGGAGGAAAGAGACTATTACGACCTGGAATCTTTCTGGATCCAGGCTCAGCGAGTCGATTTGCCAATAGCAGGCTAGACATAGTTTTAGATCCTTAGATCTTGGCAGCTTTTCAGAGCTTGTAGCCAGGCGAAGAGTTGCTCCGCTTAGCTCTTCAAGTGGGTGTCTTTGCCAAACGAAAGTGTTAGCCGATCGTCAAGAAATGTGTAAACTTCTTAATAGTCCCATAACTTCCTACATAGTTACGTGTTAGCGTATTGGAGGAGGAGTAGCTGGGTAAGATCTTCTTCCCTCTTGCGGTTGAGTTTCTATAGTCTTTGTTAAATGGCCTACCCTGTCCTTCTCAAAAAGCCGATAATTTTTCGTTGGTACCGGATACCAGCGAAGAGATTTTCCGGCTGCTGATTGTTGGCTGCTTTCAGCGGCAGAGGGGAGGGCAAACGGGGCAAATAGAGGGGGCTAAGGATTGGCCGCAGGGGAGATCTTAGCAGACAAATCCACAACCTCTTCCCGCTGGTGGACTGGATCTGCCGCCGGCTCAGCTATCCGGCCTGTAGGCAAGAGTCCGAGGCAAAGAGCGGCGAAGGAGGAAAGGAGAAAGTTGCACTTTTTGTTTAATGCCTGTTTTAAGAGCGACGGGGATTTTTAGGAGGGACAAATGGAAAAGATGTTGGTTAATATCGTTGAGTACCTGGCTTTGGGAGAACTGGAAAATGTCCTCTGTACTGAGCACCCCCATCAGCAGGTTTTCCACGATGCCAGGGAGCGGGAAGCGCTGATGCAGCAGATCTTAAACCGGGTTCCTGCTGTTTATATGTGGCTGGCTGCCGATGAGTGTCCCAGCCGCGATCAGCTCAACCCTTCTGAGCTGGAATTGCTCCGCTCGGTAGTGCGGGAGGTGGTCAATCAAAAGCTGCAACAAGCTTCTTTTGGCGTTGATCCCTATGCGGGATCCATGTCGGAAGCCTTCTACGGGTAGAGGGAAGATGGGCTTAGGCTAGACTGCAAGAACGCTACCTTGCCCTGGTATGTTGCCCGTTTACTATTCTGAGACTTTTCTCCGCCACGACGCCGGGCCGTTTCACCCCGAGCGTCCGGCTCGCCTGCAGGCCATTGTCAAGGCGCTGCGCGGTGCCTCTTTCGCCGAGCATCTGGAATGGCGGGATCCCCCCTTGGCCGATCTTGCACAACTGGAGCGGGTACACCCGCGCTGGCACATTCAACGGGTGGCCGAGTTGGCTGAGGCAGGAGGGGGTCGCCTCGATGCCGATACCGCCGTTTCCCCAGCGAGCTTTGAGGCGGCGCGGCAGGCAGTTGGAGCCTGGATTGCTGCTTCGGCCTCGGCTTTGGCCGCGGCTCAGCCTGCTTTGGTGCTGTGTCGCCCGCCGGGGCATCACGCGGAGCCGGAACGGGCAATGGGGTTTTGTCTCTTCAGTAACGCCGCCATTGCCGCCCTCTGGGCCCTGGATCAGCCGGGGGTGAGGCGGGTAGCCATTTTCGATTGGGATGTGCACCACGGCAACGGCACGCAGGCGGTGGTGGAGCGTCACCCCCAACTGGCCTATGCCTCTATCCATCAGTTTCCCCTCTACCCTGGCACGGGCTTGGCCGAGGAAACCGGGATCCACGGCAACCTCTGCAACGTGCCTCTGCCTGCCAGGTCAGACTGGTCGGTCTACAAAAAAGCTCTCGATGAGAAGGTCTTGCCGTTTTTGCGGGCCTTCCAACCGGATTTGCTGCTGGTGAGCGCCGGCTTTGACTGTGCCAAAGGGGATCCCTTGGCCAGTATGCTGCTGGAGCCGGAAGACTTTGGCCGCATGGCCCACCTCTGCCTGGAGGAGGTGACCCGCAAGACCGTCTTCGGGTTAGAAGGGGGCTATGACCTGGAGAATCTGGCCCGCGGCTGGCTGAGCCTGGCCCAAGCTTGCCTGGAGAGCTAGCCCTTCCACTTCACCTTGGGCAGGATCTGCCGCACATCCACGCGGTCTTTGTACTTGAGGGCGAAGTTGAGCAGCGAGTCCAAAAGCGAGTCAGATAGGTAGTGGGGTTGTAGGCCCAGGTCTAGGAGCTTGGTATTTTTGGCGTTGTAGTAGTGCTCCTCCAGCTCGACACGGGGGTTTTCCAAGTAGTTGATTTCCACCTTCAGGCCCATGGCGGCTCCGGCCTTTTGCACCATCAGCGCCAGTTGCTCCACGCTAAATTGCTCGGTGAACTGGTTCATCACCCGGAACTGACCTGGCTCAGGAGGATTGGCGATGGCCAGCTCCACACAGCGCACCGTATCGCGGATATCCAGGAAGCCACGGGTTTGGCCCCCCTTGCCGTACACCGTCAGGGGGTGGCCCACTGCGGCTTGAACGCAAAAGCGGTTCAGGGCCGTGCCGAACACGCCATCGTAGTCGAGGCGGTTGATCAGCACCTCATCCATGCCGGTTTCTTCTGTTAACACGCCGTACACCACCCCTTGATTGAGGTCGGTAGCCCGCAGGCCCCAGACGCGGCAGGCGAAGTGGATGTTGTGGCTGTCGTGCACCTTGGAGAGGTGATACATGGAACCCGGCTGTTTGGGATAGGGCAGGGTATCCTTGCGGCCGTTGTGCTCGATGGTGATGTACCCCTCCTCGATGTCGATGTTGGGGGTGCCATACTCGCCCATGGTGCCCAGCTTCACCAGGTGGCAGTCGGGAAACTCCTCCTTGATGGCGTAGAGGATGTTCAGGGTGCCCACCACGTTGTTGACCTGGGTCATCACCGCATGTTCGCGGCTAATCATCGAGTAGGGAGCAGAGCGCTGCTCGCCAAAGTGGACGATGGCCTCCGGCTCAAAGCGACGCATGCAAGAAATGAGGGCCTCGTAGTTGGTGACGTCGCAAACGAAAATGGGAATATCCTTGCCGGTCAGCCCCTTCCAGCGATCCACCCGCTGCTCGAGCTGGGCAATGGGCGTCAGGGTAGAAACCCCTAGCTGCAGATCCCAGAGGCGGCGCACGTAGGAATCGAGAATGGCCACCTCATAGCCCCTGTTGGACAGGTGTAGGGCCGTTGCCCAGCCGCAGTATCCGTCACCACCAATAACCAGGACTTTCATCGGGGAAGCAAAATTCGGCTGCTCACGAATCTACCAAGTTATGGCACCGAAGACAAATACCCTGGGATCCCACTTTTAATCGCGGATTGGGCCGCCAGATTACTCGACCTGAGGAGGGTTGGCCAGGGTGTAGACGGTGGTCTCAGCAGCAATGGCACGGCGCAGGTGGGCGGGAACCTGGTAGAGTCCCAGGAGGGTGATGCCATCGATGAAGCGCAGCGCTCCGCGGTCGGGATCCAGGTGTTGGGCCAGGATCTGGTCGACCTGTTCGGGCTCCGGCCTGGAAGAGATGGGATCCTGGGCTGCCAGGGCAAACCCCAGCGGCCCGCCGTAGGTGGGGGCGTAGATAGCGTAGGGCTGCACAGCAGCAAACACCGTTTTCAAGGTGTGAACGATGCGAGTGTGCTGCCACAACTCCACTGGACCCGTCGGCCCAGCTTGGATGACAAAAGCCCCAGCGGTCTGCAACTTGGAGCGAACCTGGCGGAAAAACTCCTGGGTAAAGAGGCGGTAGGCCGGGCCGGCCTCAACGGGATCCGACAGATCGGAAAGGATCGCGTCCCAGATCGGCTCCGTCTGGCCAAGAAAGTCCAAGGCGTCGGCGATCACCACCTCTGCCCGCGGATCCGCAAAGGATCCTTGGTGCATTTCCGGCAGATGCTCTCGACAGGCTTCCACCACCTCCCCGTCGATATCCACCATCACCACTTGCTCCACCGAGCGCCAGCGCAGCACCTCCCGCAGCGTCGCCCCTTCCGCACCACCCAATATCAACACTCGCCGCGGGATCCCACCCGCCTGGACGACCTGCACCAGGGCCGGATGAACCAGAGCCTCGTGGTACAGGAATTCGTCCGCCGTGGTGGACTGCCAGTGGCCATCCAGCATCAGGCCCTTGCCATAGGCTCCCGTCTCGGCGATCAGCATCTCCTGAAAACGGGTTTTTCGGTAGGCCAGAATGCGCGTGATGGCACGGGCAGTGTAGTCCCAGGGGGTGAAGTACTCCTGCGCCCAGAAGAAGCTCTTTGGGGTGTTCATAGGACACCTGACAAAAAGTGGCGGGATCTCAGCGCCTTCGTCCGGCCGTTTCACAGCTTAGCGCTTTGGGAAAATCCGCCATCTCTTCAATGGGTGCCGCATCCGTGGTTCGGCGAGGTAGCTTGCGCAGCGAATACCGCCGCGCTTGAAACACCTGGATCAAGTATTCACAGGCTGCTTCGGGCCGCGTGTGGCGACCACAGGTGAACACATCCACCGCTGCATAGCCCGCTTCGGGCCAAGTGTGAATGGAGATATGGGATTCTCCCAAAAGGGCCAGAGCCGTGATCCCCTGTGGCTCAAACGGATGGCAAAGCTCGCCCAAGAGGGTGGAGTTGGAGCGTCTTGCTGCCTCCCGCAAGGCCTGTTGCACCAGGGAAACATCATCCAGAAGTTTGGCCGGGCAGTCGTAAAGCTCTAGGATGCAGTGGATCCCGATCAGAGCCAGAGACCTATCCCCTAATTGGCCAGATAGTGTGTGCAGCATACTATCCCCTAATTGGCCAGATAGACTACCGAAGCCGTGCGAACAAAAAGCACAGCTTTACCATCTTCTCATAGATGCAGCGGGATTACACCCCGCAACGGCTTTTTTCTTAACTGAGAATTAACCTTGACGTTGTCCGCAGCCCTGCCGGCTTGCTCCCACGCAGGGGGAGAGCGGCGATTCTTTCACAACTTGCAGTAGCTGCTGGCAGGCAACCCCCACTTGCTGTGCCACACCATCCTTTGCTGCTCTGCCCGATTTGCCTATCCAGTTGGCCAAGCCCGATATCTGCCCACCCCGCTGGCGGCATCTCGAACGTGGTGCAAGGGGAATTGCTCAGCAGTTCGGCTTCCTACCCAACGACCGGCTGACAGCGCCAAGGAGCGGGGATCCCTGGAAGAGTCCCCCTCTCAAAGCTCCCAGAGCGGTTAGTCTAGACTGTGGACAGTGACGTTCCTCTCAATCCGAGCAGAGGCTGTCGATGGACACCGCCGAGGCCCTCCAAGTTCTCAACCTGCCGCCGGATGCCAGCGAACGGGAGATCCGGAGGAAGTGGTTTCGAGAATATCAAACCCTCAGTGCCGCCCTCTTGGAGCTGGAGGACGAACGGCAAAGGCCCTTGCTGGAGGCGCAACTGGCACGGCTCAACGAGGCGCGGGATGTGTTGCTCGGCGGCGGATCCCAGGCTGAGAAGGAGTTGGCTTGGGCTAGCCCGGAAGACTTGCCTTCCCAGGTCATCGTGCTGCTTTACCAAGCCAATGGCCAAGAGGGGATCTGCACACGCCAGATCGGGGGGCAGGACATTGTCATTGCGTTTGAGAGCGCCTTTGGGGCGAAAAAATATGCCCAAAGGCTGGCCCAGCAGGGGCTGCCCAAGCCGCTGGCCGAGCGCTTTGATACTCAGGAGATCGTCGATTTTTGTCGCGAAGGGGGCTATGGGTTGATGGTGGTTCCAGCCAGCGAGGTGCTGGAGCCGCTGGAGGAGAGTACGGAAGCCGCGCGGAATTGGCAGGGCAAATCCTAACGGCCTGGACTTCAACCCAGATTGCGTTGCGAGGGTCTTCGATGATCACTGCCGAACCAATCTCTCTAGAGGAGTTTCGCCAGATCATGGATGCGGATCTGGAGGCTTGCTGTGAAGCATTTGGCCTGAGGGAAGGGTACCTGCGTCTGCAACAACAACAACTGCGCTTCTGGGTTATGCTGGCCCTCTGCCTGTTGGTGGTTGCCCTGGTGATCTTTTTGGGGATGCGGGATCCCGGCTATTGGCTACTGTATACAGTGGCCGTCGTGTTGCTGGCGGTGGTTTTGCTGGGGCTCCTCTGGGCCAGCTTGGAGCTGCAGCAGAGCCTGCGCCGCATTCGCCAGCGCTGGCAGGAGGCCCACCTCCTAAATAGCCCTCCCAAGATCATGGAGTTTGCCAGCGATCTCGCCCGCAAGGTAAAAGAGTACAACCGCTGGGTGCAAGAGCTCCAACAATCGCTGGAGGGGGGCCAGTATTGGCGAGATTTTCGCCAACTGAGCGAGGCCGAGCAGCGGTATATCCAGTCGCTCTTTTTGCAGGTGCGGGCCCAGTTGATCACGGCTTTGCAGATGTGCAGAGCCTTGATCGAAGACCCACGGGTTCCCGTAGAGCAGTACTTTAACCAGATGGTTGCCCGGGATCAGCAACTGCTGGAGCAATTTATCGCCAAAAACTTGACTGCCAACCGCTACGCAGCCATAGCTCGCGAGCTATCTGCCCTGGAAGCAGATCTGCAAACCCAGCTCAGAGCCCTGGGATCCCGGTGATAGTCTGGTGTCGATGCTCGGCAGCTTGTTCATGAGAAGCAGAGGCACCGCAACGCTGTACATCCTGCTGGGGCTGGGCCTGCTGGGGTGCGGGGATCCCAATGTGCCGCTGACCCAACCTCCCCCCGATGCTTTTCGGGTCAGCACCCCCCGTCCGCCGCGCTTGGATCTGTACCCCACCCCACCACCAACGCCCACCCCTACTCCCACACCGCCCCCCAGCCTGCTGGAGCTCACGGCCCGTTGGCTGGGGATCCCGTGGCCGCCGCAACGGCGCGAGATCAGCCCGGTGCGGTTGAGCGCCCGTTTCCTTGAGATCCCACTGCCGCCCAAGCCTCGCCCCTCACCCCAACCTTCCCCTAGCCCGGAAAGAGAGGAGAGAAAGGAGCAAGGTCGCGAGACCTAGTCCACACCGCTGGCCTCGGGGCATCTAGGCGCCCACCGTCACCGGCTCCGTCTCTCGCACGCGCAGCTTTTCGCAAGGGATGATATCCGTCAGGATGGAGCTGGCCATCATGCCCGTGTGGATCTCCAGTTTGGCTCCCAGCACTGCCTCAAACAGCAGCCGCTGCCCTGGGAAGACCACCCGCTCAAAGTACCAGTTCTCGATATTTGTGATGCGAACCACCTGAACGGAGCTGGTCGCGTTGATGTAGCTACAGGTTATTCGCTCTACTCGTTTTTTGTCGGGGATCGCATCAAGTGTTTGCATAATTAGATCACCAGCCCACTCTGCTCAGCCTACTATCTACCCTAACACCGCCTGGGGATCGCTGCAGTAGCCTTTGATACGGCGATCCCAACCAGCAAAAATGAATCCTGGAAAAGTAATTTCTGTATTTTATCTTACCGTTTTGATTTTTCAGAATGGCCCTTCAAATCAGGAGGGATTTGGATTGAAATTTCTCCCTGCGGCGAGGCAATTTCTCACAGAGAATCTCCGCAGAGCAGTAGTTAAGATTACATTTTGAGTCCCCTTGGGAGTTTGGGGATCACGGCTCGTGGAGGCTCGCTCCGGTCGTCGGCTTCGGCGAGGACTGGCGGGGATCCCAGTTCAGGCCCTCCACCCGCAGCTCCAGCGCCCCCGACTGACGCACCGGATTGTATTGCAAGCTAAATCCATAGGTGCGGCGGTCGTAACCCAGGCGATAGGTGGTATCCACCTGCTGGCCGGATTGGAGATCCAGTGTGGTTTCGGCCCCCACCCGCAGCGGGCCGTACAGTTGCTGTAAAAAGCCCAGAACAAGCTGCTCCCGCGTGGTGATGCGGTCGAACAAAAACGGCGAGGCCCCCGCCAAAAAGCCATTGGAGTAGGTCACCCTCAGGTTGGTGTAGTCGAAGGTATCGGCCACGAAAGCCCCGATTACCGCGTCGAGGCCAATGCTGCCGGCAGTATAGCTTTGGGCACGGCCATTGGAGTAGAACGACTGGCTGCTGCTGAGGCCGGTGTTGAGCCAGATTCCCTGTTCGATGGGCAAAGCGGAAAAGCGGGGTGGGGGATCTGCTGCCGTCTTGGGGGGCCGCCAAATGGGAAAGGAGCGGCTCACGGTTGCCCCCAGTTGCAGTCGGGTGAGCTGGATGCGGTCGGTGGTCTTGGCCAGGGCTAGATCGGGATCGGTGTCGATGTCGCCGAGTTGTCCTAGGGCGTCGATGGAGTCGGCGGCTATGCGGTAGCTGAAATTCAAGCCGGTGTCGCCGAGAAGGAGGGTGGGCGAGTTGTAGCTGACACCGAAGCGATTTTCCACGATCTGAAACCCCAGCCGCCCGCTGAAAAAACGCTCCCGATAAGCATAGGTGTAGGTGACTTGGCCGCCGTCGCCGGTGGTAACGCGGTGTTCGACCTGCGCCCGCAAGCGCCGAGCAAATTCCTCGAAGACGATCCCGCGCAGCTCGGCAAACAGCGAGGTTTGGGCATTGGCTTCCGGTTGCCGCCAACGAAAATCCGTCCGCAGCCCAACCCCATCGCGGATCCCTTGGAGGCTCCCCCAGAGGCGCTGCGGATACAGTTGGGGGGAGAGCACCAAGCTGAGGTTGGGATCCTGCAGCAGCTCGATGTTGGCTTGCAGGATCAGGCCGCGCCGCAGTTCTTCCCGGTCGAAGTCATCGTAAAAAAGGCTGACCGGAGGCTGACGGTTGAAGGAGTCAAGACGCAGCCGAATGGGCAGGGGCAAAAAAAAGACCTGGTCGAAAACCAGTTGCCCCGCCTCGGCCATCAGCAGGCTGGAACCATCCGGCTGCAGGGCGGAGGTCACTCGCGGGCTGCGGATCTCCAGCTCTGGCGGATCTAGCGGGTCGTTGGTCAACTGCACTTGCTCTCCTTCCCAGTTGTTGGCAGCGAAGCGGATGCGAACGGCGCGAAAGCGCACCAGCCGCTGCGGCGAGAGGGCCGCTGCCGGGGATCCGGCGGCCTGCAACTGGCCGATATCCACCTGCCCGAAGGCCTCTTCCAAAACTCCCTGCTCCCGCTCAAAGTCGTATTCCAGGCGGGATCCCTGGATGCGCTGCCGATGCAGCTCCACCGAGACATTGCCCTCGGCCACGGCTCGCCGCTGTTGCAGCTCGATGCGCAGGCGGTCTGCCCGCAGCACAGAGCGGCCCAGCCGCATCTCCACATTTCCTTCCGCCTGGAAAACCTGCGCCCGTTGGTCGAAGGTTTGGCGGTCGGAGCGCAGCCGTAACGTGCGATCCGCAAGGGTATCGGGGGCACTCGTATCCCCAGGCTGAGCGGCTGCCACCTGGTCTTTCTGGGCTGAGGCAGGAGCAGCCGTTGCCAGGCCAAACACCCCCAAGCAAAGCCAGAGCCACCAAAACCCTTTCATACTCCCCCAAACCTGCGCAAAACTTCAGCCCAAGCCCCCGGGCTGGCTCAGCCCGTTGTCGGCGGGGGCGGGTTGAGGGCGCGGTTGAGCTTGCCGCTGCGGTAGCCCTCCAAATCGAGACTGACGTAGAGGTAGCCGAAGGATTGCAGAGCCCTGACCAGCGCTTCCAGATCGGTTTTTTGCACAAACTCTCGGATCTGGTGAGGGGGCAGTTCGATGCGAGCAGTATCTTTCTCGGAGCGCACCCGCACCTGGTGCCAGCCCAAGCTGCGCAAATAGCGCTCTGCCGCCCCCACTCGGCGCAGCTTCTCGGCAGTGATGGCCTCGCCATAGGGAAAGCGGGAGCTGAGGCAGGGCTGAGCCGGCTTATCCCACCAGGGCAGGCCCAGATGGCGAGACAGTTGCCGCACCTCCAGCTTGCTCATCCCCACCTCCGCCAGGGGGGAACGCACGCCCCGCTCTCGAGCTGCCTGCACTCCCGGCCGGTAGTCGGCCAGATCGTCGGCGTTGAGGCCATCCACCACGTAGTCGTATCCTTGGGCTTGCGCCAGCCGGCACAGCAGGTCATGCAAGTGGCTTTTGCAGAAGTAGCAGCGGTTAGCGGGGTTGGCGGCGTAGCGGGGATCCTGCAGCTCCTGGGTCTCGACGATCTGGTGGCGGATGCCGATGGATTGGGCTTGCCAGATGGCCTCCTCCAGATCTTCGGGCAAAAGGGCAGGGGAGGCGGCAGTGACGGCCAGGGCCCCCTCCCCCAACTGATCCCAGGCCAGCTTGGCCACCAGGCTGCTATCCACCCCGCCTGAGTAGGCCACCAAGACCCGCCCCATCTTGGCCAAGATCTGGGCAAGCTGCTCAAACTTTTGCTGCAGCACGGGATCCCACTCCGTCGCCAGAGCTGGGGCGGGGGAAGCGATGTTCCTGTCTTGGTTGGTGTCCATGGGTCCAGGACATGCCGAAGAGGGAGTCGCTTGGGGGGATCCCCTCTTTACTTCTCCTATTCTTCCGCAGAGCTTCTCGACTTTCCAACGCTTTTCTCCCAAAGTAAGGTGCCGGATCCTCCTAGAGCCCCTAACCCTTAGACCAGCAAGTCGTCGAGGCGGTAGGCTGGATTGCAGTTGGGGTTGTTGCCGTCCTTAACCGTTTTCTTCCCTTGACACGCCATGGCTCTGCAGCTCGAACCCGCCGGCCCGTCGGAAGTGTCCGTCTATCAGCCCTATTACGCGGTTGCCCGCCGGCAGTACCTGCCCCTGGCCGTGGGCCTTTACAAAAAAGGCAGCCTGGAAGGACAGAGGGCCATCGAGGGAGACAAGCCCGTGCGTTTCCTGGCCAGTTGGCACACGTCGCTGTTGCCCGCAGATCTGACCGTGGTGCAGGTGGTCTTCGATCAGGATGCCGAGCTCACTTACCAGCTCTCCATCGTCAACTACGAGTTTGTGGACTACCTCATCGACCTGGTAGCGCTGGTGCAGCGGGGGCAGCCGCCGGATTTCACCACCGCCTTTTACAAAAAGTTGATGCGGTATGAAGACTGAAGCAGATTCTCCGGTCGCCATCACCCTCTACGACACCACGCTGCGGGATGGGGCGCAGCGGGAGGGGCTGTCGCTGTCGGTGCCAGATAAGGTGCAGATTGCCAAGCTGCTGGATCGGCTGGGGATCCCCTTTATTGAGGGGGGCTGGCCGGGGGCCAATCCCAAAGATGGACAATTTTTCTGGCAACTGCGGGAAGAGCCGCTGGAGCAGGCGGAGCTGGTGGCCTTTTGCTCCACCCGCAAGCCGGGGCGGCGGGCAGCCGATGACCCCCTGCTGCAGGCCATCTTGGCGGCGGGAACCCGCTACGTGACGGTTTTTGGCAAGTCTTGGGATCTGCATGTTACGGAGGGGCTGGGCACCACGCTGCAGGAAAACCTGGCCATGATCCGCGACACCATCGCCTATTTGCGCTCCCAAGGGCGGCGGGTGATCTACGATGCCGAGCACTGGTTCGACGCCTACCGCCACAACCCCGACTACGCCCTGCAAACCCTCGTGGCGGCTGCCGAGGCAGGGGCGGAGTGGCTGGTTCTCTGCGATACCAACGGCGGATCCCTGCCCCACGAGATCGCCGCCATCACGGCAGCCGTCTTGGCCGAATCCCATCACCTGGGGCATTTGCCCTTGGGGATCCACACCCACAACGACTCTGGCACTGCTGTGGCCAATGCCCTGGCGGCAGTACAGTCGGGGGCGCGCATGGTGCAGGGCACCATCAACGGCTACGGGGAGCGCTGTGGCAATGCCGACCTGTGCAGCGTTATCCCCAACTTACAACTCAAGCTAGGCTACCGCTGTCTGCCCGAGGGAAAGCTGCAACACCTAACAGAGATCTCCCGCGCCATCAGTGAGGTGGTCAACCTGGCCCCGGACGACCATGCTCCTTTCGTGGGCCGATCCGCCTTTGCCCACAAGGGTGGGATCCATGTCAGCGCTGTTCAGAAAAACCCTCTTACCTACGAGCACATTGCTCCGGAGCAGGTGGGCAACTGCCGGCGCATCGTCGTTTCGGATCAGGCGGGGTTGAGCAATATCCTCAGCAAGGTGGCCGAGTTCGGGATCCGGCTGGACAAGTCGGATCCCCAGGCCCGCTTGATCCTAGAGCGGCTGAAGACCTTGGAGCTGCAGGGCTACCAGTTTGAGGCCGCTGAGGCCAGCTTTGAGCTCTTGGTGCGGGAGCTGTTGGGGCAGCGCTCGCATCCGTTTGAGGTGCTCAGCTTCCATGTCAGCGCCACCACCCGCTCCGACTGGAGCAGCAAAGACTGGGATCCCAGCGGCGAGGCAACGGAGGTGCAGTCCTTGGCGGCGGTGAAGATTGCGGTGCGGGGGCAGACGCGGGTGACGGCAGCGGAAGGCAATGGGCCGGTGGCGGCTTTGGATGGGGCGCTGCGCAAAGCCTTGCTGGAGTTTTACCCGCAACTGGAGGCCATTCACCTGGCCGACTACAAGGTGCGCATCTTGGACGGGCGGGCCGGCACCTCGGCCAAGACGCGGGTGCTGGTGGAGTTTAGCGACGGCCACCGCCGTTGGACCACGGTGGGAGTTTCCACCAACATCATCGAAGCCTCCTGCCGGGCCTTGGTGGAAGGCTTTGAGTATAGTCTCTTAACAGAACCTTGCCTTTCCCCACCCTCTACCCAAAGGGCCTCGCCTTGAAGGGGATCTCCCCTCTCCCTCTGGGAGAGGGGCTGGGGGTGAGGGCCGGCGCGGAGCGCTTGGGCCTGTCTCCAACTCATTTGAAATCACCCAGCTCCCATGAGAATCATCGGCCTGACGGGCGGCATAGCCACAGGCAAATCCACGGTGGCCCGCATCTTGGAACGGCACGGGATCCCGGTGGCCGATGCAGATCAGATGGCGCGGCAAGCCCTAGCGGTGGGATCCCCCATCCGCGAGCGGGTGCTGCAGCGCTACGGCCGGGCCATCCAGGATCCCTCTGGAGCGCTGGATCGCCGCCAGTTGGGGCGGATTGTCTTTGCCGATGCCGCCGAGCGGGCCTGGCTGGAAGCCCAGATCCATCCTTTTGTCAAAGCGCGGCTGCGGGAGTTTCTCGAGGCCCACGGGGCATCTGCGCCGCCTGAGGAAGCGACTGAGGCTCGACCCAGTTGCCAATGTCCTCACGGGGAAGGCCATCCCACCGTTTGCCTGATGATCCCGCTCCTGTTTGAGGCCCACATGGAAAACTGGGCCAGCGAGATCTGGGTGGTGACCTGTACCCCGGAGCAGCAGCGGCAGCGGCTGGCGCAGCGGGATCTGCTGACGGCGGCAGAAATCGAGGCGCGCCTGGCCAGCCAGTGGCCCCTAGAAGAAAAGGCCCGTCGCGCCCATGTAGTGCTGGACAATTCCGGATCCCTGGCGCAGCTGGAAGCCCAGGTTAGGCAAGCCCTGGGGGCTCACCCCAGAGAAGGAGGGGCCATTTGCCCCACCCCGCCGAGCCGGATAGAGTGACGGGGGAGGGATCCCTTTCTTTGCAGCTATGTCTGGATGGATCGAGAAAGAGGCGATGCAGGAAGCACTTTGTGGCAGCGGGAGAGAGTCTTTGTGGACCTCAGCGCTGGCGGCGCGGGAGCGGGAGATCCAGCTTTTGCGGGAGCGCAACCGCCTGCTGCAGAGCCAGATCGACCTGTTGGAGCTGCGCCAAGAAAAGCAACAGCGGCAAATTCGCAGCTACGAGGCCGAGATCGAGCAGCTCTACCAAGAAAAGCAGGTGTTGGAGCAGATGCTCCAGGAGCTGCCGGAGCTCTACCGGCGCAAACTTCAGGCCCGCCTGCAGCCCATCCGCGAGCGCATCGCCGCCATGCAGGCAGAAAATCGCCGGCTCAAGAGGGAACTGTACCAGCTCAGCTACCGGCTGCAGCACGTGGATCAACTGGATGCCCCCGGCTGGAAGGTGCAATTGCCGCAGATCCCTCCGCTGCGCCGCCGGGATCCCAAAGCTCTGCCCGCCCAGGGAGCGACATCTCCTCCCAGGCCCAGTATCGCTCTTGAGGGACAAAGGGAGAAGCCAGAATAGGGGAGCCCCCCTGGGATGCCTCAGCATTGCCCAGCAAGAGCGGTTTCGGCGGGGGCGCGCTTGCAAGGCGACTGGAGAGCTCGAAAAAATGGCCGTTGCTGGCAAGTACGAACCCCTTCATTTGAAATACCGCCCGCAGCGCTTTGCCGAGGTGGTGGGCCAAGGGGCAGTCGTGCAGACTTTGGCCAATGCCATCCGGCTGGGGCGGGTGGCGCCGGCCTACTTGTTCTGTGGGCCGCGGGGCACCGGAAAAACCTCCAGCGCCCGCATCTTGGCCAAGTCTTTAAATTGCGAGCAGGGGCCAACGCCGGATCCCTGTCAGGTATGCAGCCAGTGCCGCGCCATCACCGCCGGCTCTTCTTTGGACGTGATTGAGATCGACGCGGCCAGCAACACCGGCGTAGACAACATCCGCGAGCTGATCGAGCGGGCCCAATTTGCGCCGGTAAATAGCCGCTACAAGGTCTATGTCATCGACGAGTGCCACATGCTCAGCAATGCCGCCTTCAACGCGTTGCTGAAGACGCTGGAAGAGCCGCCTCCTCGCGTGGTGTTTGTGCTGGCCACCACCGACCCCCAGCGGGTTCTGCCCACCATCGTTTCCCGCTGTCAGCGGTTTGACTTCCGCCGCATCCCCCTTGACGACATGGTGGCCCACCTGGGCCAGATCGCCGCCCAGGAAGGGATCCCCATTGCACCAGAAGCCTTGCACCTGGTGGCCCAACTGGCCCAGGGCGGGCTGCGGGACGCCGAGCGCCTGTTGGATCAGCTCAGCTTGCTGGAGGGATCCATCACCCCAGAAGCCGTATGGGACTTGGTGGGCGGGATCCCGGAGCGGCAGCTTTTGGATTTGACCGATGCGTTGCTGGCTCAGGATGTGCAGGCGGTGCTGGCCCAGACGCGACAATTGCTGGAGCGGGGCAGAGAGCCCCTGGTGGTGCTGCAGAGCCTGGTGGTTTTTTACCGGGATCTGCTGCTGGCCAAGACGGCCCCCCAACAGCGGCAGTTGGCGGCCGTAACGGATCCCACCTGGGCAGCTCTGCAGCAGCGGGCTCCTCGCTACTCGGTGGAGATGCTGCTGGCGGCCCAGAGCCACCTGCGCCAGTGCGAGCCGCAAATTCGCCAGAGCGGGCAACCCCAGCTTTGGTTGGAGATCGCCCTGCTGGATCTGCTGGGCCAGCTTCGCCAGAGTGCCGTCCCGCTGCCGTCAATAGAGGCCAAAGGCGGAGAGCCGCTCCCAGCCGTCGGCCCGCCAACGGTCGGAAAGACCCCTAGCCCCACCGTCCCAGCCAGCGAGGAGCTGACAGCTCCTACGACAACCCTTCCAGAGACCCCAGCCCCTTCCCCTGCTGCAACAGGGGGATCCCTCCCGCCGTCGCAAACGGCAAAGCCAAGTCGGGAGAAGCCGGCCAGCCCGGAAAAAGCGAAAGATCCGCATCCCCTCAAGCTGCTGCGGCCCCGGTGGGAGGAGTTTCTTGAAAACCTTCGCCCCATCACCAGAGGCCTATTGGCATCCGGCTATTTGCAGCAGGAGTCTCTCGTTGGCTCTGACGGGACGGAGACCTTAGAGATCACCCTTGCTTTTCCCAATAAGGGCTTAGTGGACAAGGTGCGCAGCAAAGAAGCCGAGCTCTGCTCTGCGCTCCACAACCTGCTGCAGCGCCCGGTGCGGCTAAATTTGGTGGTGCAGCAGGGACCTTCGTCCCGCCATCGTGAGGGGAGTGCTGGCGAAACCTCAGGTCGCGAAAAGGCTCCACCCCTCGCCCCTGCAAAGTTGCAGAGCCGAACCCCCAGGGGCGACAACCTCCCCAAAGACTTATCGCCATCTCCCAAGGCGGGATCCCAAAGCTACGGTAGAGTCGGGCAACCTCCTCCTGCTGAGCCAGAGACCCCTGGCGAGAACTCCATCCCGCCAGCGCAAGCGGCAAAGCCTCCCTCCTACCACCTTGCCCACGAGCTGGCGGAGGTGGCCCGCCGCTTTGCCGACCATTTCAACGGCAGCCTGATAGATTTGCAAGGGATCCTGGCCTCGCCCGAGGAGGCGACGGCAGAACTGTCCGCTCTCGAGAGCCTGGAAGCAGAGGGATCCCCGGATCTGGGTGAAGCCTACGGCCCGCCGGCAACCCAGTCCCCCCTAGCCCCCGCAGAGGAGGAGCTACCTTTCTAGGCGTTACTTTGGGATTGTCTTGACCCTTGGGCCCCATGATCTGATCCGCTTCTCGGCGCAGGCGCCGGACTGGGCGCTGGTTCTGCCCCTGCCACTTTGGCTGGCCCATCAAGGAACGCCTCTAGCGCTGGGATCCTTAAGGGCCAGCCCAGCTAGAGAGAGCGACCGCCTCCACCCGTTCCGTCAATTGAGGAGATATCTCCTGGATCCCTGCGTCGGGGCAAACCTTATTCTGATCCTGGGCATCCCTGGGGGCGGATGAGTTCGATCGGCAGGCCATCGGGATCGGCGATGAACGCCACCTCATAGACTTGGCCGCCAATTTGCTGGCACTGCGGCGGCAACAGCAAGGTAAGGGGCACCTGTGCCTCCAGATGCTGTAGATAGTCGGCCAGGGATCCCCATTCAGGGCCGATCTCCAAAGAGGGATGGTAGTAGCCCACATAGTGGGGATCCCCGAAAGGATCCGGCGCAGGATGGGGCTGCGGCACCTGCATCAGCTCCAGGCGACCCCAGGGGCTGAGCATCCAGCAGGCTAAGGTGATCCCAGCGGTAAACCGTTCTTCCACCACAAAGCCCAGACCCTCGTAAAAGGCGATGGAGCGAAAAATATCGGCGGTGCGAATGGAAAAGTGATGCAGCTTCATGGTTGTGCTAAGAGGTCGAATAGGAGCAGACTGCCCAGGTCAACCGCCCAGGATCGCTAGCCAAGCACAAGCAGACTTGCTAGGCTCCAGAAGAAGTAGCGATAGATCCATAGGTAGACCCGATTGTGGGCGCCGATCCGCCGCACCCCTGGGTCGGGAGGCTCACCACCTTCAGTCGATTCCTTCTAGTCAACATCATCATGCCCAAGCTGGTCATTGTCGAATCTCCCACCAAAGCCCGTACCATCCGCGGCTTCTTGCCCGCCGGCTATGAGGTGCAAGCCTCGATGGGACATGTACGCGATCTGCCGGAGTCGGCCTCTGACATTCCCGAAGAGGTGAAGGGAGAAGAGTGGAGCCGTCTCGGGGTCAATGTCCACGCCAACTTCGAGCCTCTCTACGTGATCCCCAAGGACAAAAGAAAGGTAGTCAAACAGCTGAAGGAGGCGCTTAAGAAAGCCGACGAGCTAATTCTGGCCACTGACGAAGACCGGGAGGGGGAAAGTATCAGTTGGCACCTGCAACAGGTGCTGCAGCCCAAGGTGCCCACCCGCCGCATGGTGTTCCACGAGATCACCCGCGAGGCCATTCAGGAGGCGCTGCAAAATTGCCGTGAGGTGGACGAGCAACTGGTGCGGGCCCAAGAGACGCGCCGCATCTTGGATCGCCTGGTGGGTTACACTCTGTCGCCGCTGCTGTGGAAAAAAATTGCCCCCAAACTCTCGGCAGGTCGGGTGCAGTCGGTGGCGGTGAAGCTCTTGGTGGATCGGGAGCGGGAGCGTCGCGCCTTTAAAAAAGCCACCTACTGGGATCTGAAAGCGGATTTGCAACCGAGGACAGCAAGCCAAGCGGCCTCTTTCCCGGCAGAGCTGGTGAGCCTGGGCGGCAAACGTCTGGCCAGCGGGCAAGACTTCGATCCCAGCACCGGGCAGCTCATAGCCGGACGGGATGTGGTGCTGTTGGATCAAGCCCAGGCCGAGGCCCTACGGGATCGCCTGCTGGGGAAAGCTTGGGTCGTCAGCTCGGTCGAAGAACGCCCCTCCACCCGCAAGCCCGCCCCTCCCTTCACCACTTCCACGCTGCAACAGGAGGCCAACCGCAAGCTGCGCCTGTCGGCTCAGCAGACGATGCGCATCGCCCAAAAGCTCTACGAAGAGGGCTACATCACCTACATGCGCACCGACTCGGTACACCTGTCGGAACAGGCCATCCGCGCCGCCCGCGCCTGCGTGGAGTCGATGTACGGCAAGGAGTACCTCAGCCCCGAACCTCGGCAGTACACCACCAAAACCAAAGGGGCGCAAGAAGCCCACGAGGCCATTCGTCCCGCCGGCTCGGAGTTTCGCCTGCCCAGCCAAACCCCCCTCACAGGGCAGGAGCTGGCCCTCTACGACCTGATCTGGAAGCGCACTGTCGCCAGCCAAATGGCCGAGGCGCGGCAGACCCACACCATCGTGCTCATCGCGGTGGACGATGCGGTGTTTCGGGCCAGCGGCAAGCGCATTGACTTTCCCGGCTTCTTCCGCGCCTATGTGGAGGGATCCGACGACCCAGAGGCGGCTTTGGAAGATCGGGAAGTGCATCTGCCCCTGTTGCGGCAGGGGGATCCCTTGAGCTGCCTGCAGTTGGAGCCGGTGGGCCACGAAACCCAGCCGCCGCCTCGCTATACGGAAGCATCCTTGGTCAAGGTGTTGGAAAGCGAGGGCATTGGCCGCCCCAGCACCTACGCCACCATCCTGAACACCATCATGAGCCGCGGCTACGTCAGGTCGATGGGGAACGCCCTCGTGCCCACCTACACCGCCTTTGCGGTGACCGAGCTGCTGGAAAAATACTTTCCCAACCTGGTGAACACCCGCTTCACTGCCGAGATGGAGCAAACCCTCGATGACATCGCTTCTGGCCAGGCAGACTGGTTGCCCTACTTGCGCCATTTCTTCCTGGGCGAGCAGGGCCTAGAAGGCCAGGTGAAGGCGCGCGAGTTGGAAATCGACTCCGGCCTGGCCCGCTCCATTTACCTGGAGAACCTGCCCGTCAAGATCGGCATCGGCCCCTACGGCCCCTATGTGTCGGTAGAGACTGAATCAGGAGAGGTGCGCGCCAACCTGCCGGAGGATATTCCCCCCGCCGATCTCAGCGCCGAACACATCGAGGAGCTCATCCGGCGCAAGCAGGAAGGTCCCAAGCCCATCGCCTTCCACCCGGAAACCCAAGAGCCGGTCTACGTAATTCCCCAGGGTCCCTACGGCCCCTATGTGCAGTTGGGAGAGGTGTCGGAGGAGAACAAAAAGCCCAAGCGCACCTCCCTGCCCAGAGGGCTGAAGCCGGAGCAGGTCACCCCTGAGATTGCCCTGGGGCTGCTCAGCCTGCCCCGCACGTTGGGGGAGCACCCGGAATCGGGGAAAAAGGTGCAGGCCGGCATTGGCCGCTTCGGCCCCTACGTGGTCTGCGACGGGGATTTCCGCTCGCTGCCTGCCGATGAGGATGTGCTGACCATCAGCCTAGAGCGGGCGCTAGAGCTGCTGGCCCAGCCCAAAAAAGGCCGTGGGCGCGGCTCGGCCAAGCCCCTGCGCGAGCTGGGATCCCATCCTGAGGATGGCGAGCCGGTCACCTTGCACGACGGCCCCTATGGTCTGTATGTCAAGCACGGCAAGGTAAACGCCTCACTGCCCAAAGATCTCTCCCCGGAAGCCGTGACGCTGGAGATGGCGCTGGAGTTGCTGGCGGAAAAAGAAGGCAAGGGCCAGGCAAAAGCCAGCCGACCAGCGGCGGCCAAGCGGGCCAAGAAGGCTGAAGCTGCTCCCCAGAAGCAACAATCCCATCCCACCCTGCTGGAGGCTGTCTCCAAAGCTCGGGCTTGAGCGGTGGGGGTAGGGGCAACTTGCTGGCTAACTCGGCTTGTTCTGCAAGGAAACTAAGCAGCTTGTTCAAAAATGCTCCGAACCAAGCTGCTAATGATGGAGAGGGCAATTGCCCCAACCAGTGCCCAGCCGAAGTTGTCAACCTTGAAGGCGTCACCGGCAAGCTTGTCGGCAATGAGCAAGCAAATGGCGTTCAAAATTAGGGAAAACAGACCAAAAGTGAAGATCGTAAGCGGTAGGGTAATCAACTGCAGGAGTGGCTTCACCAAGCTATTCACCAAACCAATGGCCAGCGCCGCCACCAAGGCACCTCCAAACCCGGAGACGTGGATCCCGGGCAAAAGCCAGGCCAAAATCATCACGCTCAAGGCCGACATCAGCCAGGTGGCCAAAAGAGCTGCCATACTTCCTCCCTTACCCCGCTGGGGCAGCCATTTCGCCCTCTATGCTATCCAATTGTGAGGGATCCCGGCTGTCGGCACCTGATACATTTACGCTGAACACTGCTGAACATCACTGTTCAACTATGCAGCGATAGCATTCTGCTTGTTTCCATTCGCGTTAGCGGGACGGAGTCCAAACAGAATGGCGGTATCCCGCAAAGCTTTGAGTAGAATACCCAAAGCGCAGTTTCCGTGTCGTCTTACTACCAATTTTCTGCTTTGCTTTGGCTACCATGTTGGCAGACTCGAAAGTAAACAGAAAGATCAACTGGTAGTAATCCGTACTGAACATATTATACATTACTTTCAGTATAGTTGAGCTTATTATTGACTAGAGTCATGCTCTTCCGGGCTGTAAGTTTGCAACGCCAAAGCATGGATACTCTGCCCCATCTCCTCGGCCAGGGCGGCGTACACCAGGCGATGCCGTTGCAGAGAAGTTTTGCCGGCAAACAGAGGCGACACCACCTGCACGCGGTAGTGCCCCCCGGATCCCTGTTGCCGTTCCCCATGGCCGGCATGGCGGTGTGATTCGTCCTCCACGTGGACGTAGAGGGCTTGCAGCTTCTCAGCCAAGAGCTGCCGAAGGCGGTTCGAGGTGAGCATGGGATCCTTTAAGATTGAGTGCCGGCCTTGGCAAAAGCCGCCTCGATCAGGGGACGCAACTCGTTGCGGGCGTGCATCTCTTGGAGGATGTCGCAGCCGCCCACAAACTCCCCGTCAATATAGATCTGCGGAATGGTCGGCCAGTTGGAAAACTCTTTGATCCCTTGGCGAAGCTCAGGATCCTCCAGCACGTTAATTGCCGTGTAGGGGAAGCCCAAGCTATCCAATATGCGAACGGCGGCGTAGGAAAACCCACACAGGGGCATTTCTGGGGTGCCCTTCATGTAAATCAGCACCTTGTGCGTGCGGACCTGGTTGCGGATTTTCTCTTCCAAAAGGGGATCCAGCATGGTAGCCAGCCAGTTTAGCGACAACAGGGGACAGGCCAATTCGGCTCCTATCGTGATCTCATTTTCATCTGCTTTTGACGAAAAGCGTCAACAGGCATCCTGGAGCTTGGCGGGGGATCCCCCTGCTGACAACAAAAAGTGCTAGAAGGGGAAGCAGTGGAGGTTTCTCACCGGAGGCCATTCATGCTAACAGAGTCCTCTCGTGTTAGCGGGACGAAGTCCTTGCCGTCGGCGGTGGAAAGCCCCGAGACAGGGGGGAGTGATTCTCCCTCTTCTGCCAAGCCGGAGCCAAAACTGGGGTTCTGGCAGCAATTCTGGGAAGACATCGACTGTGTCTTCGAGCGGGATCCGGCGGCGCGCAACCGCTGGGAGGTGCTTCTCACCTACCCAGGGGTACATGCTCTCTTCCTGCACCGCATCGCCCATTGGCTGTGGAAACGGCGCTGCTTTTTTCTGGCCCGCTTGCTCAGTTTCATTTCTCGCTCCTTTACGTTGATCGAAATTCACCCGGCAGCCCGGATTGGACGGCGCTTTTTCATCGACCATGGTTGTGGCGTGGTGATCGGGGAGACGGCGGAAATTGGCGATGACGTCACCCTCTACCACGGGGTTACCTTGGGGGGCACCTCTTGGACCAAAGGTAAACGGCATCCCACCCTAGAAGATGGGGTGATTGTGGGCACAGGGGCGAAGATCCTGGGGCCGGTTCGCATCGGTGCTAGAGCCCGCATCGGAGCCAACGCAGTGGTGATTCAAGATGTGGCCCCCGGCATGACGGTGGTCGGGATCCCAGGTCGAGCGGTCATCCCACCCCATCAACGCCGCATCCCCGCCCATGGCATCGATCTAGATCACCACCTCATGCCTGACCCAGTGGGACGGGCGATCGAGCAGTTGTTGCACCGCATTCAAGAGCTGGAAGCCCAGGTGGCCCGCCTCAACCAAGAGCGGGAACAGGACCGCCAGGATCAGGTCAGATGCGAATGAGGCTGCGGCTATGGCGGGGAGCATCCTTGGTGCCGGCTAACTGTAGGGCAGGTTGGCGGCTCAGAACTCCTGGGAAAAGGGGCAGCACCCAGGGCGGTTCTGCTCAGCTTTGCCCGTCTGGCTGTCTGCCCGGGATAACCCCTCGAGCCCAGTCGGCCTGTTTGCCCTCAACCCCGATTGGGCTGTCCAGAATTTTTGCCCACAACCTTTTTGCAGCTTCCTGAGAGGAGGAGGGCGTTTCTGCAAGCTCTCTGTGCCCAGGAGAAATTTTGCTCTAGAGCGTAGCTTTTTTTGCGGCAAGTCGATAGAGCTTTTTGGATGGAACTAGCTAAGGTGCCGGCGTCCCAGCATTTTGGAGAGGAAGGCTGATGTTGCCGAGCAAGCTCATCTTTTCTGGTCTGGCAGCTCTGCTCAGTTTGGGATCCGCTCCAGCCGCTCTGGCCCAGACACTCCTCCCGCAGCAAACAGTGCTCCTCGACAGCAGACAGAACAGCGCCACCCCTCTACAAGGCAATGTCCTACAAAACATCGTCTTCGTTGTGCCCAGCGCCCCAACGCGGCACTTCGCCGGCAGGTGGGGTTGGCACAGCAGCCCCTCACCGCCCCCCGCCCCCATGACAATTCTTATCCTCAACTCCCAAGCCAACCTGTCCGCCGAGGCAGCCAAGCCCCAGGCCTGTGGCCAGCGCTGCCAGGGATCCCTGCGCCTGCCGTAAAGAAGAGGCTGCTGCTTGTACTTCAGCTAGAAGCCGCAGGAGCCCCGCACTGGACTCCCCACCCCCCACACCCCCCGTGTACGGGGGGCGAAGGGGGACTGGGGGCCGCTCCGTTATGTCAACTCGGCCTGTGGCTGGGGAAAGGATGTAGATGGTGCCAAGGGGATTGCGCTTTTGGGGGCTACTGAAAGCCTGCTTCGTGCCGCCTAGCGGTTGGAGTCGGGTAGTTTACACTGCCCAAGCCCGCAATCCGGCTCGCGGCAATGCTCAGCTCTGCCCGGGTCGGGGTTGATATAATTCAGGGCAATTGTCCGCTGCCGGGCAATAAGAAGTTCTGCAACTTAGCTCTTTGGATTTTGGCGGTGTGTGAGGGATCCCTATGAACCGTTCCCAGCAACTCGGACTCCGGCTTGCTTCAGTGTTCGCCTGTGGGGTAGTGCTACGCACCGCTTTCGCGAACGGTCTGTCGATGCGATCCGCGGCTTGGGCGCAATCAGCTCCCCCGCCCGGCACCCTGGATCTGCGCACCAATGGCGATACCCCCGCCCAACCCTCCCCTACACCTACCCCAGCCGCTGGCGAGCCAGAAGTTTTGGTAGCGGAAGTGGTGGTGGAAGGAACCGACGACCCAGAGTTGATCGAGCAGGTTTACAAGGCTATTCGCACGCGGGCCGGCGAGGTCTCCACTCGCTCCCAACTGCGGGAAGACATCAATGCTGTGTTTGCCACTGGGTTTTTTGCCGATGTGCGGGCGGTGCCCTCCGATACGCCCCTGGGGGTGCGGGTTACCTTTGAGGTCAAGCCCAATCCGATCCTCAAAGCCGTGCGCACAGAAGGGGCAAAAGTTCTGGATCCGGAGGTGCTCAAGAAGGCCTTTGCCGATCAAGAAGGGCGGGTGCTCAACTTTGGCGAGCTGCAAGCGGCAGTGGCCGAGATCGAGCAGTGGTACGCCGACAAGGGCTACGTGCTGGCCAAGGTGACCGACGTGCGCTCCTCCGAAGATGGCACCCTCACTCTGGAAATTGCCGAAGGGGAGATCGAGGACATTCGCGTTCAAGGCAACACCAGAACCCGCGACTTCATCATCACCCGCGAGCTCAAGACCAAGCCAGGGGATGTGTTTAACCGCAACCAAATCCAGAAGGATCTCCAGGCAGTTTTCGACCTTAACCTTTTTCAAGATGTGAATGTTGGGCTCAACCCTGGCCAGGATCCCAACAAGGTGGTGGTGGTGGTGAACGTGGAAGAGCGCCGCACCGGCACCTTGAGCGGCACCATCGGCGTCAGCTCGGCCACAGGGGTCTTTGCCGGCCTCAACGTCTCGGAAGAAAACTTGGGCGGCAACAACCAAAGCGCCAGCTTCAACGTGCAGGTGGGCACCAACGAAACTCTGTTTGACCTCAACTTCACCGACCCGCGCATTGCCACGCTGGAGATCCCCACCTCCTACAACGTCAACATCGCCAACCAGCAGAGCTCCAGCTTTGTCTTCAACGAGGGATTGACCCTGCCCAACGGGGATCCCGTGCGCATCAACCGGCTGGGCGGCGGCGTCACCTTCTCCCGTCCCATTGGGGGCAATTGGCGGGCCAGCCTGGGCACCCGCGTCCAATTTGTGGAAGCCCGCAACAGCAACGGCGAGCAGGAGCGCTTCGATGTGCTGGGCAACCCGATTACCTTCAGCGCAAGCGGCCAAGACAGCTACACCACCCTGCGGTTCGGCCTTGTCCACGACAGCCGCGACAACCCCAACAGCCCCAGCCAGGGATCCGTCTTTCGCCTCTCCACCGAACAGTCGGTCCGTCTGTTGGAGAACGGCCTCAACGCCAACCGCCTCGAGACCAGCTACAGCCAGTTCATTCCCGTCAAGCTGTTCGAGACGCGCAGCGAGCGACCGCAGGTGCTGGCTTTTGACGTGCGGGCGGGCACCACGATTGGCGACTTGGCTCCCTACGATGCTTTCCCCATCGGCGGGGGCAGCTCGGTGCGGGGATTTTTTGAGGGCGGCGTCGGCTCCGGTCGCAGCTTTGCCACGGCGACGGCGGAGTTGCGCTTCCCCCTGTTCGACCCGGTGGGGGCGGTGGTCTTCGCCGACTACGGCACCGATCTGGGCAGCGGCGCGGCGGTCATCGGCAATCCGGCGGCGGTGCGCAACAAGCCGGGCAGCGGCTTGGGGCTGGGGGCCGGCATCCGCATCCAATCTCCCTTGGGGCCGCTGCGCATCGACTACGCCATCGGGCAAGGGGAGGCCGGCCGGCCTCAACTGCACTTTGGCATTGGCGAGAAGTTCTAGCTTGGCGGTGGATCTGCTGCCGGCTTGCTATGGTGAGAGCAAGGGCTCGTGAGGGAAGCAACCCATGAAACGGCAACTCGGCCAATCGTTCCGCGGTGGATCCCTGGTACTCTTGTTCTGTGCCAGCCTAGCCCTGACAGGATGTGGGCCGTTGGCGCGCTTAGGCATTGGCACAACCCCGATTGCCCAGATCGAACAAAATCCTTCCCGCTACACCAATGTGTACGTCCGCGGTCGCGTGGTCAACCAGATAGGGGTGTTCGGCCAGGGTGTGTACGAGATCCAAGACAGCAGCGGCTCCCTCTGGGTCATCACCGACAAGGGCTTGCCGGCCATGAACAGCACCGTAACCGTGCGCGGCAAGGCCCAAGAGGGCATTGTCTTGGGAGGACGCAGCTTCGGGGTGTCGTTGGTGGAAGCGGAGCGCTTCTAGCCGGCCCCCAAGGCCAGCATGGAGACGCGGCCGGCCAAGGTTTTGGCGATCTGCTGCAGAGCTTGGGCAGAAGCAGACTCAGGCTGACCGACCACGATGGGCTGGCCCGCATCTCCCCCCTGCCGCAGGGCAATTTCCAGCGGGATCCGCCCCAGCAGTGGGACACCCAGCTCGCGGGCCGTGGTCTCTCCGCCTGCTGAGCCAAAGATGTCGTACTGGCGATCCGGCAGGTCGGGGGGAATGAAGTAGCTCATGTTCTCGACAATGCCGAGGATGGGCACCCCCAACTGGCGAAACATGTTCAAGCCCTTGCGGCTATCCAGCAGGGCCACCGACTGCGGTGTGGTGACGATCACGGCGCCGGCCAAGGGCACCGCCTGCACCAGGGTCAGTTGGGCGTCGCCGGTGCCGGGGGGCATATCCACGATGAGATAGTCCAGCTCCCCCCACTGCACCTGATAGAGAAACTGCCGGATGACGCCGTTGAGCATTGGCCCCCGCCAGATCACCGGCTGATCCCGCCCCACCAGCAGGCCCATCGACACCATCTTGACGCCGTAATTTTCCAGGGGGAAGATGTCTTCGCCGCCGTCCTCCCGCTTGCGCACCAACAAAGAGCGATCCTGGAGGCCCAGCATCAGCGGCACATTGGGGCCGTAGATATCGGCATCCAGCAGCCCCACCCGCGCTCCGCTCTGGGCCAGGGCCACGGCCACATTGACCGAGACGGAGGTTTTGCCCACGCCTCCCTTGCCGCTGGAGATGGCGATGATGTTGCGCACGCCGGGGACAGACTGGCGATCCGGCAGAGAAGGGGAGCGGGGGGTTTCCGCCGTTACTGTGACATCAATGGCTTCAACTGGGGCCAAGCGGCGGATGGCAGCTTTGCACTCGTCCACAATGAATTCCCGCAAGGGGCAGGCCGGCGTGGTCAGCACCAGGGTAAAGGCCACCCGCTTGGGCTCGACGCGAATGTCGCGGATCATGTTCAGTTCCACCAGGCTGCGGCGCAGCTCCGGATCTTGAACCGGGCGCAACGCCTCAAGGATGGCGGCAGCATCGAGGGTGGAGGTGGTCATGGCATTCAAAAACGAGGTAACGGCTCCATTTCTCACTCTAGTCGTTTTTTCTCCCGGCTCTTCGCTGGCTAACCAGGACAGTTGCGAAACTGTCTGCCAAGGCTGGCCCTCTGCCAACCGGCTGGCCTAGGCTGGTTCTGGTTGGAAGACAAGGCTGTTGGCCGACGGAGGAGGGCAATGGTGCCAGCGCTGATCCTGGGAGTCGGTTTGTGGTTGGGCCTGACGTTCTTGGCCCAGTTGCTCCCTCTGCTGGAAAAGAGAGGCTCCCGTCGCCCCTCAAGCTGGGATGAGCCCACTCCCTCCCGCCAGCTGCAGCCCACCTCGAGTTGGGATCCCTCCTGCCGCTACTTTTCTCGCTCGCCCTATCTGCCCTGTGCTGTGAACCCCCTGGGCCCCTGTCGCTGCCCCCACTACGTCGCGCGTTGCCAGAGCTCCACCGACCCAGGAGCGGGGTCAACAGGTTAGTCCCCCTGGTCTCGTGCGGGTATCTTACAGAATTCGTGTGTGGATCTAGACAAGAGTGTGACATCCTCTCCCGCTAAGCCCTGACGGGCTGTAGACGGGAGCTTCCGAGAATCACTTCCCGGAGTTGCTGCTTCAACGGACTGGTAAACCAGGATCCTCCACAGCCAGAGAGCGGCAGTCCCACCGCCCCCCTATATCCCCCCGTATACGGGGGGACCTGAGTCCTCGCTTCAAAATCTCGATAGCAGCGTTCAAGTCTCTGTCCCACGACCCGCAACGGGGGCAATCATGCACCCGTTCCGACAAGGTCTTGGGAACACGCTCCTCACAAACACAACAATTTTGGGACGTACCACGGGGATCCACTCTCAACACCTGTTTGCCGCGTTTGACCGCCACTGCTGTCAGAATGTCGAGAAATCGTCCCCAAGCCGCATCCAAAATCGATTTAGCCAACCGAGTCCGTGCCAGCCCTCGGACGTTGAGATCCTCCACCACCAACAGGTCGTATTGCCCCACCAGCCAGTGCGCCACTTGGTAGTGGAACGCTTTGCGTTGTCGGGCAACGTGCAACTGCAAACAAGCAACTTTCGTGGCTTGTCTCTTTCAGTTGGCGGATCCCTTCACCTTGCGGCTCAGTTGCCGCTGCTGTCGAGCCAAGTGTTTTTGGGCTCGGCGGTAGTACCGCGGGATAGGCACCACCTCCCCATCGCTGGTGGTGAGAAACCTATCCAATCCCACATCAATGCCCACCGCCCTTTTGACCGGCACAGGCTCTGGGGAAGGGACGCTTTTGTCCTCCAAGGTGATGCAGACATACCACCCATCGGCCTTGCGCACCACTGTGCAGGTTTTGGGCACAAACCCCTCCGGCAAGGGGCGGTGCAGCACCACAGGCATCGAGCCAATCTTGCTCAGCCGCAGAGTCTCCCCTTCCAGATGCGCTCCCGCCTTGGGGCAATTGATGCGGGGGAATGTGAAGGATCTCAACTCCCCCGCTTTTTTGAAGCGGGGCCGCCCCCGCCGCTTGCCTGTGCTATCCGGCACCTGCCACGCTTTCCACGCCTTGTCCAGCCGCATCAAGTTTTGCTGCAGCACCTCGGCGTAAATGCCCCGGTAGGCCGGGAACAGTTGCTTGATTTGTTTGAGGGATCCCGCCTGCCGATAATAATTCGGCTCCAGCGGGGGTTCTGACACAGGCAACGGACAAGAGACAAGACTGCAGCGGTCAATTGGGCAACGGGTTGCGGTCAGCCAATCCAGTCTCTGCCCCAGAGCGTCGTTCCACTGCCGCCGCAACAATTCCAGCCACTCGGTCATCAGAGCGGCTTGGTCGTCGCTGGGCAGGATCCGGTACTCGTGGGTGAGAATCATGAGACGGTTCTAGCATTTAGCGCAACGAGCTACAACATAGGCCATCGTTCTGTTTACAGCCTACAAATCCACTTGGTGCTGGTGACAAAGTACCGTCGTCGGGTGATAACTGCTCCAATGTTGCAGAGGCTGGAAGATATATTTCGAGCGACCTGCCAAAAGTGGCGCTGTTCCTTGGTGGAGTTCAACGGTGAGGCGGATTATGTGCATCTGTTGGTGAGTTTTCCGCCGGATGTTCAGGTCTCGAAGCTGGTGAACAACCTGAAAACAGTCTCCAGCCGGTTGATTCGCAAAGAGTTCGCCACAGAGGTGGCACGGTTCTACAGCAAGCCTGTATTTTGGACAGGGGCCTATTTTGTTGCCTCTTGTGGTGGGGTCACCGTTGAGGAGTTGAAGAAGTATGTCGAGCAGCAGGCAACGCCCAGATTGTGAGACTCAGGGGCATTGAACCCCTTCGTCTCACCGCCTATCCCCCATCCCGCCAAGCTGCGCTGTGGCGGGAGTACCCCGGAGGTTCTGATGGAAATCCGCCCTGCCACCCCTGAGGATGCGCCCGTTCTGTTTGATCTCATTTGTGCTTTGGCCGAGTACGAGAAGCTGAGCCACTTGGTAACGGGATCCGCTGAGCTGCTGCGACAGCATCTGTTTGGCCCCGAGGCCTTCGTTTCGGCGTTGCTGGCGGAGGTAGAAGGGCAGGCGGTGGGCTTTGCTCTTTACTTTCGCAATTTCTCCACCTTCCTCACCCGGCCGGGAATCTACCTGGAAGACCTGTTCGTGTTGCCGGAGTTCCGGGGCAGGGGCATCGGCAGGGCGCTCTTGGCGCGGGTGGCCCAGGAGGCGGTGGCCAAAGGATACGGGCGGCTGGAGTGGATGGTTTTGGATTGGAACCAGCCGGCATTGGAGTTCTACCGGCGCCTGGGCGCCAAGCCACATCCCGAGTGGATCCTGCACCGCGTGGTGGGTGCTGATTTGGAAGCTTTGGCTCGGCTGGCCGAGGATCCCTGGCGAGCTTGAGCAAGTCTTCTGGGATCGCAATTCGGAATGGCCGACGACCAGCCAAAAATCTGAGGGCGTGAAGGGGGGCCGAGACCTCTATGCTTGTATACTTGCGGCTGAGCTGAGCTCAAGGCCAAGCATGAGCCCACCGCAAACCGCTATTCCCCAGGGGGCTGAGATCCTCTGCATTGGCACAGAGTTGCTCTTGGGAGAGATCACCAACACCAACGCCCAATATCTGGCAGCCGAGCTGGCCAAGCTGGGGATCCCCCATTATTACCAAACGGTGGTGGGGGACAACGAAGCCCGCATCCACCACGCCCTGGAGGTGGCCTGCAACCGCTCCCGTTTGATTTTGATCACCGGCGGCCTGGGGCCGACCCCTGATGATCTGACCCACGCGGCGCTGGCCTCTTTCTTCGGGGTGGAGATGGTGGAGCACCCGCAGGTTTGGGAGGAGATCCGGCAGAAGTACGGCCAGCGAGGTATGGAGCCCTCCCCCAGCAACCGCAAGCAGGCCTTTTTGCCTCAGGGGGCAACCGTCCTGCCCAACCCGGTCGGCAGCGCCTGTGGCCTCATCTGGCAGCCGCGGCCCGACCTGCACATCCTCACCTTTCCCGGGGTGCCGCGGGAGATGCAGCAGATGTGGCAGGAGACGGCTGTGCCCTATTTGCGCTCCCTGGGCTGGGGCCAGGAGGTGTTCTACAGCCGCGTGTTGCGCTACTGGGGCATTCCCGAATCGACCTTGGCCGAACGGGTGGGATCCCTGCTGGCGGGGGAAAATCCCACCGTGGCACCCTACGCCAGCCAGGGGGAGGTGCGCCTGCGGGTTACCGGACGCGCCCCCACGCGCGAGGCGGCGGAAGCGTTGATTGCCCCGGTGGTGGAGCAGATTTTACAGGTTTCTGGGGAAGACTACTTCGGCAGCGACGAGGCCACCTTGGCCAGCGTGGTGGGGGAGCTGCTGCTGCAGCGGGGGCAAACGCTGGCGGTGGCGGAATCCTGCACCGGCGGGCTCCTGGGGCAATTGGTGACCGGGATCCCGGGCAGCTCCCGCTATTTTGTCGGCGGGATTGTTGCCTACGACAACCGCATCAAGGAGCAGCTTTTGCGGGTGGATCCAGAGACGCTGCGGCAGCACGGGGCCGTGAGCGAGCCGGTGGCGGCCCAGATGGCCCTGGGGGCCAAGCAAGTCCTCGGCTCCGACTGGGCCCTGAGCATTACCGGCATTGCCGGCCCAGAGGGGGGAACATCCACCAAGCCGGTTGGCCTGGTCTATCTGGGCTTGGCCGACCCGGAGGGGAAAGTGGAAGTCCACGAGTACCGCTTCGGCAGCTTGCGGGGCCGAGAGGGGGTGCGCTGGTGGAGCGCCCAGACGGCGCTGGATTGCCTGCGGCGGCGCTTGCTCCACTACCCCCTTTCGGGGGGATCCACCTCAGCAAGGCCAAATCCTTGAGTAAGCTGGGGGAGCAGGCAGATCTCGGAGCAGGCTGATGACCCCCGATGCCCTTCAGGCCGGCAGGGAGGCGCTGCAGCAGGGCCGTTTCCAAGAAGCCATCCAACTGCTGGAGGCCTACTTGGCGCAGTCTCGCCAGCGGGGCGAAGCAGGCGCATCCGACAGCCAAGCCCTGGAGGCCCAGATGAACCTGGTGCGGGCCTACCATCAGTTGGGCGAGACGGAGAAGGCGCGGGCGCTTTGTCTGGAACTGCTGCAGCACCCGGATCCGCAGGCGCGAGGCTGGGCCCAAAAAATCCTGCCCCGCCTGCCCCAAACGGTGGAAAAACCCGCTGCTTCCCCACCCTCCCCAGAGCCAGCTCCTGAGGCTCAGCCGCTCTCCAGCCGCCAACGGGCCGGTCAATTGGGCCTGAAGATCCCCCTGCCGGAGCGGGCCGGCCCTCTGCGCTGGGCCAAGTGGGGATCCCTGGGGGTGGGCATTCTGTTCCTCTGGTGGCTGAGTTTTGTGCTGGTGGGCGCTCACCTGGATTTCGGACGGCTGAGTTTTCCGCGGCAGCTTTGGTTTTTGCAGGGGTTGCTGCCCTGGCTGCGCAATGGCCTGCGCTGGTTGGTAGCCGGCAGCCTGGCGGTCAACTTTGGCGTCGGCCTTTTGTTTTTTGCCCCCTGGCTGATGGATCACCTGCACCGGCGGCTGCACAAGCTGCGCTGGGCCACCTTGGGGGAAATCGAGCGCCACAGTCCCGAGACTGCCCGTCTGCTGCAGCGCCTCTGCGCCCAAAAACAGCTAAAACTGCCTCGGCTGGGGGTGATCCCGGAAGGGGGGCCGCTGGCTTTTGTCTATGGCACGCTTCCCGACGGCGGCCGCATCGTGGTCACCCAGGCCCTGTTGCAGCAGCTTGCCCCGGATGAGATTGCCGCCGTCTATGCCCAAGCCCTGGGGCGCATCCTCAACGGCGACATCTTGATCCTGACCCTACTGGGATCCCCCGTTCAACTGGTTTACTTGGCCCTGGAGCAGGTGAGCCAACTGGCAAACAAGCGGCGGGATCTGATCGGGCATGTGGCTCCGCTGCTCTACCTGATCTACACGGTGCTCTCCTATCCCCTGTTTTTCCTCTGTCGCCTCGGCACCTACCACGCCGACCATTTTGCAGTGGAAGCGACGGGCAATCCCAACGGTCTGATGGCCGCTCTGCTCAAAGCGGCTGCCGGCCTGCAGGAGGCCCACAAAAACGACCGCCGCCCCTCTTCGCTGCTGCACTGCACCCGCCTCTTCAGCTTCTTGGACTTCAAAACCACCGCCGCCGCCAGTGCCGCCAGCCGCCTGCGGGATCCCGCCCAAGCCGGCCAAGTCTTTCTCTGGGATCAGCTCAACCCCTGGGCCCGCTGGATGCAGGTCAACTCCAGCCATCCGTTGCTGGGGCACCGCTTCCAGGTCTTGGCGGGGTATGCCCAACGGCTGCGCCTGCTGCCAGAGTTGAGCCTGGGATCCGGACCCAAGTTGGATGGGGCCCGTCTGCAAAGCCGCTTCTGGCTGGATCTGGCTATCTATGCTGCCGAAGTGAGCGGGATGGTAATTGGCTGGCTCCTGGGGCTGATCCTCTATCTGGCGCTGCCAGATCGCCTCGATCCCAAGGTGATTGCGGCAACAGCGGTGGTGGGCTATGGCCTGGGCCTGGGATCCAAGGCGGTCTTGATGTACCGCGGATCCCTGTCGCCCCAGCCGACCGATGTGCTGCACTTGCTGGCCGATCCCGAGGCGGATCCCTGCCGCAGCCAGCCGGTGGAGTTGGAGGGGGAATTGGTGGGGCTGGGACAGGCTGGCTACCAACTGGGGGCAGAGCTGAAGCTGCAAGATGCCACTGGGCTGATGCCGCTGCGCTTCACCTCTTCCCTGGGGCCGGTGGGCAATGTCTTTTCCGGCCTGAAGCGGCTCCGCGCCCTCATGGGTCAGCGCGTCAAGGTGGTGGGCTGGTTCCGCCGCGGCAACACCGCCTGGGTGGATCTGGCCTACGTCCAGGCGGGATCCCAGCAGCTCCACAGCCGTCCCCGCCTGTGGCTGGCGTTGTTCGGCCTGGGAGTCGTCTTGTTCGGCGTCTGGGGGGCCTTCTCTTTTCCCAACCTGCGCTTCTACCTGCGACGGTAGGAGCCGACCGCTAGCGGCGAGAGGCCGTCAACTGCGCCTTGCGCAGCCGCACCGACTTCGGTGTAACCTCCACCAGCTCGTCCTCGCCGATGTACTCCAGCGCCCGCTCCAGGTTCATCTCCACCGGCGCCTGCAAATGCACCAGCTCCTCCCCGCCGGCAGCGCGATGGTTGGTCAGTTGCTTGGTTTTACAGACGTTCAACTCCAAGTCCTGCGGCCGGTTGTGCTCGCCCACGATCATGCCCTTGTAAACGCGGGTACCTGGCGTAATAAAGAACACCCCTCGGTCTTCCGCATTTTTCAGGGCATAGGTGGTGGCCACCCCCTCTTCAAAGGCGATCAGCACGCCGTTGCGGCGGGTCTCGATCCCCGGCGTCAGGGGACGGTACTCCAAAAAGCTGTGGCTCATGATCCCCTCGCCGCGGGTAATGCGGATGAACTCGCTGCGGAAGCCGATCAGCCCTCGGGCCGGGATGACAAACTCCAACTGGGCCCGTCCGTCCGCGCCTACCATCATGTTCTGCATCTCTCCCCGCCGCTGCCCCAGCCGTTCAATGCAGGCGCCCACCGTGGATTCCGGCACATCCAGCACCAAGCACTCGTAGGGCTCGTAGGGCTGGCCATTTACCTCGCGGAAGATCACCTTCGGCTGCCCCACCTGAAACTCGTAGCCCTCCCGCCGCATGGTCTCCAGCAAAATGCCCAGGTGCAGCTCGCCCCGCCCGGAGACCAAAAAGCAATCGGGGGAGTCGGTTTCTTCCACCCGCAGCGCCACGTTGGTTTCTAGCTCCCGCAGCAGGCGCTCCCGCAATTGCCGCGAAGTAACAAAGGTGCCCTCCTGGCCGGCAAAGGGAGAGTCGTTGACGCAGATCATCACCTGCAACGTCGGCTCGTCCACCTTAATGAGCGGCAGGGCCTGCGGGTTTTCGGGAGAGGTGAGGGTGTAGCCGATGTTGGCCTCGGCAAACCCCGCCACGGCGACGATATGGCCGGCAGTAGCCTCGGTCAGCTCAACACGCTGCAAGCCCTGGAAGCCAAACAGCTTGGTTACCTTGCCCTTGGCAATCGACCCATCTTCTTTGACCACCGCCAACTGATCCCCAAGGCGGATGGTGCCGTTGTGGATCTTGCCGATCACGATCCGGCCCAAGTACTCCGAGTACTCCAGCGTGGTGACCTGTAGTTGCAGCGGCTTGGCCGGATCCCCAATCGGCGGTGGGACATGCTTGAGGATGGCTTCAAAGAGGGGCTTCATGTCCAAGGGGCCGCTGTACCTCCCTTCCAAAAAGGCTTTCAGGTCGGCTTCTTCCAGGGCAAAGCCCTGCAGCCCCGAGGCAAAGAGGTAAGGGAAATCGCACTGGTCTTCGTCTGCCCCCAGCTCCAAAAACAGATCCAGAACCTTGTCGACAACTTTGTAGGGCTCGGCGCGAGGGCGGTCGATTTTGTTGACCACTACGAGCGGGCGCAGGCCTTTTTCCAACGCCTTGCGCAGCACAAAGCGGGTTTGCGGCATCGGGCCTTCGTTGGCGTCCACAACCAACAGACAGCCCTCCACCATGCCCAGCACCCGCTCCACCTCCCCGCCGAAGTCGGCGTGGCCGGGGGTATCGACAATGTTGATCAGGGTTTCGCCGTAGCGGACGGCTGTATTTTTGGCCAGGATGGTGATGCCCCGCTCCCGCTCCAGCGTGTTGCAGTCCAGCACGCAGGCGGGAATGTCTTCTCCCTCGCGGAAGGTGCCCGCCTGGCGCAACAGGGCGTCCACAAGTGTGGTTTTGCCGTGGTCGACGTGGGCGATGATGGCGACGTTGCGGATGGGGAGTGACATAAATAATCAACCCATAAAGTATTGCCCTACAGGCGAGTTTGCCCTAGGGCTGTCTCTATAACTGTAGCGCAAAGAAGCGTTACATTAAGAGATAACAAAGAAACAAGGCGAACTCCCTGGTCGATGCCGACAGGGGCTGCTCAGGGGGTTCTGTCAACTGCGCCGGCAACCAGCCTGGCTCGCCTACATATCGGCGCCGCGCAGGTAAAGCAGCAGAATGACCGCTGGCCCTGCCAGGACGATCAAGGCCAACAGCAGCAACTGCACAAACACTTCGTACTGTCCGAACATGCCCCCAACTCCCAGCGCTTACGTTTTGTATCCTAAGGGCAGCTCTCCCCCTGAGATGAGAGAGCTGTTACAATTCTTCAACACCTGACCCCACTTCACCCCCTGGGGATCCCTAGCGCTCCTGCTGCGCCTGAAACGGCATTGGATCGAGGTTAAACAGCTCCTGCAGAATTTGCATAGCCCTGCGCCGCGCCTCGATGTCCCGCTGGGCCCGCAGTTGCACCATGGGATCATGCAGGATCTTGTTGACAATGCCGCGGGTGAGCGCCTCGATGACCTCCAGGTGCTTTTCGGCGAAGTCTTTGCCCAGGCGGGAGAGGGCTTTTTCCATCTCCTGCTCGCGGATGGACTCCACCTTGTGGCGCAGGCTGGAAATGGTGGGCACCGTCTCCAAGGAGCGCCACCACTCCATAAACTGTTCTACTTCTTCTTCCACCAAGGCTTCGGCGGCCAGGGCCAGCTTTTGCCGTTGGGCGCGGTTTTCTTCCACGATACGGGAGAGGTGATCCACGTTGAACACCTGTACCCCTCTTAGCTTTTCCACGCCGGGATCGATGTTGCGGGGCACCGAGATGTCCACCAACAGCAGCGGCTGATCCGGCTGCAGCACCCCCGCCAGTTGCTCGTAGGTGAGGATGGGCTGGGTGGCGCCGGTGCTGGTGAAGACCAGGTTGGACTCCGCTATGCTACTCAGCAGCGACTCCCAAGGCAATACTTGAATTGGCTGCTCAAATTGCTTGGCCAGCGCTTCTGCCCGCTCCAAGGAGCGGTTGACCACGGTGATATCCACCGCCCCTTTGGCCAAGAGGTGCTGCACCAACAGGCGAGCCATTTTCCCCGCCCCCACCACGGTCACCTTGCCCTGAGAAAGGGATCCCTGCTCCTGCAAGGCCAACTCCACCGCTGCCGAGCTGATGGACATGGCGCCAGTGCCGATCCCCGTCTCGGTGCGGATGCGCTTGCCGGCGGTGATGGCCGCCTTGAAGAGGCGGTTGAGGATGCGATCCATGCCGTTGCAGGCCTGGCCCAGTTGCTGCGCTTTTTTCACTTGCGACAGGATCTGCCCTTCCCCTAATACCAAGCTGTCCAGCCCGGCGGCCACCCGCATCAGGTGCGTCACCGCATCCTGGTAGAGCAGCGTAAACAGGTGCGGGCGCAGTTGGGGCAGCGGGATCCCTTTCGCCTCGGCCAAGAACTGCATCGTCTGTCGGACACCACTTTCCATTTCTGGAGTGACGATGTAGACCTCCAGCCGGTTACAGGTGCTGAGGATCGCCGCTTCCTCAATGTGGGGGTGGGCACGGAGCTGCTGGATCCGCTCCCCCACCTCGGCCTCGGGAATGCTGAGGCGCTCCCGGATCTCCACAGGAGCTGTGCGATGGCTAAGACCGACAACCGCGATAAACATGCCTCTCCGTCGTCTGTACAGCAACAGTTATTAAAAACAGAAACTATGAACAAAAGCAAACTCACCTAGCTAGGACAAGGAAGGCAAGACCGATGTCAAGGGATTGCCTTGTCTCGGCTGCAGCAAGCTTAGGTAACTTTTCTCAGCCTACCTAAACCCTAAGAACAGTATCGAGCCGGTTTTGCAGGATTTTGCTGAAGAGTTATTACGTTTTTTCGGGCGACTGACTGATAGATTTCTTAACTTCCCAAAGGACAAGAGCGACCTTCGCCAGAGGAAAGCCGCCCTTGCCGAGGGAGATGTCGGGCCGGGGATCCGTCAGCGCAGTTGCAGGCTGCGGGGCTGTTGGCCGTCTTTCATATGGATGGTATCCACAAAGCGCACCGTGCGCGACTGGCTGGAGATCACCAAGGTCTCGGTGCGTGCCCCGCCGCCGAAGAAACGCACCCCGCGCATCAGGTCGCCATCAGTAATCCCGGTGGCCGCAAAGAGGACTTCCTTGCCGCTGGCTAGCTCTTCGCATTCCCACACCTTGTCGGGATCCTCGATGCCCTGTTCTTTCAGTTGCCGTCTTGTCTCTTCCACCGGCGGCAGGTAGGTGCCCGCCTGCACCACCTCGGGGTCGTAGATCAGCCGACCTTGGAAGTGGGCGCCGAGGCAGCGCAGCGCCGCCGCCGAGATCACCCCCTCTGGGGCTGCCCCGATCCCCATCAGGGCGTGGATGCCGGTGCCGTTGAAGCCTGCCGAGAGGGCCGCCGAGATGTCGCCGTCGGTAATCAGCTTTACCCGCGCCCCCGCCTCCCGGATTTGGCGAATGAGATCGACGTGGCGCTTGCGGTCCATGACCACCACCGTCAGATCGGAGACCTCCCGATCCAGGCTTTCGGCGATAATCTGAAGATTCTTTTCCGGCGGATAGTCGAGATGTACCTTGCCCTTGGCCTGGGGCGGAGCCGCCAGCTTCTGCATGTAGATGTCCGGCGCGTGCAGAAGGCCGCCTTTTTCGGAGATGGCCAGCACCGCCATGGAGCCGTTTTGGCCCTTGGCCACCAGGTTGGTGCCTTCGCAGGGATCCACGGCAATATCGATTTCCACCAGCTCTTCCACGCGGCAGAACTGCTCGGCGTCCGGGCGCGTACAGATGCCCACCTCTTCCCCGATGTAGAGCATGGGGGCCTCATCGCGGGTTCCCTCCCCAATGACGATGCGGCCGCGCATGGGGATCTGGTTCAGTTTCTCCCGCATGGCCTCGACGGCCACCTGATCGGCGGTCTTGTTGTCGCCTTTGCCCATCCAACGGGCAGCGGCGATGGCAGCCTGCTCCACCACTTCGATGATCTCTAGCCCCAACTTGTTGTCCACGGCGTGCCCCCTTGGTATGTCGGAACGATGAAGGCCAATTAAGGATATCTTCAGACTCTTCCCCTCAGTTTACCAGGCGGGCTTCTTCTCGGGATCCCCTTGCCTCAGCTTTCATAAGCTGAGAAAACAAATCGGCCAAAGTCAAGCAGAAAGAGCGATCCCCGTCTTGCCCGTTGGCTATTGTCGGCTGGGGATCAAGAGTGATAGCCTGGCTTAAAGCCAATAAGTTTTTCTTAAGGCGATTAAAAAAACGCAATGAAAAGATACGTTTTCGTCAACCGTTCTCAGCAGGTTCAGGTCATCCGAACAATTCCCGGCCACTGGGAGCGCACCCTCTTCCCCGGCCAGTATGCCATTTTCGAGGCAGAGCCGGACGACTACCTGGAGGTTTATAGCTGCTGCTGTTCTACCACCATTTTGGAAGAGCGCCACCCCTGCCGCCGTTTGTTGGACTCCTCACTGCCTGAGGCTGACCCCCACCTGGACAGGCTGGCAGATGCAGTGAACGGATGAATCAGCTTGGGGATCCCGGCTCCTGAGGCCGAGCCTCGGTTTCCTCGCAGGGCAGCTCGGCAGAGGGGGCATCGGGAGGACGGGTGAGGCAACTGCCTCGCGCGGCGTCGCGAAAGGTATCGATGCGCTCCACGCAATTGTGATAGCCACAGTAGGGGCAATAGAGGCGATCCCCTCTCCACCACCGCCGGCAGCGGTCACAACAGAAGTGGTAGAGAAACTGCAGCGCCACCCTCATGGCAACCGACTCCCTGACCTGGCAGAGCCGAAAAACGGAAAGAAATGGGGATCCCCTGGATCGCGGCGCTCCAGCTTAGCCAGCCAGTAAGACAAAGTCATTATGAGTATGGTATGTTAGGTTTAGTTTACATTTGTACTTTACCGTAAGGAGCGTCGACTGATGTCTCAGGAAGGATGTCTGCGGGTGGGGCAGCCCGCTCCCGATTTTTCGGCCACTGCCGTTTACGACATGGAATTTAAGACGGTGAGGCTCTCCGACTACCGGGGCAAGAAGTACGTGGTGCTGTTCTTCTACCCCTTGGACTTCACCTTCGTCTGCCCGACGGAGATCACGGCTTTCAGCGATCGCTACGACGAGTTTGCCAAGCTGGACACGGAGATCCTCGGCGTCTCGGTGGATAGCGAGTACTCTCACCTGGCCTGGATTCAGACCGACCGCAAAGCCGGAGGGGTGGGCGAGCTGAGGTATCCGCTGGTCTCCGACCTGAAAAAGGAGATCAGCGCCGCCTACAATGTCCTGGATCCGGCGGCAGGGGTGGCTTTGCGCGGCCTGTTCATCATCGACAAGGAAGGGATCATCCAGCACGCCACCATCAACAACCTGGCCTTTGGCCGCAGCGTGGATGAAACCCTGCGCACCCTGCAGGCCATCCAGTACGTGCAAGCTCACCCCGATGAAGTTTGCCCGGCCAACTGGCAGCCCGGCCAGAGAACCCTGAACCCCGACCCGGTGAAATCCAAGGAGTTCTTCGCGGCGGTTGCCAAGTAGGCTTGTCCAGGCCCTGTCAGGGATCCCGGGTTTTGACACTCCCCCGCCTGAAGGCGGGGGATTCTCACGTAGTCCATAAACGGACTCGTAAAGGCGCTGTCAAGACACCTCTAGACAGTTCCGTGTAGGTATGCTTTGCTGGAGCTTTTTTTTTAGCAAAAGGCAGCCCGACAAAGGATCCGACTCTTCTCAACATGACCTTCCGCCTCCCCTCTCCCTCGGGGAGAGGGGCCGGGGGTGAGGGCTAACAGCGCCGAACCCTTTCAAACCGGTTGCCAGTGGAGACGAACAAATGTGGAGACGAACAAATAAAGATCCCCTGGGCTGGCCAGGGGATCCGACAAGACAGAAAGACAAAGGTCGCCGGAATTAGTCCCAGGGTTTCCCGTTGGTGAATTTGTAGGTAACCGGCTCTTTGTTCTTGCCGATGTTGTGATCCACCTTGCCGACGGGCTGGCGCCCCTCGTTGACCTTCTCGGGAAAGACACCATCCTTGGGATGCACCAGTTCCGGCTGTCCACCCGCCGGGATGCGGAAGATCTGGTAGTCCTTGATCTTGAACTCGGAGATCAACTGAGCGCCGAGCGCCAGGCACTGCTCTTTGCGGGCGAAGGTGAGGTAGTTTTTGCCCTCCACCATCTCGGCGGCGCCGCCGGTGGGCATTTCAAACACTTGCCCCGGCTTGCCTGTCCAGGTGATCACATATTTTTCTTCGGTTTCGGCTGCGCTCAACAGCCCTCCGGTGGATCCCCCGAATAGGGGCAACTTTGCCCCCTGACGGGGATCGCCTTCCATCACAGCCATAGCCTACCTTCTCGTCGTCGTTTGCGTTGTTGGGCCGCGCTTGGGGTTGAGGCGCGGAGCACTTTGAATGTACCATCGGCCCGATTTTTGACCCCAGATCTGCCGGCGAACTGTAATTTTTCGTAGCAGATCCAGCTCTGGCGCGGGCGGATCCCGGCTTACTCTCTGAGCCACCATAGAAGCAGGCGGCAGAGCCCCACGTTTGCAACAGGAACGACGCCCATGGCCCAGTGGTCCCTCCATCCCAGTTCCCAGTCCAACGCCAGGGTTGTCCTCATTCCCACTGCCTTTGGCCCAGATACGCAGGCGCCGCTGGCCATCCTCAACGCCGGTGCTGAGCTGTGTGCTTTTGAGCCGCGGTTGGGGATCAATGTGGATGAGATAGCAGTGGCGCAGTTGCCGGGGCTGGTGGATGAGCCGCCCTATGGCATGTGTGAGGCGGCGGTTATTCAGGCTTGGCGACGACAACAGTGGCCGGTGCTGTTGCCTTCGGTCTTGGCGGCCAGTTGGGGAGCCATTCGTGCCCTTTGGAAGCACTACCTCGCCCTGAGTGTGGTGCATTGCAGCGCCCATGCCAACCTGATGCCGCCCGAGGAGATGACCCAGCCGGAGCAAGATATGGGCTATGGCAACGCTGCCTGGGTGGAGTTGCTCTACCAGCATAGGCTGCCGGTGGTGCATGTGGGGCTGCGCAGCGGCAGTGCCCGCGCCTACGCCTGGCTGAAAAACCACGCCAGCCCGATCTTTTGGGCCCAGGATGGCTGGGATCCGCAGCAGGTGGTGGAGGCTTTGCCGGAGCAGCCGGTGTTTTTGGTGGTGGACTGCAGTGTGCTGGATCCCTCTTTGGCGCCGGCGGTGCACCACCCGGAGCCGGGGGGGCTGAGTTGGTTTCAACTGTTAACAACCTGTGAGGCCATCTTCGCCGCCCGCCCTGTGATCGGCCTTTCCTTGGGAGGAGTGGCGGTGGGAGCGGCGACGCGGCCAACCGCCCGCGTGGTGGCCCGCCTGCTCAATTGGCTGCTGGCCTGCTACGGCCTCTACTCCCTGAAGCTGGCCCCCAACCCCGCTACGCTCGAACGGCCCGAAAATAGATCGCGAACCTCTTGAGCCCGGCTTATGAAGGCTTTCTACCGGCAGGTGCTTTTTCCGAGGTTGCTGGATTGGGCTCTGGCCAGCGAGCGTCTGGAGAGCTATCGGCGGCAGCTTCTGGCCCAGGTGCGGGGAGCGGTCTTGGAGATCGGCTTTGGCACCGGCCTCAACCTGGCCTGCTACCCAGAGCACATTCAAAAAATTACAGTGGCAGATCCCAACCCCGGCATGGGATCCCTGGCCCGCCGCCGCATCGCGGCTTCCTCCATCGCCGTCGATTGGCTGGTGGCGGACGCCCAAGAGCTGCCTTTTTCGAACCAGAGTTTTGACAGCGTGGTCAGCACCTGGACCCTGTGTAGCATCCCCGATTTGGCCAAGGCTTTGGGGGAAATCCGGCGGGTGCTGCGGGTGGGGGGCAAGCTGTTTTTTCTCGAGCACGGCCTCAGCCCGGATCCCCAGGTGCAAAGCTGGCAAAGGCGTCTCAACCCTATCCAGAGGGCGATCGGAGATGGCTGCAACCTAGACCGAGATATGGCTGGCCCTGGCAACCGTTAGCCTGCCCTCAACTAGCTCTTTGATTGGCGTTCTCCCCCCTTTCATCCCCCGTATACGGGGGGAAAGGGGAAGAGCGGGATCTGCGCCGCCAAGGTTTCGGTCAAGACTCCGCTAGACTAAAACCTGTACCTGGCAATTCCCACCTTCTATGGGCGATCCTCTCACCCCTCAAGTTAGCGAGCGCATCTGCAAGCACATGAACGAAGACCACGCCGATGCCGTGGCCCTCTACGCCAGGGTCTTCGGCCAGGTGGAAGGAGTGGTCCAGGCCCGTATGGAGGCCATCGACGCGGAAGGAATGGACTTACAGGTGGAGGTGGATGGGGCTGTGCGGAAGCTGCGCATCCCCTTTGATCACCCTCTCAAAGATTCTGAAGATGCCCACCACACCCTGATTGCCATGCTCAAACAAGCCCGTGCCCAGCTCAGGCAGGCCGCCGGTTAGCCACAAGTTAACGGGTTTGGATCCCGCCCAGGCTAGCAGGAAAGCAGGCAGCTAGCTGGCCTGCTGCAGGAGCAAATCCAGCTTGCCCTGGGCCTCAAGGGCGTAGAGGTCGTCGCAGCCGCCGATGTGCTGGTTGTTGATGAAAATCTGGGGCACGGAGCGGCGCCCGTTGGCCCGCTTGGCCATCTCCGCCCGCGCCGCCTCATCCCCATCGATGGCGTATTCGATGTACTTCACCCCTTTGCGATCCAACAGTTGCTTGGCGCGGATGCAGAAGGGACAAAAACGCCACGTGTAGATCTCAACGGCCATAGGGAGATAACCAACACTTTCACACACTTTTACATAGCTTAACATTTCTCCGAGGCCGGGATCCCTTAGTTGGCCTCCTTCCAGTTGTGGCCAATTTGAATGTCCACCACCAGCGGTATGGAAAGGGGCACTGCCTCTTCCATTTCTCTTTGAATGAGGGGCCGTAAGTCCTGCCATTCGGAGGGCTCTACTTCAAACACCAGCTCGTCGTGAACCTGCAAAAGCAAACGCGAGCGAAAGTTCTGCAGCTTTTCCTGCAGGCGAACCATGGCCACTTTGATGATGTCTGAGGCGGATCCCTGGATGGGGGCGTTCACCGCAGCCCGCAGCTCGGCCTGTTTGCGATGGCCGGATAGCTGAGACAAATTGGGAAAATAGCGACGGCGGCCTAAAAGGGTTTCCACATAGCCGTGCTTTTCCACAAAGGCTTCGGTGGCGCGGAGATAGGCAAAAACGCCGGCGTAGCGCTCGTTAAATCGCCGCAAAAATTCCTTCGCCTCCGCTAGAGAGACGCCGGCAGTGCGGGCAAAACGCTGCGCCCCCATGCCGTAGATCACCCCATAGTTAATCGTCTTGGCCAGGCGGCGTTCTTCGCTGGTTACTTCTTGTTTTTCAAAGAGCAAGCGAGCGGTAAGGGTATGCACATCTTCCCCAGAGCGAAAGCACTCGATGAGGGTTGGCTCTTGGCTGAGGTGGGCCAGGATGCGCAGCTCAATTTGCGAGTAGTCAGCCGAGGCCAACAGCCATCCCTCCTGGGGAACGAAGGCCTGGCGAATGCGGCGGCTAAACTCGCTGCGGATGGGGATATTTTGCAAATTGGGGTTGGAGGAGCTGAGCCGGCCAGTGGCAGTAACGGTCTGGTTGAAGCTGGTGTGCACCCTACCCGTATCGCGTCTTACCAGAGCCGGCAGCGCGTCCACATAGGTGGATTTGAGCTTGGCCAGGGTGCGGTACTGGAGAATGGTTTCAATGACTGGGTGATCCCCTTCCAGCTTTTCCAAAACCGAGGCGTCGGTGGAGTAGCCGGTGGCCGTCTTGCGAGTTTTGCGGACATCTAGCTTGAGCTTTTCAAAGAGCAGGGATCCCAGTTGTTTGGGAGAGTTGAGGTTAAACACCTCGCCTGCTTGAGCATAGGCTTTCTGCTCTAGACTGTGTAGCTCTTTTTCCAGCTCCTGGGAAAACTGCCGAAGAAACTCAGTGTCGATGCGGATGCCGACCCACTCCATTTCTTCCAAAACATGGGCCAAAGGCAACTCCACTTGGACAAAAAGATTCCAGAGGCGTGGGTCAGTCTGTTGCAGCTTTTCGGTGAGGATGGGCACCAAACGATAGGCGCAGTAGGCATCGGTGCCGCAGTATTCTGCCACTTTGGCAATGGGCAGATCGGCGAGGGACTCTGCTTTGCCCAGCAACTTTTCGTAGCTGGTGGTGGGCAAATTTAAATAGCTAGCTGCCAAGTCGGCCAAGTTGTGGCTGGCCTCTGGATTGAGAACGTAGCTGGCCAGCATGGGATCAAATTGGATCCCTTGCAGGCGGATGCTATGGGCGCGAAAAATGCTGAGATCATACTTGCAGTTTTGCAGGCTTTTGGGCCGATTGGGATCCTCCCAAATGGGCTGTAGACTCTGTTTGACCAGGTCCCAGTCCAAGTTGGATCCCTGGCGATGGCCAAGGGGCAAATAGGCAACATCCCGTTCTGACCAGCAGCAGCCAATCCCCACCAGTTGGGCGTCGCGGGGATCCAGACTCGTGGTTTCTGTGTCCCAGGCTACGATCCCGGAACAGGCCAACAGCTCCTGCCGCAACAGCTCCAATTTCTCCGCTGTATCCACGATGCACACTGCTGGCAAAGAGGGAGCGGGAGCAGCGGGAAAATCAAACCAAAGAGCCTCGTCGTAGGTAGAGCCATCCTTTGAAGTTGTCCTTGCTTGAGAGGCTTGGGCTGGGATCCCGCCCAAAGTGGCTTGCAGCTTGCGCACTTGAGCAATGAAACTGCGAAACTCTAGTTTCTCCAAAAGCGGCAGCACTTCCTCTGGGTCAAACCCAGTTAACCTCATGCTCTCCCAGTCAGGCGAAAGGGGGACATCGCAGTGAATTCGAGCCAGAAATTGGGAGTGCTGGGCTGCTGGGATCCCTTCCCTGAGGTACTGCTGGATTTTGCCAGGGATCTCCCCCAGATGGTTGAAAATCTCCTCCAGGCTGCCATAGCGCTGCAAGAGCTCCGCCGCTCGCTTGGGGCCGATCCCCTTGACACCGGGAATGTTGTCGGAAGGGTCACCGCAGAGGGCTTTGTAGTCGACCACCTGCCAAGGCCAGATGCCGAGTTTCTCTTTGACCTCTTGGGGGCCAAATTCGCTGACGCGATCTTTGCTGTTGAGGTGCAGAACCCGAATTCTTCCCTCGGGGTCAATCAACTGAAAGAGATCCTGGTCGCCGCTTAAGATCTGCACCCGATACTCTTGGGGGGCAAGCCTGCAGAGCGTACCCAGAACGTCGTCAGCCTCAAAGCCGGGCACTGCCAAAATCGGAATGCGCAGCGCCGCCAACACCTGCTGGAGGTTCTCCACATCCTCAACGAACTCCGGCGGCGTTTCCGGACGGCCTGCTTTGTAGGTTTCATCGGCCTCGTGGCGAAAGGTGGGCTGCCGGGTATCAAAGGCAACAGCTATGTGGGTGGGGGGGTATTTCTCCAAGACCTCCAGTAGCGATTTCAAAAAGCCAAAGCTGACACTGGTCGGGATCCCGGTGGAGGTGCGCAAGCCCCCCTCGCGGCTATGGGCAAAGGCGTAAAAAGAGCGGTAGGCCAGGGAGTGGCCATCGACCAAAAGGAGCGTCTGAGGGTGGGAAGCCATCGGCCAAGACCAACAACTGAGTCCAGCCTATCGTTTGCTGCCCCCTAGGGCCGCCAGGGAAACTGGCGAAAGTTGGGAGGACGCTTCTCCAAAAAAGCGCGTCTGCCCTCGGCAGCTTCCTCGGTCATGTAATACAAGAGCGTCGCGTCTCCCGCCAGCTCCTGCAGTCCCATCTGGCCGTCGCAATCGGCGTTGAAGGCGGCCTTGAGGCAGCGGATGGCCAGGGGGCTGTGCTGGAGGATCTCCCGCGCCCAGCGGATCCCTTCTGCCTCTAGTTCCTCCACGGGCACCACCGCATTGACCAGGCCCATCTCCAGCGCCTGGGCGGCTGTGTACTGGCGGCAGAGAAACCAGATTTCGCGCGCTTTCTTCTGCCCCACCACCCGCGCCAGGTAGCTGGCCCCAAAGCCGCCGTCGAAGCTGCCCACGCGAGGCCCGGTCTGGCCAAAGATGGCGTTGTCGGCGGCAATGGTGAGATCGCAGAGGAGATGCAAAACATGGCCTCCCCCAATGGCGTAGCCGGCCACTAGGGCAATCACCACCTTGGGCAAGGAGCGGATGAGGCGCTGCAGATCCAGCACATTGAGGCGCGGGATCCCCGCCTCGTCCAGGTAGCCGGCCTCTCCCCGCACGCTCTGATCCCCGCCGGCGCAGAAGGCATACTTTCCATCCGTGTGGGGCCCGGCGCCCGTCAAGAGCACGACTCCAATCTTGGGATCCTCCCGCGCATCTACAAAGGCATCGATCATCTCGGCAACGGTCTTGGGGCGGAAGGCGTTGCGCTTGTGGGGGCGGTTGATGGTGATCTTGGCAATGCCGTCGGTCTTCTCGTAGAGGATGTCTTCGTAGAGCTTGGCCGTCTGCCACATGGTGTCCAGCGTCCCAACTGCCCTCCCATTATCCTGCTAGGGGACAGTCTGCAGGAGGGATCCCACCAGCCCTTCCAGGGTGTACTCCTGGGCCACCACATCTACCCGCCCCAAGATCTGCCTGCAGGTTGCCGCCGTTTTGGGGCCAATGGCCGCAATCTGCACCGGCGGATCCCAGACCTCAGGGCCTAGCCCTGCCTGGCGCAGGAGATGGGCAAAATGCTGCACCGTTTTGGAGCTGGCAAAGGTGAGAATATCCACCTGGCGGGTCTTTAGGGCTTCCAGGACTTGGGGATCCGCCGCTGCCGGACAGGTCGATTGATAGGCAGCCACCTCCACCACCTCAGCTCCGCGTTGCCGCAGCCCCTGCACCAGCTCCTCCCGTCCTCCGGATTCGACGCGGGGAAAGAGGATGCGCTGCCCCTGCACCGGCTCTGGCCAAATGGGCAGCAAGGCTTCGGCCACAAACGCGGAGGGCATCAAATCTGGGCGGATGCCGTACTGCGCTAGCGCCGCCGCTGTTTTGGCTCCCACCACCGCCACTTGCAGGGAGTGGAGCGCCCGGCTGTCTCGCCCCTGCTGCTGCAGCCGCTCGAAGAAAGCCTGCACCCCATTGGCCGAAGTCAGCAGCAGCCAGTCGAACTTCTCCAGGTTGGCAATGGCCGCGTCCAAGGGATCCCAACTGCTAGGCGGCTGGATGACCAGGGCAGGCATCTCCAACACCCGCGCCCCCTGAGCCCGCAGCAGCTCGCGAAAAGCCGGCGACTGCCCCTCAGCACGGGTGACCAGCACCGTCTTGCCTGCCAAAGGAGCCGGTGGCGGCAACGGTGGGATCCCCGGCAAAAATTCCTGCCGCAGCCGCACCACCTCGCCCACCACCAGCAGGCCGGGCAACTTCTCCCCAGCTTCTGGCCCTTCCCCCTGTTGCAGCTCTGCCAGGGTGCCCACCCAAACCCGCTGCTCCGCCTGCCCCGCCCCCCAGATCAGGGCCGCCGCTCGCTCCGGCGGGATCCCCGCTGCCATCAACTGGGCCGCAATCTGCTGCCGCTGCCGGGATCCCATCAAAATAACCAACGTATCCAACTGGGCCAGGGCGCTCCAGGGCAGGGCCTCCAGCTCGTGGGCCGTCAGCACGGCAAAGGCGCGGCTCAAGTGCTTGTCCGTCAGGGGGATCCCCGCCCACAGGGGGCCGGCCAAGGCCGAAGATAGACCTGGCCAGATCTCAAACGGGCAGCCCGCCTCCCGCAGGGCCTGCACCTCCTCGCGGGCACGGCCAAAGATCAAGGGATCCCCCGCCTTGAGGTGAACCACCTGCTTGCCCTCGCGGCAGCGCTGGATGAGCCAGCGAAGGCCCTCCTGCAAACCCGCTGCTCCTGAACGTCGCCACACCTGCGCTTGGGCGGGGAGCTCCGCCAACAAGCGCTCGTCCACCAGCTCGTCCACCCAGACTGCCTCGGCCCGCCGCAGGATCTCCAACGCCCCTTGCGTCAGGCCCGCCCGCCCGCCCAGCCCCGCGCCCACCAGATACACCTTGCCCATGCCGCACCCCTTATCTTGCCCTCTACCTGTTGATCCTGCCGCAAAAGCGGGATCCCGCTCCCCTCTCCCTCTGGGAGAGGGGCTGGGGGTGAGGGTCCTCAGGGAGAGGGGTTGGGGCCACTTGGGCCAAGCTGAGGCAAAAACCGCCTGCCTGCGAGATACTGAAAGCGTTGCAGCCTGAGGATCCCTGCCCATGTCTGGTGTAACTGCAGAGCTCTGGCCCCGGCGGCGCTTTCTGGCCAGTGGAGCTGCTCTAGTGGCAGCAGCAGCGGGATCCCGTCGCTCCCACTCCCGGCCCCTGCGCCTGGTGACCAACTGGTATGCCCAAGCGGAACACGGCGGCTTCTACCAGGCCCTGGCCCTAGGCATCTACGCCGACTATGGCCTGCAGGTGGAAATCCGCATGGGGGGAACGGCGGTTAACGTGTTGCAACTGCTGGCCGGGGGAGCGGCAGACTTTGTCCTCGGCGGCAGCCCCGAGGCCCTAGCGGCTCTGCAGTCAGGGATCCCCGTGCTCACCGTGGCCGCCTTTTTCCAGAAGGATCCCCAGTGTCTTTTGGCCCATCCGGGGGTGGGCATCGAGCGCCTAGAAGACCTGCGGGGCAAGCCCATCTGGGTCTCTCCAGGGGCCAACCTCACCTACTGGCCTTTCTTGCGGGCCAAGTTTGGCTTTACCGACGAGCAAAAGCGCCCCTACAACTTCAGCCTCACCCCCTTCCTGCTGGACAAATCCTCTGCCCAGCAGGGCTATGTCACCTCCGAGCCCTTCCGCGTGCGCCAGGAGGGCGGCTTTGATCCGGTCGTCTTCCTGCTGGCCGACTACGGCTATTCCCCTTATGCTACCACCCTGGAGACCACCCGCCCCTTTGCCGAACGACACCCTGAGGAGGTGCGAAAATTTGTGGCCGCCTCCATCCAGGGCTGGCAGAGCTACCTGGAGGATCCCCGCCCCGGCAACCGCCTCATCCGCCAGGACAACCCCAACATGAGCGAGGCCCTTCTGGCCTATGCCCACCAAGCCCTGCAAGACTACAACCTCCTCACCGGCGGCGACGCCGCCACCCTGGGGATCGGCGCCATGACCCACCAGCGCTGGCAGACCTATTTTCAGGAAATGGTTGCCCTGGGAATTGTCGAAGCTGGCCTGAATGTCCGCCAGGCCTACAGCCTCGACTTTCTCCCCGGCCCCACCGCCTGAGGGATCCCACCTCCCTCCATCACCGCCAAGCTCTGCAGCCGCGGCGATCCCTGCATCGCCAGCTCATGGCGCCGGTGCATCTGCTCTGTCAGCAGGTAGGCCAGAGGCGGGTAGCCGCTCAGCCGCTGCCGCGGGTGGGGCAGACGGTCGTTGCCAAACGTGCGGCGGTATTCCTCCGAGTCGATAAAGGCATTGACCATGGCTTGAAAGCCCTGGCGCACCAGAATGTTGTGATAGGCCGCCACCTCCTCCCTGCTGGCCGGCGCCCGTCCCAAAAAGTGCTTAAAAGCCTGCTCCACACAGCGGGTGTTGCAGCCGGCACTGAAAAAGAGCTGCCGGTAGAGCCGGGATCCCCCAATTTGGCGAACCAAGCGCTTGATCCCAATTTGGCCCCGCAAGAAGTCCTGCTCGATCTTCTCCAGCTCTCCCGCCTTCTCGTGCTGGTAGGGCTGGCGTTCCAAAAGCTGTTGGTAGGCGGCCCGCAACAGGTTTTGCAACAGTTGCGGATCCCGCTGGCGTAGTTCCATAGCGATAGCTCCCAAGCAACGCGACCGACAAAAAGCGATTAGCCAAAAGATCGACTTAAAGAAACGATGAAGATAGAGTTGCTCGATAACTTTTACAGTCGGCAGTAGCCCGATCCAAAAATTGTCAATGCCAACCTGGAACCCAATCGAGCAAAAGCCCTACTCAAGATTTATCTTGTCGATAAGATGAACTGGGGAAGCTTGCGATAAATATTTACGAGAAGGCCACAGTTTTCTCGGGTTTACGTGATTCTACTTTCCAGCTTTCTGGATGGATAACTTTTCCGTATCTACTCGTAGTTAAAGATTATGACATTTTGATTCTTCCAGCCTGGTCAAAATCCAGAATACGAGTAGAAACTGATTTTCCGCTTGCATTGCTTTTGCGGCAGGGCGTGCCTGTCGGCAGAGGTTTTGTTTGCTTTGAACTTGGGGATCCCGCCTATGGTGAAACAAATCCGGCTAGAGCCCCTATCCCGCGTCTCGGAGGTGGATACCTACAGCAATTTGCTGTCGGCCATTTTGTCGGAGGAGCTCCATGTCTCAAAGGAATGCAACGGTCGCGGCCTCTGCGCCACCTGTCATGTCCACGTCAAGGAGGGGATGGAGGCTCTTACCCCCATCACCCCCCGCGAGGCGAAAACCCTGGAGACAATCACCAGCGCCCGCAGCAATTCCCGGCTGGCCTGTCAGGCGCGGGTGGTGGCCGATGGGGTGGTGGTGGAGCTGCCGCCGGGGATGTACGTGAACTCGCTCAGGGATATCGAAGTGCTCATCGGTCGGCGGGCCGAACAAGATCTGCTCCACCCGCGGACGGGGCGCGTTTTGGTGGAGCAGGGCAAGATCATCACTCGCTCCACCGTCAAGCAACTGGAAAACGAAGATTTTCGCATCATCGGCAGCACCCTTGCCCAGACCAGCGAGGCCTAAGGGATCGCGGCAGCTTAGCTAGGCCGCTGCGGGGGCGCAATCCCCGTGGCTCACAGGCAAAAAAGGCCAGGCTAGAGGCTCAATAGATTGAATTTCAACAAGAAGGCAGCCCATCAAAGCTAGGGACTTTTCCGATTACTTTGCCGTCTAGATTGCTCCTTAGGAGAAAGCCATGGTTAGCACCACCACTCGATCGGATCCCCGTCCCGCAGTCACCATGCCGGTGGGCCGCGACAAGCACGCTCACTACAGCTACCGCGATTTCTTCCGCTTTAACCGAGAGCAAGGCACGATTATCGACTGGAATAACACCCAAAACCTGCTGCTTAGCGAAGACTTCATTGTCGGCCTGCAGGCCGGCCTAGAGCGGGAAGTGGGCGATGCCTCTGCGGCGGTGATGTACACCATCGGCAAGGAGTGGGGCGTCCGCGATGCCCAGCACTTTTCCCAGTGGTACGAGCGGGAGTACGGGGTTGGGGTCAAGCAGTCCAACCTTTTGTTTTTGCTGGAGACCTGGTGGTGGCCCTTTACGGCGCAAGGGTGGGGCAAGTGGGAGGTGGAAACCGAATCCAAACAAAAAGGGTTCTTGTTCATCAACCTGTTTGACTCGATGGTGGCCCGCACCCTGGGCGACGTGGGCAAACCGGTTTGTCACCTCTATGCCGGGCTGTTTGCCGGATTTTTCTCTGCCATGACCTCCCGTGAGCTGGCCTGCATCGAGATCCAGTGCTACGCAATGGGCGAAACCTACTGCAAGTTTTTGCTGGGCAGCCAAGAGCGCATCGATGCCGCCAATTTCTGGATGAGCGAAGGGGCCAGCGCCCGTGAGATCGAGCAGCGTTTGCGCCAACTGTGAGGCCTGCCTGTGGCTTTTGCAGTCCCTCTCTTCGGCATTGTGGGGAGGATGCCTATGCTTACTTCCAACCTCAACCCCAATCTGGACTTAGGGCAACCGCTAGCAGTTTTTTTGCAAGGGTTGAATTGGGATAACCGTCCCTCAGTCCAGACCTTTTTCTCCTCAGAAGTGTTGCCGGAGTTCGGCGCGTCCCTGCTTTTGGCCCAGTCGGTGTTTTTGCCGGCTGCAATTGGTCGGGCATCTGCCTGCGCCCAGAGCTGCCGCCAGAGGATCCCTTTACCCTTGAGGATTTTGCCGCTTTGTTTGGCGGAGCTTTGCTTTAGCCCTGCTTGGCCCCAACTTAGGCCTTGCTTCCTCGAGCCGCTCGATCTTTTGACTCGTATCGCGTTTTTTAAGGAGACCTCACCCATGAACGACCTTCGCCCTTGGCCGGAGCGCATTGCCGATCGAGAAGGGGATTACCTGACACCCGACGATCTGCAAGATCTCATCCGCTACGCCCTCTCGTTTCCAGAGCGGCTGGATCTCTACCAAGTCTTGCAACAACAAGAGCGGGCGTGGATCGAGCAGGTTCTGCAACAGCACGGGTACACCGGCGGGGCAGAATCCTCTCTTACCCCCGCTCAGCGCCTCTTGGCCCGGCAACTGGCCTTCTGCCTGCGCTCCCTGGGCTTGAGCCTGTTGCTGGGGGATCCCACCCCTCTGCAGCAGGGGACCCTTGGCGCGATGGAACAGTATTTGGGGCTGCCGCAGGCGCTGGATCAACTAGGTGCAGTGGTGCAGGGATCCCTGTCAGCAGAGCAATGGGAACTGCTTGCCCCCTACTGGCAACTCCTGCGGGTTACTGGGGATCCCTCTTCTGCCCCTTTGCCTAAAGCCAAGGCAGAAGGGGCCTCGGAACCGGCACCTACCCTGATGGAAATGTTCGCGTAAGACCAGCCAACGGAGGCTCCCGATGATGCTGATGAATTCAAGCGTGGCCGAGCTGATGCAGCAAAGCGAGGGTCGCTATCTGTGCCCAGATGAGTTGAAAACCCTACACGCCTACGTGGAAGGGATCCCCAAACGAGTCCGCCTGTATCAAGTCCTGCAGGCCAAGGAGCAGGAGCTGGTGGATTGGGTGATGGAAAAGTTCCAACAGATGATGCCGAATTTGCCCCGCCAACATGGGCACCTGGCCTGGGAGCGCTGCCGCCGCGACCTGATCATGGTGTGGCGCTACTGCTGCCTGGCTATGCTGCTCAATGACGAGGATTACCTGCGGGATAAGTTGCTCTACTGGCTGGAGACGATCCTGAAATCTTTCAAGATGCGCGACCAGTGCCAGCCCGCCTACAAGTTGATGCTCGACTCCCTCAGCGCTGTTTTCGGCCCCGAAGAGAGCGAGTCCATCCGCCCCTACGTGCTCTTGGCCAAGTCGATGCTGGTCAACTAGAGTCCAGAGGACAGCCATGACCACCCTGCAAGAGCTCCTGCAAGACCAGATCCTGCCCGGCCACTGCTTCAGCCCTGCCTACTACATCCGCCCCGACATCCACAGCGGCCTGCTCTACAGCCGGGGAGGATACCGCCTGGCGGCCTTTCCCATGCCCCTCTTGGAAGCCATCTACGCCGGCTTGCGCTACGAAACCGGCCAAGCCACCCGCGTCATCCTCTACAACTGTGGTCGCGAGTGGGGAGAGGCGTTTTTCCGCCGCATTGAAGACGAACTCTCCCGCTACTACCAACAGCCGTTGCAGGAATTGCCGATGGGGATCTTCCTCGATGCCCTCAGCGATCTCTGGGCCACCCACGGCTGGGGCCGCCTGGAGCTGGATTTTTCCGCCGCCGACCGCGGCCTGGTTCAAGCCAAGATCCGCAACTCCGGCTTTGCCCTGGCTGCTCGTGCCAGCCTTAGGCCGGAGGAACTGTCTGCGCGGCGGGAGCCGGCTGGCCATCTGGAGGCGGGCATGCTGGCCGGCCTCTTCTCCTTGCTCTCGGAACGGGATCTAGTCTGTGTGCAGACCACCTGCGAGTCCCTGGGGGCCGACCTCAACCGCTTCCTCATCGGCACCGCCCAGCGCCTGCACAATTGTGAAGAATGGGTGCGCAAAGGCCTCTCCCACGAGGAGATTTGGGATCGGCTGGCCGCCGGTTCCTAGGGAGGGATCCCTGCTGAAGACCCATGTTTCCAGGCTGGCAGAGAAGGAGAGAATTGAATTTTTCTGGGTCTTAAGACTTGTAAAGACAAAGACAAATCTCCCTGCTCAATCTTTCATCTTTTGCAAAGTTTTTTGGGCTCCTCGGCCAGTAGGTCCTCAACTGAGCAGCCGTCGAGATCCCAATTGCTAAGAAAGTTAGCTGTCCTTAGGGATCCCTGCGTAATATATTTTTTCACACGCTCCCCTACAAATTCGCCATCCTAAATATTAGATATTAGCTATTCCAAGTCTTGAGCAGTTGCGAAGGGGGAGAGGCAATGAATGCTCAGCAACGGAGCCAAATCATCGCTTCGGAGTGGATGATCGACAGCCAAAATCCGGTTCATTCCATTTCCCGGCTGAAGCGGCGGGCAACTTACTCCGACGTTACCCTTTGGTGGCTGGTGGTGCAGCTCAATCTGAGCGAGCACAACTCCATTCATTCTGATCCTCGCTAGGATTGACAGCCCAAGGAGAGTCGGTTAGAAGGGAATTCCAGCCCAAAACATCCTCACTCACGAGTCCAACTCGAAAGTTAAAGCAAGCTAAAAAAACAAAAGAAGAGCTGAAACTTGAGGTAAGCAACTTCTCAAGCAACAGCTCTTCCGTTCAAGGCGAGACCAATAGAGAGAAGCGGGGATCCCGATGCTCCCTAATCTGTCGGGGGCAAAGCCGCCACCTGAGCCGGTTGCACCGGCAGGAGGGGCCGTTGCACAATTTCCGTCGGCAGGGCACTGCGCAACTGAGCAGCTACCGCCACCGTTGTAACGTCGTAGGTTTGGGTAGCCAGCCGCGGGTAGAGGCCAATGCCGAGAATCGGCAACAGCAGACAGAGAGCCACCGCCATTTCTCGCGGGCGCAGATCCCCCAGGTAGTCTTCCAACACCAAGCCGGGATCCTGAGCCCCATAGAACACCTGCCGCAGCATAGAGAGCAAGTAAATGGGCGTCAGAATAATGCCCACTGCCGCCAGCAGAGCAATTCCTGCCTTGAAGGTCGGCGCATAGGCATCGCTGGTGATCAAGCCCAAGAACACCGTCAGCTCGCCCACAAATCCGCTCATTCCGGGTAGCGCCAACGAGGCCAGGGATCCTGCTGTAAACAGGGCAAAGGCCTTCGGCATTTGCTTAGCCAACCCGCCCAACTTGTCGAGGGCAAGGGTGTGGGTGCGCTCGTAGGTGATCCCCGTCAGGAAGAACAAAACCGCAGCGATCAGACCGTGGGAGATCATCTGCAAGAGGGCGCCGTTGAGACCTAGCTCCGTAAAAGCGGCAATGCCGATCAAGACAAAGCCCATATGGGCAATGGAGGAATAGGCCAAGCGCCGCTTGAGGTAGTTTTGCCCCAGGGCGGCCAGGGCTCCGTAGACGATGTTCACTGCCCCCAGCACCGCCAGCACTGGCGCGAAGTACACATGCGCCTCCGACAAGATGCCCACGTTTAGGCGGATCAGGCCGTAGCCCCCCATCTTGAGCAGCACCCCGGCCAGGATCATGGAAATGGGCGCCGAGGCTTCGCTATGAGCATCCGGCAGCCAGGTGTGCAGCGGAAAGACCGGCAGCTTCACCCCAAAGGCAATTAGGAAAGCTGCATACGCCAAGATCTGGAGAGCCAGCGGATAGGACTTGGCCCCCAGCTCTGCCATCTCCAAGCTAAAGCCCTCGCTGCCAAAGGCCATCGCCAGGGATCCCACCAGAATGAAAATAGAGGCGGCAGCGGTGTAGAGGATAAACTTGGTGGCGGCGTACTGGCGCTGTGGCCCACCCCAGATGGCAATCAGGAGATAAACGGGCACCAGCTCGATCTCCCACATCAAGAAAAAGAGGAGCAGATCCTGCGCCAAGAACACGCCCACCTGGGCGCCGTACATCAGCAGCAGCAGGAAGAAAAACAAACGCGGCTTGTGGGTGAGATTCCAAGCCGCCACGATCGCCAAAGTCGTAATCAAGCCCGACAGCAGCACCAGCGGGAAGGAGAGGCCATCCACCGCCAGCGACCAGTGGAACCCAATCTGGGGAACCCAGGCGTAGCGCTCGGCCAGTTGCAGCGAAAAATCCCGCAGGTCGTAGTGCCACCCAAAGATGTAGGCCATCAGGCCCAAATCCAAAGCCCCCACGGCAAGGGCATACCAACGCGCCCAGCGGCTCTGGGGGAGCAGGGGGATCCCAAAGGCTGCCAGCAGCGGCAAGAGCACCAGGGCCGACAGCCAGGGAAACTCAAGAGAATTGCTCATGACCGGGAATAAATACTCATGCTCGATACCCCAATGATATGAAGCTATGTAAACAAATGGAAAGCGATTTTTACAGATCTGCGCTCTTGCGCAGATCTGGAGAAGGTTTCTCTGAGGCTAAGCCGGGAGGATTGCCAAGGGAGCGGCGATGGCAGCCCGGGTGGAAAGTTGCGCGGAGTTGGGCCCCCGCACTCCCTCGACACTGGGAACCAAGCAGGATCTACTCGTCTTCAGCGAAAACGAAGCGGTGCAACTCGTCCAGGGTAGGCTCAGGGCTTTCCAGCGCGAAAAGGACGGCATCCTCAATCACGGCGCTCACCTTTTCCTGAATGGCCTGGAAGTCCGCTTCAGTCATCAAGTTGTGTTCCAAGGCGTAGCGCTCCAGTCGTTTGATGGGATCCCGCTGCCGCCAGAACTCTTTTTCCTCAGGACTGCGCAGCTCGTCAGGGTCGGCCAGAGAATGGCCCCGGAAACGATAGGTGATGCACTCTAGCAAGGTGGGGCCTTCCCCGGCGCGGGCACGGGCAATGGCCTGCTGGGCTGCCTCCCGCACCGCCAGCACGTCCATACCGTCTACTTGGTAGCCGGGCATGCCAAAGGCGGGGCCCTTGAGGTAGATGTCGGTTACCGAGGTGGCCCGTTTGTGGGCCATGCCAATGGCCCAGAAGTTGTTTTCCACTACGTAGACGATGGGCAACTTCCAGAGGGCGGCCATGTTGAGGCATTCATAGAACTGGCCGTTGTTGCAGGCTCCATCCCCAAAAAAGCAGACGGTCACCTGGTCGGTGCCGCGGTACTTGGCCGAAAACGCTGCTCCCGTCGCCACCGGGATCCCTTCGGCCACAAAGGCATAGCCCCCCAAAAAGTTGTGCTCTGCCGAAAACAGGTGCATCGAGCCGCCGCGGCCCTTGCTGCAGCCGGTAGCCTTGCCAAAGAGCTCCGCCATCACTGCTCGTGGGGGAATCCCGGTGCTAAGGGCATGCACGTGATCCCGGTAGGTGCTGCAGACGTAGTCGGTGGGCTTGAGCGCCTTGATCACCCCCGTGGAGACGGCTTCCTGCCCGTTGTACAGGTGCACAAAGCCGAACATCTTGCCCTTGTAGTACATTTCGGCGCACTTGTCCTCAAACAGGCGGCCCAGCACCATGTCTTCGTAGAGCATGCGGGCTTCTTCGGCAGAGATGCGAGCGCTAGCCACGGGGGACGTCAGTTCCTGAACCATGCTGGAATCGGGTCGAGGGTAACCAATTTTTGCAGCTTTTCAATTATTCCATGCTCCGCGACATCTGAAGCCCCCAACCCAGGGATAGGTAGGGATCCCAGTTCCAGAGAGGGGTTCCTCTGGGATCAAGAAGAGTAAACTGGAAGGCTAGGGCAAGAGGCATTTTCGTTGCAGCAGCCGCAGCAGGACTTCATCGCGCAGACGCAAATCCTAAACACCAAGAGCGCAAGGCTGAGGGCTGCTTCTGCCTTCGGCGTGGACTTTGACCTGGAGCCGCGGGCAGGAGGTCTTTGGCCAACCAACGTGACGGGGTGTGCCTATGGGAGCCCGTTGGGTTAGCGGTTTTGCGGCGGTCCTGTTTGCCCTGACGGTTACCCTGCTAGGGGGCTGGTACTTCACAGCAGCCATGGGGCTGATCATTTTCCTGGCCCAACTGGAGTTCTTCCGCCTGGTGCAGGCCAAGGGCAATGCGCCGGCCATGCGCACCACCATGTTGTCTAGCCAGGTGCTGGTGTTTTTGCAGCAGGCAAAGCCGGAATGGACCAGCCCTGCTTTTATTGTGGCGGGATCCATCATCTGTTTTTATTTGCTCTTTAAGCCCAAGGTGGCCACCATTGCCGACATTGCCACTTCGATTTTGGGGTTGTTTTACTGTGCGCTGTTGCCCAGCTTTTGGATCCGGGTCAGGGCCCTGTCTTTTTCCCAAGAGCTTGGGGAAGGACTGTGGATTACGCTGCTGGCCATCGGCTGTGTCATAGCAGCGGATGTGGCCGCCTATCTCTGTGGGCGGACCTTTGGGCGCACCAAGCTCTCCATCCTCAGCCCCAAGAAGACGGTGGAAGGGGCCGTAGCGGGGATTGCCGCCAGCATGGCCCTGGCTGTGGCGGGAGCCTACTACCTCAAGTGGCCGTGGAGCTGGCTGAGCGGCGGGGTGTTGGGGTTTTTAATTGGGCTGACCAGCCTGCTGGGGGATCTGACCGAATCGCTGATGAAGCGAGATGCCGGCGTCAAGGATTCCGGGGATCTCATCCCCGGCCACGGCGGCATTTTGGATCGGGGAGATAGCTACGTCTTTACCGGGCCCCTGGTGTTTTACTTTATGCAATGCCTGGAGTGGCTTAGCGCCTATTTCAATCGTTGACATACTTTAGCCGCATCTCTCAGGGCTGAGGGTATTGCGATAGCAGCGCGGAGCTGTGGGTCGGCGGCAAAACTCTCAACTGGGTTTGAGATAGCTAGAGTTGCGGGCAGAGGTCCGAGTTATTTTGTTCCTGAGCTTTTCATTGTTGCACTTCAGAGATAAACTGCCTAACATTTTCCAGACAGCAAAACCCCTGCGGGTTGTTGACCTGGCAGCCGCAGCGCTTGGCTTTGATGTGGGCGGCAATTTCCTCCAGAATGGCCTGGGGCGTTTTGGATCCCTTCAGCTCTTGCCGGATGCGCTGGCGCGTCCAGCCAAAACAGTAGCAGACGGGCACGTCCTCGCCACTTTCTTTTTGAAAGACTGGAACCTTGAGGTCGTCAACCCCAAAGCTCTGACCTTGCTCAGAAAAATAAACAACAGGACAAATGGGATCCCGACAAAACGCATAGCTGCTGTCGGCATCCAATTGTGCCAAAGCTGGAGGAGATAGCAGGCTCTTCAGGGTAATCAGTTGAATTGAGATCCCCTGCTCCCCACTTCTTGGGCACAAGGGCTGCCAAGCACTAGCAGAAAATGGTACAAGGGGTTCTCTTGTCATGAGTTATCAAGCTGTTGTTGAAAGATGGCGCAAGAAGAGCTTTTCTCTTGCTCAGAAAATTTTTGTTGACACTTTTCAATGAGTGTTGACAACTCCCCTCTGAGTTCCTGCAGATGGGCAATTGACTTATCGATTTGTCTGAGCTTTTCGGTTAGCTTTACGTACACCTGCCAACAGGGCAAAGCCTGCCCATTCTCCTGAAGCAAGAGCAGTTCCTTGATCTCGGCTAGGGTAAGTCCCAAAGCCTTGGCGCGGGCGATGAAAGCCAGCCGCTCCAGCTCAGGCTCCCCGTAGAGGCGATAGCCCCCCTCCGTCCTGCGCGGCTTGGGAATGAGCCCCAGGCGCTCGTAGAAGTAGAGGGTTTGGGGGGTGATGCCCAGTTTCTCGGCTACCTGACCCACCCGCAGCAGTTCAGACATGCCCGGTTGATTCCCTCTCTCCAGAAGCTCTCTCAGCCTAAACCCTATAGCTAACTACAAGGTCAAGAGGGATCCCTAGCAAGAGCCCGCCGGCTTAAAGTAAGCCTGCTAACCTATAGGGTAGTCCTTTAACAAGCCTGGCCTGGATTCTGCATGACTGCTGCACCTTCCCTCGCCCACCTGCCCAGCCAGTACAACCCCTTTGAGACCGAGCCGAAGTGGCAGCGCTTTTGGGAGGAAAAGGGGTTTTACGTAGCGGATCCCAAGGCGCCGGGAGAAGCCTTCAGCATGGTGCTGCCCCCGCCCAATGTCACCGGCAGCCTACACATGGGCCATGCCTTTGCCTTTACCCTGCCCGATGTGGTGGTGCGCTACAAGCGCATGCGCGGCTACAACGTCCTCTGGCTGCCGGGCACGGATCATGCCAGCATTGCCGTGCACACCATTCTGGAAAACCAACTGCGCCAGGAGGGCAAGAGCCGCTTTGACCTGGGCCGCGAGGCTTTTCTAGAGCGGGCCTGGGCCTGGAAGGAGCAATCGCAGGGCACCATCAAAAGCCAACTGCGGCGGCTGGGCCTGTCGCTGGACTGGACGCGGGATCGCTTTACCCTCGACGAGGGCCTGAGCCGGGCAGTTACGGAAGCCTTTGTCCGCCTCTACGAAGCAGGGCTGATCTATCGGGGCGAGTATTTGGTCAACTGGTGTCCGGCCACCCAGTCAGCAGTCTCCGACATCGAGGTGGACAACAAAGAGGTCAAGGGCCACCTCTGGCATTTCCGCTACCCCTTGGCCGCCGACCCCAGCCAGTACCTGGTGGTGGCCACCACCCGCCCGGAGACGATGCTGGGGGATACAGCCGTGGCGGTCCACCCCCAAGACGAGCGCTACCGCCATCTCATCGGCCAGTTTGTGCGGCTGCCCATCAAGGATCGCCTCATCCCCATCATCGCCGACGAGTATGTGGATCCCACCTTTGGGTCTGGCTGCGTCAAGGTCACCCCGGCCCACGACCCCAACGACTTTGAGATGGGCCGGCGCCACCAGTTGCCCTTGATCAACATTCTCAACAAGGACGGCACCCTCAACGAGAACGGGGATCCCTTCACCGGCCTGGATCGCTTTGTGGCCCGCGAGAAGGTGGTGCAGTGGTTTGCTGAGCACGGCCTGCTGGAGAAGGTGGAGGAGTACACCCACAGCGTGCCCTACAGCGACCGCGGGGGTGTGCCCATTGAGCCGCTGCTCTCCATTCAGTGGTTTTGCGATGTTTCCGGGATGGCGGCCCGCTGCTTGCAGGAGGAGCGGGAACACCACAACCCCCGCTTTATTCCGGAGCGCTGGACCAAGGTTTACACGGGCTGGCTGGAGAAGCTGCGCCCCTGGTGTATCTCGCGGCAACTGTGGTGGGGGCACCAGATCCCGGCCTGGTATCCGGTCATCGACGGCCAGCTCCCTGAGGATCCGCAGGCTTTTGTGGTGGCCCGCAACGCCGAAGAGGCGTGGGCCAAGGCGCGGGAGAAGTTCGGCCCCGACGTGGAGCGGCTGGAGCGGGATCCCGATGTGTTGGACACCTGGTTTAGCTCGGCGCTGTGGCCTTTTTCCACGCTGGGCTGGCCGGAGGAGACGGAGGACTTCAAGCGCTACTACCCCACCTCCCTGATGTCTACGGGCTTCGACATCATCTTCTTCTGGGTGGCCCGCATGGCCATGATGGGAGTGCAGTTTACCGGCCAGATCCCCTTCAAAGATGTCTACATCAACGGCCTGGTGCGGGACGAGCACGGGGCGAAAATGTCCAAGTCCAAGGGCAACGGCATCGATCCCATCGAGCTTTTGGACAAGTACGGCACCGACGCCCTGCGCTACGCTTTGGTTAAAGAAGTGGTGGGGGCCGGCCAGGATATCCGCCTGGCCTACGACCGCAAGACTGGCGAGAGCGCCAGCGTCGAGGCGGCCCGCAACTTTGCCAACAAGATCTGGAACGCCTCCCGCTTTGTGCTGCTGAACCTAGAGGGGCAAACCCCCGCCCAACTGGGATCCCCGGCTCCGGAGGCGCTGGAGCTGGCCGATCGCTGGATCCTGTCGCGGCTGCACTCCACGGCCACCCAGGTTATTGAAGAGCTGGAAGCCTACGGCCTGGGCGAGGGGGCGCGGCTCTTGTACTCCCTGATTTGGGATGACTTTTGTGACTGGTACATCGAGCTGGTCAAGCCGCGGCTGCGGCGGGAAGACCCCACCTCCAAGCGCACGGCACAGCAGGTGTTGGCCAGCGTGCTGGAGACCATCCTCCGGCTGCTGCACCCCTGGATGCCCCATATCACCGAAGAAGTCTGGCAGCTCCTCACCCAGGCCAACCAAGCCACCTCCATCTCCGTCCAGCCCTATCCCACCCCCGACCCCAGCTGGGTTAACCCGCAACTGGAGCGGGAGTTTGGCCTGGTGATCCAGACCATCAGCAGCCTGCGCAACCTGCGGGCAGAGGCTGGCCTTAAGCCGCATCAGACCATCGCCGCCTTTCTGGTTACCGCCGATCCGGACGAGCAGCGGATCCTCACCACCGCCCAGGCCTACATCCGCGAGCTGGCCAAGGTGGAGTCCTTAGAAATCACGGGATCCCTGGCCAGGGATCCCAAGCAGGTGGCGGCTGCCGTAGTGGGCACAGTGCAGGTGCTGGTGCCCCTGGCAGGGCTGGTGGATGTGGAGGCGCTGCGGGCCAAGGTGCAAAAAGATCTGGCCAAGCTGGAAAAAGAAGCCCAAGGGATCCGCGCCCGCCTGGAGAACCCCAATTTCCTCAACCGGGCCAACCCCGAAGTGGTGCAGGCCAGCCGCGAGCAACTGGCGGAGCTGGAGGCCCAGATGCAGCTTTTGCAAGCCCGCATGGAAAAGTTGGGCTAGAGCAGTGGGGAGCGCTCTCCTTGGCGGCTCTTGCCCTGGGCAGCCGACTTTCGTAGCCTCGAGCTTAATGGCACCGGCTATTTTTGCGAAATTGCAGTGGCCATTCCCCATCTCTGTGTTACGATAAGGCTTAGCTCGAGATAAATGTCGGTTGTAGCGTTCGGTTCTTCCGGTCTGGACGGGTTTTCACGTTTTGTATTGGCAGACGGCTCTCCGAATATCTCGCTTGTTCCTCTCTCTTTCGGAGATCGTCGATGTCGATTTATGTAGGTAACCTTTCCTTTAAGGTGACGGAAGCGGAATTGACCGCTGTGTTTGCCGAGTACGGTTCTGTGAAGCGGGTGCAGATCCCCACCGACCGCGAGACGGGCCGCATCCGCGGCTTTGGGTTTGTGGAAATGAGCTCTGAGGCCGAAGAGCAGGCTGCCATTGCCGCTCTGGATGGCGCGGAATGGATGGGCCGCGACCTCAAGGTCAACAAGGCTCGCCCGCGGGAAGAACGCCCCACCTCCGGTTTCCGCTCTGGTAACGGCGGCGAGCGGCGGCGCAACTTCCAATCTCGCTATTAACTCGCTATTAAAACGTCAACCCCTCACCCCCGGCCCCTCTCCCAGAGGGAGAGGGGGGTTGGGGATCGAGACAACGAGCCTTTTCTTGCAACTAAGCCGGCGGTTTGTCCGGCCAGGGCTCTGTCAGGTCAACGGCTAGGGGATCCCAGTCCCAGCCCCAGTCGCGGGCAATGGCCTGGGTGAGGCCCAACTGGCCAGCGCCCGGGTAGCGGGCCAGGGCCAACAGGAGATCCACCAGTTGCTCGCCAGTGGGGGTGCGGCCAAAAATGTGCAGCCCATCCCGGATCTGGGATTCTTTGAGCTCGCAGAGGTAGCCATCGAGGCGGCCCCAGTCTTCCTCTTTCTCCAGGTTGAACTGCCAGTCCAGCTGCTCTCGGCGAACCAGCTCTTGGATCTGGGCGCGAATCAGGGGGCAGCGGCCCGGATCCATCTGCTGGGCCTCGTAGTACTCGTCCATCAGCCGCTCCAACTCTGCCAAGGGGCCGTAGAGCTCGGCGCGGGTCAGGGGCGGGGTGAGGTGGTCGAGGATCACCGCTTGGGCCCGCCGCTTGGCCTGGGATCCTTCGCCGGGGTCGTTGACGATGAAAGGATAGAAGTGGGGCAGAGGCCCTAGGGCAATTTCTGGGTAGCAGGTGGCGGAAAGGGCGGATCCCTTGCCGGGCAGCCACTCCAGGTTGCCGTGCTTGCCCACATGCACCACCGCGTGGACGCCGAACACCTGGCGCAGCCACAGGTAAAAGGCCAGGTACTCGTGGGGTGGCACCAGATCCGGAGCGTGGTAGTTCAAAGAGGGATCCCGGTCGTAGCCCCGCGGCGGCTGGATCCCGACAAAAACGTGCCCTAGCTGCAGGCCGACAATGGGGATGTCGTGGGCAGGCGGATCCCCCCACTGCCGCAGCAGATCGCCTTGGACAGCGGCAGGCAACTGGGCAAACCACTCCCGATAGAGGGCAGCCGGCAGCACCTGCCGCGCCGGGCGTAGGGATCCCAGCGGATCATAGGTTTGGCCCTGGGTTAGCCAGCGGATGAGCTCATCTCCGCTCTGGGGCAGTGGACAGGCGCGGTAGCCGGCTTGCGCCAGGGCTTTGAGGATCTCGACGCAGCTTGCCGGTGTATCCAACCCTACCCCATTGGCCAGCCGCCCATCCCGGCTGGGGTAGTTGGCCAAAATCAAGGCCAGACGGCGCTGCTCGGCAGGGGTGCGCCGCAGCTTTACCCAGTTGGCCGCCAGCTCGGCCACAAACGCCACCCGATCCGGCACGGCCTCATAGGCCATGATCTCCGTCTGCAGGCGGGGATCCCACTGTTGAACCGTCTTGAACGAGATGGCCCGGCTGAGGATGCGCCCGTCCACCTCTGGCAGCACCACGTTCATGGCCAGATCCCGCGCCCCCAAGCCTCGCGTGGCGTTCTCCCAGCGCTCCCGCGACCCGCTGCTCAAGACCACCTGCACAACCGGCACATCCAGCTCCTGCCAAAGGCGAACATCGGGCTGCTCGCTCTCCAGCCGAGCGAGGGAAAAACTGGTGGTGTTCAACAAAAGTTCAATTTGGCCGCCGAAGTGCTCCCGCATGGCCTGGGGCAAGTCCGGCTCCTGCAGGCTGTAGGTATAAAGACACAGCGGCTGCAACCCCCGCTCCTGCAGGGCTTCGGCCAGGGCATCTATGGGCTGCGTATTCCCCGCCAAAACATGGGCCCGGTAGAGCAGGATCCCTACCTTGGGGGCGTGGGGATCCCTGGGCAGGGGGGGATAGTAGATCCCCAGGCGGGGCAGCACCTGCGGCTCCGGCACGGCGTACTCCTGCCCCAGGAACTCCCTGGCCAAGAGTTTCAAGCAGGCCGCCACATTGGCCGCCCCCCCTTCCAGCCAGTACTGCCACACCCGGTCTGCCACCGCTAGGGGCACGGTGGAGTGGCTGACCAAATCCCAGTCGGGGCGGTCATCCCCAGGGATCACAATCAGGGTGGATCCCGCTGCTGCCGCTACCTCTTTGGCCACCTCCAGGCCATAGCTCCAGTAGGCCCTTCCCCCCAAAAGGCGAAGGAGCACCACCTGGGCCCGCCGCAACACTTTCTCGGCGTAGTCGTCGATGCTCAGGGGCTGTTGCAACTGCAGCAAATTGGCCGCCCGCACCGCTGGAAAATCAGCCGGCAGCAGCCGCATCGCCGCGCTCAAGGCCGTCAGATCCGTGTCGGCTGCCGACAGGACAACGATGGGGGCCGGATCCTGCTCCAGGAAAACGACCCCGCCTTGCGAAGGATCCCATCCCCCTGGCAAAGCGGCTATCCGATGCATAGAGCCAGCGCCAAGCGCTCCGCCAGTAACTTCTCCTCAGCGTACACCTCAGCTTAGCGACCGTACTTAAGCACAAAAGCAGCCTGCCCGCCGGCGCTGGTCTGGCCGGGGAAAGTTCCCTGGTTGACACTCCCACCCAGGGGATTCTTACGCAGCCCAAAATGGACTCGCAAAGGCGCTGTCAAGACGCCCCTAGACAGTCCTTTGAGGCATAACCTCAAAGTTCTGCTTACTTCGGACTTAAGTTCCTCCAGGTTAGTTATTGCCGCGCGGGTTTTGCACCGCAGTAGGTTGTTTTCCTGGAGAAGCTCTGTACTAACTATAACAAAGAAGCAACTAAAGTTGCTCAAGGGCTTTTCCGCCCCGCACTCAAGTACGGGGCTACCAAGCTATCCTCTTGTGTACTTGCGCAAGAAAACATCGCTGCTCCCCGCCGAGCTTTGGCCAAAAAAGTTTCCCTCGGTTACCCCTGCCACCCAAACATTTCCCTGGGCATCAATCGCGATGGCGCGGGCTTCGTCAGAGGAAGGGGTGCCCAACTGGCGCAGCCAAGGGCCGCGACCACACCCAAAACCTAAGCCGACACAAGCTAAGCCGCCCAGAACTGCTCTAGCCAGTGCCTGTCTCCTGCTCATAGGCCCTCTTTTCCGAGCTACTCCCCGTTTCATTCCCTCCCACACCCCTGTCTGGTCGAGGGCAATCAAATCCTCCGCTGGAATATCCCTGACTTCTTGACTATAAGCTAGTCGTTCTCTTTGCACCTCTTCTTCTTGGTCTCTCGCACTGCGGTAAGTCTTTTTTTAGAGTCATTCCTTGCTTTTTCAAGAGATTGTGTATCGTGACGGTACTCACATCAATCGCTAAGCCCTCCCGCAAGAGTTCTTGATACTGCCACAGGTAGAAGTCTGGTTGTTCCGCAATAATTGCCATCACTTTCTTGAGAATCTTCCCTCAAAGCGATCCCCGCCCGGAAGGGCTAGGAAGAGCTGAAAATCCTCTTCCCTACCATTGTGGGAGGTAGCTGTCATTAGCAAGAAATGGCGCGTTAGCTGGGAGAGCAACTTACCTAGCTTATAGCGCTTGGTTTCCTTGACTTCTCCGCCGAAAAAAGAGGCCGAGAGCTTGTGAGCCTCATTGACAGCAATCAAATCCCAATCTGTTGCCTTCAGCTTTTCTTGCAGCGCCTCATCTCGGCTCAGTTTATCCAGCCGGGCAATCAGCAAAGGGATCTCTTGAAACAAATTTCCCGTTCGCGCAGCTTCAATCCGCTGCAGCACTAGGCTGCCAGGACAGACAATGAGACAACGGTGCAGATTGCCGCGAATCAAGAGCCCCGCCATAACTCTCTTGCCGGCGCCGGGATCTTCAGCCAGCAAAAAGCGCAGCGGCTGCCGCGTCAGCATTTTTTCATAGACGGCGCTAATCTGGTAGGGCAGAGGTTCCGCCAGGGAGGTATGAACTGGAAGTAGGGGATTGAAAAGTGGGCTAGACGAATTCGTTAGGCTTCGGAAACCAGCGGGAACAGAGCCTCATCTCCCTTGAAGTTCCAGAAAAATCCCTTGGCTACAACTTCTGGGGCCGTCTCTTTGTCCCGAAACACTCCCCCGACTAAAGTCGGGGGATTCCTACGCAGTCCACAAGCGGACTCATCAAGTCGTTGTCAAGACGCCCCTACACAGTTCTCTAGGGCAAAGCCCTAAGGTTCTGCTTACTTCGCTGAGCAACGCCCCCACCCCAGGCACTGGAAGGAAGAAAGCCGGGATCGCCTACAGAGATAGGCCCAGCTTCAGTCCCAGCAAAGCATGGGCGAAGAGCACGCAGAGGATGAGGCTGCCTAAGTAGGCATGGGTGGTGCGCAGGGCCTCGCGGTTGCCCCCAAAGCCACTTAGGGACAGGGCACCGTTGGCTGCCAACAGCAGCAACACCAGGGATCCCGTCCAAAAATGGGGGCTGCTCAGCAGGGGCTGGCCCTGCATGACCAAGGAGAGAAGGCCGCCGGTGTAGCCTAGGGCAATGAAGGTGGCCATCCAAGGGGCCAGCTTGCGGTGATCCCAAAGCGGCTTTTGGGCCGATTCCGGCAGGGATCCCTCGGCTGCTAGGCGCAAGACCCGCCCCCGCCAGCCGGTCAGGCCGACAAAGCTGCCCATGACCACTACCACAATGCCCATCATCAAAGGATGTCCCCATTGCACGATTGGCTGGGGCAGGTTGAAGCCGGCAAAAAACTGGGCCACCGGCTGCAAGGCAGCCGTCAACCTCTCCGAAGTTGCCGACAGATCGGGCAGAGCCACACTCAGCATAGGGATCCCTCCACCTTCGGGACAACTACAACTTCTTAACAAATCTACAACAAACCCACTTTCGATGACAGATGCCGGCGGGAAGCTTCAGGGGGTGCAGCCGCAACGGTAAAATGTCTAGCGGTGAAGCCGTGGTCGGCCACAGATCTTCGGCTGCCGCCTGCTGATGAGCAAAACGGAGTTATTCACATGGCCAAGTTGTTGTTGGGGGATCAGTCCTTTGAAGTTGAGCTGCTGACGGATGTGCCCACCAATTGGCCTGGAATTAAAATCATGTCCAAGGGCGCCAAACTGGATATCCCAGCAGGAACAGTGGTGAGGGTGGAGTCGGAAGATGACCATGTAACCGGCTCTTACAAGGTGGTTTATCGTCTGGCTCCCGCCTATCCTCGCAGTTGGCGGCTGCTTCTGGAGCGGGAGAGTGCCGCTGCACCGCAAGCGGAAGCGGCTCCAGCGACCAAACCTGCTCAGGTTGCCCCTTCGGCAGCCTCGTCCCTGCCCAACAGCGACAAGATCTTCACCATCAAGGTAGCCGGTCTGGTGGGAGGGGGCGTGCGCAAAAGCGTTGTCGAGTACAAAGTGCCCTTCAGCCGCCTTTCTCAAGAAGTAAAGCGGATTACCCAAAGGGGGGGCAAGATCGTCAGCATTACGGAGTCCAATTTGTTGAGCAACCTCGACTAACTTGCCTGGAAGGCATCTGGGGCGGTGGGCTTTGGCTCTGCTGCCACTTCTATGGGCTGGGGTGCTACCTGGGCGAGGAAAGGGATCCCTGGGCGTTTTGGAGGGAACCACGGGCAAGGGCTTCCCTATCCCCAACCAGGAGATGGGGGTGGTAGGCTGACGTTGGTTTTGCCGGTGAGGAGGAGGACATGACGTCTCGACAGCCGCCGACGCGCCGGGGCGGCCATCCAGTTCCTAGGGCAAAAAGGGGATCCCCCTTCCTGGGCCGAAGTCTTTCTAGCTCTGCGCAGCGACCGCCAACCCAGTTGCGCTTCCAGCTGCTCCGCTTCTTGGCTTTGTTGACCACAGTGCTGGGATTTGGGACGGGAGCCCTGGTGGCCTGGGCCACTGCCCATCCTGGTTGGGTGAGCCGCCTGTCGGGGCTGCTGCCACCCCCAGCCGAGTTGCCAGCGCCTCGGGCCGAGGCCAAGGCAGCCCGACAGCGCCCGCCCCTCCCCCAACAGCCGCAACTGCAGCGGGATCCCTTTGCGTTGGATCCCTTGGCCAGCCTCTCCTACGTGCCCGCCATCATGTATCACGATGTGGTGGCCGGCCGCAAAGAGGTTTGGTTTGACACCACGGCGGCGGAGCTGCGACAGCACTTTGAAGCCATCAAGCAGGCGGGGCTGATTCCCATCCACATCGACCAGCTTTACAAACACCTGCGAGATGGGGATCCCTTGCCGGAAAAGGCCATTTTGCTCACCTTTGACGACGCCTACCTTGGGCTTTACGAAAACGCCTACCCGCTTTTGAAGGAGTACAACTACCCCGCCACCTACTTTGTGCAGACCGGCTTTGTCGGCGTGCCCACCAGCAAAGATCACTTCACCTGGGATCAGATGCGGGAGATGGATGCCAGCGGGTTGATCGACTTTGCTGCCCACACCGTCAACCATCCCCCTGACCTACGGGTGCTAGACGATGCCCGCCTGCGGCGAGAGGTGTTTGACTGCAAGACCAAGCTGGAAGAGGAGCTGGGCCACCCCATCCACTACTTCGCCTATCCGGAAGGCAATCGGGACGAGCGGGTAAAGCAATACCTGGCCGAGGCGGGTTACTGGATGGCCTTTACGATGGATCCCGGCTTTACGGGACAGTCGCCCAACTTGCTGGAGGTACGGCGCTTTAACCAGTTTCGCATCACCGAGGCCATCATCGGCGCCCGCACCTTCACCCTCAGCCGCAGCCCCGACTACTGGCTGGATGTGACTCAGCCCCTGGCCCCGACCGATGAGGTCATTGACGGGGTGAGGATCCTCACCATCCGCGGCGGACGGGCAGCCACGGTGCACGCGGAGCGGCGCTACGAGGTGAGAACCTTGGCCCAGCGCTACCAGGCCGATGCCGGCATCAACGGCAGCTTCTTCTCCATTCCTTGGATCAACTCCGCCAGCAACGTCATGGTGGGACCGGTGATGGCCGCCAACCACAAGACGTTCATCCCCGGTCGCCCCGAAGACGACAAGGTGGTGCGCGGTCGCCCCCTGGTGCTGCTGGGCAGGGATCGGCTGCGCTTTGTGCCTTTTGATCCCGACACGATGACTCAGCTCGACAACCTTCGCCAGCTCATGCCGGATGTCACGGACCTGTTTGTGGCGGGCTTGTGGCTGGTCAAGGATGGCCGGGCCCTTTCGCCAGCGGAGATTGACTCGTTTCGCCTCTCTAGCGCCGCCGAGTTCCGACCCCGCGCCTTTTTTGGGGTGGACGACCAGGATCAGGTGGTAATCGGAGTTACCAAAACCCACGTCAACGCCGCCATCCTGGCTAGCCTATTGCCCAAAATCGGGATCCGCGAGGCGGTGCTGCTGGACTCTGGCTTTAGCACTTCGTTGGTTTACCGAGGAGAAATTCTGGCCACTGGCCATGCCGGCCCCAACCAGCCCAGCCGCCCGGTGCCCCATGCCATTTTGCTCTACGACCTAACCCGTTTGTGGAGGGAGGATCCCCAGCAGCAGGCAAGCGCCAACTCTCCCGGCAGCCAGCTGGAGGGGCTGGTGCAGTTGCTCCCCAGCGGCGACCAGGAAGTGGCCAAGGCGCAGCTGGAGAGCATCCTGGCCGGCCAGCGCACCCTCAAGCGGGGGGAGCGGGGCCCGGCCGTGGTGGCGGTGCAACTGGGCTTAAGCCGCCTGGCCGCTCAGCAGGGACGGCTGGATCTGCTCCCCTCTGGCCCCGATGGGGTGTATGGCAATGAGGTGGCCCAGGCAGTGGCAGAGTTGCTGTTGACCGATCGCGTCAGCGGGACGGAGTCCTTAGCTGGGGGCGGTGAGACGGGATCCCCGCAAACAACCCCCACTCCCCTGGTGGCGGGAACGGCAACCCTGTCCCGATCGCGTCCGTGGGACGGAGTCCTTAGGGTGGATGCCATCGATGCTCAACTGCTGCAACGCTTACTGGAGCGGGTTAATCTCGCCCCAGCCTCTGTGTTGGTGGATACCCGTCTGGAGCGGCCAACTTGGCCTCTGGAGCGCAAGCCGACCCGGAAGCTGCTGCCGAGAGCGGCTCTGGATTGACATACTCCCCACAGCCATAGCTGCAAAGAGTTGGTGAGCGCAGCGATTTAACCTCAAGCTGAGGCCAAAGCCAGGCTAGGCCCCCCTGGTTTGCAGGGTGAAGTTTCTCCCGGCAGAAGCCAGGCTGGTCGCGACTGTTGCGCGTGAAAGTGGCCGAGCGGGGTTGGGATCTGGGGGGAGTGAGAGATATCCTTTCTGGGGCGAGTTCTGCTATCCTGCTTTCAGGAATCTTTAACCTTTCTGATTTTCTGCCGCCTTTGATGGTTGTTGCTTTGGCCTCTCTTGCTTCAGCAAATCTGCCCCGCACTCTTCTGCCGGCGGAAATCGCCCATCTAGACAACCTCAGCTACAACGAACAGGGTTTGATCCCGGCCATCGTGCAGGACTACCTGGACGGGACGGTGCTGATGATGGCCTGGATGAACCGCGAGTCGCTGCAGAAGACTCTGGAAACGGGCCGCACCTGGTTCTGGAGCCGCTCCCGCCAGGCGCTGTGGCCCAAGGGGGAAACTTCTGGCCACGTGCAGTGGGTCAAGCAAATCCGCTACGACTGCGACAGCGACGCGCTGGTTATCTTGGTGGAGCAGGTGGGAGAGGCGGCCTGCCACACAGGGGCGCGAAGCTGCTTCTTCCGCACTCTCCCCGAGAAGGAAGGGGATCCCATGCCGGCCGCCGATACCCTGTCGCAGGTGTTTGCCGTGGTCAAGGCCCGCCAGGCGGATCCCCGGCCCGATTCCTACACCAGCAGCCTGCTGGCCAAGGGAGACAACGCCATCCTGAAAAAACTCGGCGAGGAGACGGCTGAAGTGGTGATGGCGGCAAAAGAGGGAGACAAGGCAGCCCTGGCCCGCGAGGTGGCGGATCTCTGGTACCACTGCCTCGTGGCTCTTGCTCATCATCAGGTGGATATTCGGGATGTCTATCGCCAGCTCCAAGCCCGCCGTTCCCCTCAGTGAAGGTGCTCTGTCCGAGGAGGGGGAGCTGCCTTTGGAGGAGATGGAGCAACCCCCCGCCAAGACCTACCTAGATTTACAGGCTGCGCGACGGGGCCAGGTGGATCTGGAAACCGACCGGGAGACTTTGGCCCGTTACCTGCGCGGCCATGGCCAGTGGATCCAGCGCTGCTTCCGGCCACTCCAGGTGGAGCCCCTCTCTGCCGAAATCTATAGGCTGCAGTTTTTCCGCATGGGCGGGCTGGGGTTTGAGCTGGAGCCCAGCTTTGGGGTGAAGATCTGGCCAGAGGAAGATTACCTGTTTCGGCTGACTTCCATTGAGCTGCCGGGGGATGCCGCCCTGCCCTACTGGGTGGATTGTCGGGCCAGCTTCCGGCTGGAAGAACTACCGGGATCCCTGGCCACCACCCGCGTCCACTGGGATCTCCAGCTGAATATCCGGCTGCATTTGCCCAAGTTTTTGCAGGTTCTGCCGCGCAAGTTGGTTCAGAAAGTGGGCAGCCAGGTGGTGCAGCAGGTTACCCGCGGCCTCAGCGATCGCTTTACCCACAATGTCTGCAGCGATTTCTATGGCTCCATTGGCCGTTCCCATCACCCCTATCGCTTGGTTGCGGTGGAAGATGGGGCGTGATATGGTAAGGGGCACATGTGTTGCGGGCAGGCTGCTTGGTCCTTCCCGGCAACGGGCGATGGGGTTCGCCGCAACCGCCTCAGGCAGATCCTAGGGATAAAGTTTCTCTAAGACTTAGAGCTGGGGCTGATGACTCCTACTCTTCTGGGCAGATCCAGGGGGTGGGAGTCTTTGATGTTGAGTTCTCACCCCGCAGAAACGCGAACGGCTTTTTCTCCCTGGGCTGCCCTTCAACACGCGGACGGCGAGGAGAGAGGTTTTGTTGATGCTGGGCAGTTGGCTGTGGATCTTGGGGATGGGCTTTTTTGTCGGCCAGATCCTGGGCCGGCTGGGAATGCCGCCGCTAGTGGGGATGATCCTGGTCGGGATCCTGTTGCAAGAGGTCTTGTCCCCAGAGCTGTTGGCGGCAGCCGGGGATCTGCGCTTGGTGGCCGTCACGATTATCCTGATGAAGGCCGGGCTGGGGCTGGATCGGGAAAAGCTGGCCCAGCAGGGATCCGTGGCGCTGCGGCTGGGGTTTTTGCCGGCAGCCTGTGAGGCGCTGGCGGTGGCGCTCTTGAGCCGCTGGATCCTGGGGTTGGACTGGGCGACGGGGCTGCTTTTGGGCTGTGTAATCGGGGCGGAGTCGCCGGCGGTGATCGTGCCGGGGATGTTGCGCCTCAAGAGCTTGGGCTGGGGGGTGGCCAAAGGGATCCCGGACGCCATTTTGACCGGCAGCGCCCTTTCCGACGTGCTGCTGCTGTTGGGCTTTAGCCTGTTGCTGAGCTTTTTGGGGCAGGGATCTCCAGAGGGCCTTCGCCTGTTCGGCCTGGAGCTGTCGCCGCTGCAGTGGCTGCCGTTCCAGGTGGGGATGGAGATCCTGCTGGGGGTGGTCATCGGCTACCTGGGGGCGCGGCTTTTGGTGGCGCTCCTGGTGCAGCAGAACTGGACGCGCAACAGCACGCAAGAGGTGTTGCTGGCAGCCTGCCTGGCGCTGGGCCTGGTGTTGGCGTCGCAGGTGTGGCCCTATTTTTCCGGCTACCCGGCGGTGATGGCCCTGGGGTTTTTTCTCGTCCAACTGGATGGGCCGCTGGCGCGGCGGCTGCGGCTTGGGTTCGACGCCCTCTGGACGGTGGCGGAGATCGTGCTGTTTGTCCTGCTGGGGGCCTCTTTGGATCTGCAGGTACTGGGATCCCTGCTCTTGCCCGGCTTGCTGCTTTTGACCCTGAGCCTGCTGTTGGGCCGGGGCCTGGGCTGGTGGCTTTCCACGGTAGGGAGCAACTGGAACTGGCGGGAGCGGCTCTTTTTGCTGCCGGGCAACATGGCCAAGGCCACGGTGCAGGCGGCCATCGGCGGCATCCCCTTGGCCCAAGGGATCCCTGGCGGAGAGACCATCCTGGCCATAGCGGCCTTGTCGATTCTGGCCACAGCACCCCTAGGGGCTTGGCTGACCCAGGTCTTTGCCCCTCGCCTGCTGGAAAAAGGGGAGGTGGATCCCACCAAGGTGGGCAGCCAGGGCAAGGTGAGCTTCTTGGCAGCCGTCGATACTTCTCCCTTGGCCGAGGCAGTGCTGCGCAAGGCAGCGGATCTGGCGCGGCGGCTGGACGGGGAAGTGATTGTGCTCCATGTTACCGACGAGCCGCAGGGGAAGAGAGTAGAACAGTTGCGGCAGCTGGCCCAGCGCCTCTTGGCCGACATTCGCCACGAATTTTGCCTGGCCTCCGGGCCTTTGGCAGAGACCATCGTGGGCCTAGCCCAGGAGCGTCAGGTTACCGATATAGTCATGGGCAAGCGGGGCCAGCGGGGCTGGGAGCAAGTATTGCTGGGATCCACTTCGCAAGCGGTGTTGGAGACCAGCCCCATCCCGGTGATTTTGGTGGAAGAAGAGGAGTTCGGGAAAGCCAGAATTGACACTCCCACCGCCTAAAGGCGGGGGATTCTTACGCAGTCCACAAAAGAACCCGTAACGGCGTTGTCAAAGCGCCTCTAGACAGTTCCTTCACGCAAAGCCCCAAGGTTCTGCTGACTTTCTTAAGTAGGTTGGTGGCAGCATTCGCCTCAGCCTAGAGGGTCTCCACCCGTCGGGTTTTTCACCATAATTAGGTAGCTCATCTCCATCTAGGAAGCTTGCCTGCGAGCTGTACGCCTCCTCTACCTCAATAAACTCCATGCCATAATGCTGACATAATTGCGCAATACGCTCCTTGAACCGACCTGTTGGAATGAAAACAAAGTTTTGGTTAAAGCCGCATTCTTGTTTTTGTTCTTTGTTCCAACCAAAGACGATTCTCCCAATTGAGTGGTGTAAACAGAAGTCAATGACCTTGCGCGCAGCTTTGTGGATTGCATCCCGCATCCGCCGGTTTCTTTTTTCCGTAATTCGACCAAGCTTTTGCAATCAAAACCCCGGCAGCTTGTGAGTCTTGAGCCTAGCCAGCTCCTTGTTGTACCCCTGGTTAAAGGACTTGACTTTGCGGCCGTCAATGATGAAGCTATGTCCTAAGTTGCTAACGCACGTAAGCCAGTTGTTGACTCCGTGGTCAATTGCTAAAGCTTTTCTCGGATCCAGCGATTGAGGTTGAGCAGGCTTGGCATAGACCCACTTCAGCTACAGACTTGCAGGTCTGTTGCGCGGCGGAAACATACATTGCGATGAAGTGCTTGCTTTGGGTTCTCCCCATCTCAGCGCAAAGCTCACCATAGCTTGCCCATCGCTTCGTTTTGAAATAGACTTGTCTCGCATAGTACAAAGCACAGTTGCTTATTAGACTGTTGACACACTAATAGGGGGACTAGCTCTCTGTTCCTGACTATAACCTGCTGACAGCCGTACTCCATCATTGTTGGCAAGCGGCATGACAACCGCAGTCTGACATGGGCAAGCGATAGTGCGAGAGGAAAGTCAACGGTACAATCACTACAACCATGGTGTGGGGCTAGCGGTTGTTTATCTTATTTTTTGGCTAAAGAGAAGGAAAGAGGTCTTGGTAGGAGAAGTCAGGAAGAGGTTGTTTGAGCTATGAAACTATATCAACGACCCCCATCATGGGTAAGCGACCAAAGTCGCTAGCGGGCTTTTCCGCCCCGCACTCAAGTGCGGGGCTACCAAGCTATCCTTTTGTGTGGCTCGGCAAGCCCTAGGGGAAGTGGTGGAGCCTGTCTAGGCGAATCTAAGTCAGGTTTGAACTGGGGATCTGGTGGGGGGCAGGCACCGGACTGAGAAGCGCCCACCGTTGGGCAAAGGCTTAGCCAACAAGCTGGCAGAGGGTCTCTTGTCTTTCTCGGTCTTGTTCGGCCAGCTCCTGAATGGCCCGTTGGTACACCTGGGCGGGTGTGGATCCCTGGTCGACCTGCTTCAGCCAGCGCTGGGCCTCGTTGCCCTGTTGGAGCAGAGTTTGCAGGGGAGCCAAAAAGCAGCCCAGGCCCTGGGGTTGGCCGAGGCGCCACGCTTCGGTCAGCAGCTCTTCAATCCACTCCTGGGCCACCCGTTCTCGGCCCGTGCGCCAATCGACCAGACGGGCTCGCAAGGACTCGCGAGCAGCGGCCTGCTCGTTGGCCTCGCAAAGGCTCTCCAGCTCCGTCGGTGTCAAAGGCCCCCGCAAGGGATCCAGCGCTTCTGGCTGGGCCAGCAACTGCCAGAGACGGGCCTCTACCAAGGCAGTGATGGCCAGGGTCATCACCGGATCTGCCACCAGGTCGCAGATGCGCAGCTCCACCCGGTTGAGATGGTAGGGCCGCTCTGGGCCGTTGGGCCGCACAGAGGCCCAGAGGTGGCGCACATTCTGCATCGTGCCCAGGGCCAGTTGCTCCCGCATCCAGGCGATGTAATGGGCGTGATCCCGGAAGAAGGGCACCTGGGCCGGCGTTTTGGGAAACACCTGCCAACGGCTGGAATGGTAGCCTGTCACCTGGCCGTCCAGAAACGGAGAAGAAGCGCTCAGGGCCAAGTACAGGGGAGCTTCCGCCCGCAGCAAACGGCAGGCAAGAAAAATGGCCTCGCTATCCGGCAGGCCAACATTGATGTGAATGCTGGCGGTCACCACCCGCGTGCCGTAGGTGCGCTCGATGTAGTCGTGGTAGGGGTTGTCCGGATCCGAGCGCTCAAAGTGGTCGCTGCCGCCCAAAGCCAGCGTGCTCCCCGGCAACAGGGTGTAGGGGCCAAGGCGGCGCAAAAATTGCCGCAGTTGCAGCCGAGGCCGCAGCAGGGCACAGAGCAGATCCTCGTAGCGGCGAAGGGGCGGAGTGATGTACTCGACGTTGCGCCGATCTGGTTCTCGCACAAACCCCGGCAAAGCCTGGCAGATGCGATCCGACAACCCCACCACTTCTCCGGCGGCGGTGCCGGTGTACATCTCTACCTCAAAGCCCTTGGTCAACAGCACAGGCCAGCCTCCAGCCGCAGCCTCCTCTGCCTATTTTCCCAGGGTTTTGCAGGTACTACAATGTCGGCAAGGCTTGAAGGCGAGCGCAAGGCCAGATGCGGGATCCCATCTACATTCTGGGAGCAGGGCCGGCGGGCATGGCGGCTGCCTACCGCTTGACCCAACTGGGCTTCCCTGTGGTGGTAGTGGAACGGGAAGACAGGGTTGGGGGCTTGGCCAAAAGCATTTGCTACCGGGGGTTCATTCTCGACTATGGCCCGCACCGCTTTTTTACCAAGATCCCAGCGGTGCTGGAGCTGTGGAACCAGGTTTTGGGATCCGAACAAGTGACTGTCCGGCGGCTTACCCGCATCTACTACCGCAAGCACTATTTTCAGTACCCCATTCAAGCCTGGGAAGTCCTGCGCAAAGTGGGGTGGTGGGAAAGCCTGCTCATTGTTCTTTCCTACCTCTGGGCCCAACTTATCCCGCACCCAGCTCCCCAGAACTTTGCCGACTGGGTCAAGGGAAAATTTGGTAGCCGGCTTTTTCAGATGTTCTTCAAGAGCTACACGGAAAAGCTCTGGGGGATCCCTTGTACCGAAATCAGCGCCGATTGGGCTGCCCAGCGCATCAAAGGTCTCAGCCTTGGGCAAGCCATCCGCAAGGCCTTGGGCTGGAAGCGCGGTTCGGTCAAATCCCTGATCGACCAGTTTCAGTTTCCCCGCCTGGGATCCGGACAGCTCTACGAAAAAATGCAGGAGTTTTTGCTGGCTGAGGGTCAAAAGGTTTGGCTAAATACAGAAGTCATCGCCCTTAGACATCAGGGATCCCGGATTGTCGAGCTGCAATTGCGCCATCTCCAGGATGGAAGGGAAACTTGGGTCTCCCCCTCCCACGTCATTTCTTCCATCCCTTTGACAGTGTTGGTGCAGAGCCTGCGGGAACTGCCTCCCCCCCAAGTGCTGCAGGCAGCTCGCAAGCTCAAGTTTCGCAACACCGTTTTGGTTTACTTGATTGTGCAGGGATCCCAGCTTTTCCCCGATAACTGGCTGTATATCAATGAACCAACAGTACAAGTTGGTCGGGTAACCAATTTTGCCAATTGGTCGCCGGCTATGCTCCCCAACCGAGAACAAACCCCCTTGTGCTGTGAGTATTGGTGCAACTTTGAGGATCCCTTGTGGCAAGCCCCTGAGGAGGAATTGCTGGCTTTGGCTGAGAGGGAGCTGCGCCAAATTGGCCTGCTCCAGGATCAGAAGATCTGCGGTGGCTTTGTGGTGCGCCTGCCCCGCACCTATCCCATCTACGCCGGCAGCTACAAAGAAGACTTGGCCATTTTGCAGAGGTATCTTGGCGAGTTTGAAAATCTGCAACTGGTAGGCCGCTACGGCTCGTTTAAGTATAACAACCAAGATCACAGTTTGCTGATGGGCCTGCTGGCTGCTGAGAACATTCTCCAACCCGGCAGCCACGATCTCTGGCAGGTGAACTCCGATGACGATTACCAAGAGGAGATTAAAGTGCCATCCCCACCCGCAAAGGTGCGACAATGAGCTTCCCTCCTAGCCACCTCTTGCAGCACAGCCGGCAGCATCTGGTCTCTTTTGCCGTCCAAGTTTTGCTTCCCGCTGTGGCTTTGACGCTGCTGCAGATTTTCTTGATCTCCTTTTGGAGCCAGGAGGATGACTATGCTTCCATCTTCAAGGGTTTAACCCAGCGCGATAGCTACTGGTACCTGAGCATTGTGGAGCGGGGGTATCAGTTTGTGGGCTTTGACAAGATTGCCTACGAGCAGAGCAATGTGGCCTTCTTTCCAGGCTATCCCCTGGCGGTGGCCGCCATGAGCCGCCTGTTGGGAGTTGACCCTGAACTGGGGCTTTATCTCACTGCCCAGCTCTTTTGCTGGCTGATGTGGATTTACCTTTTCCTGTTTTACCGCCGCTGGCAGATCCCCACTCTTTGGCAAGTTTTGGCAAGTCTGATTATCTTGGTCTATCCCAGCAGTTTTTACCTTGTCGTGGGCTACAGCGAATCCCTCTTCATGGCCAGCTTGTTGGGTTTTTTCTACTGGTTGGCCTGCTTGAATTCGATGAAGGCAGGGCTCCTGGCCGGGATCCACGGTTTTGCGATGAGTGCCACCCGCATTGTGGGTTTGCCGGTGGCGCTGGTTCCCCTGCTGCGGCTATCCCGCCGTTGGTTTTGGACGGCAGGCGCCGTTGTTTTGGCCTTGTTGGGGGGGCTGAGTTTTTTCCTCTACTGTCAGCTCCGCTTCGGTCGCTGGGATCTCTACATGGAGATGCAGCGCTACTTTACCGGCGTCCAGGCCAATTACCAAGCCCTTTTCCAGGCTCATACCTATGTTCTTTCCCCTGAGCGATGGCAGGTCTTGCTCTCTCCTTCTGCACCGCTGCAGGATCCTGGCCTGTGGTCTGATGCTCTCAGCCAACTGTTTGTGTCTGTTACGCTGGGATCCCTAGTTGTTACAGGCTTGCTGGATGGTTTGAGTGTCGTGGCCGGTAAGAGCCGGCGCTGGCAGGAGCGGCTGGGGTTTCACCTAGCTGCCTGGGCTATGTTCTACATCGCTGTAGCCGGCATGAGTCCCCTAGGCCAGCGAAGCATGATTCGCTACTGCCTACCGGTTCACCTCGTGCAAGTGCTGGCCCTCCTGCACTGGGCCAAGCACACAGATTTCGGCTTCCTTCCCCTGTGGGCGCGCCCCCACCTAAGCAGAGTTCTCAAGCTGGGCTATGGGCTTCTGGGCCTGATCTTCCTCGTCCTCAACCAGATCTTGACCTGGCGCTACGTCCACCATCTCTGGGTGGCTTGACCCTGCTTTCTTGAGGATAGGATGTGAGGGATCCCGACTTCTCACCGACTGAGAGCTGTGGCGTTTTCCTCTCCCCACAAGTGGCCTCGGCAGAAATCGTCCCTGCGAGTGGCTCAGCCCATCGAGCCCACCAAAATTTACCCCTGCCCCTGTTGCCACCAAGGTCAGTTGCGCCTGATTACCCTGACTGAGGCTTTTGGCTGCAGCCGTTGCCAGCATATTTTCGCCATCACCCCCGACCGTTTGCACATTGAGCAACTGGCCGTCTCCTACCCCTACCGTAAAATCTGGTTCTGGAACGGCCATCAGTGGGTGTTGCACCGGCAAAGCACTTTCCAGGGATCTGCGCTCTTGGGCCTCACCCTCAGCCTGGGGGTTGCTTTGGCGGTGGGGTTTCTGGGCGTGTTGCTCTTCCCCAGCCAAGCCCAGTTGCTCAGTTGGTTCCTGATTCTTTGCCTGTTGCTGACGCTGTTGATGGTGACGGCGATCCTGCTGCTGCGGCGGCCTTGAGATGCTTGGGATCGTTGCCAGGGATCCCTAGTTTCAGCCCTTGTGGATCTAGCCATTTCTTGTTAGCAGTGGTCAGGAGCAGGTCTGTCGTCGGTCAGCCGGGCAGGAGGGAAGCGAGTGACCGATTTTGGTTCAGCCTTTGACCTCAGCACCACCCTGCGCCAGGTGCGCCGCTTACTGCCTCAGCTCCAGCGCTTGAGCGGCGAAACCAAACGCCAGGCCCTGCTGGCTCTCTCGCGCCGTTTGCTGGAGCGCTCCGATCTGCTGTTGGAGGCCAATACCCTCGACCTGGAAAGCTGCCGCGAGCAAACCCTGCCGGAGTGGATCCTCAACGGCCTCAAGCTTACCCCCGAGCGCCTGCAGCGATCCGCCCAGTTGCTTGCTCTCCTGGCCCAACAGCCGGATCCCATCGGGAGCCTGGAGAGGGGGTGCCGTCAGGACAACGGGCTGTTTATTGGCCGCTACCGCGTCCCTTTGGGGCTGATCGCCTTGGTCTACGAGATCTACCCCGAGTTTGCCTTGAATGGCATTGGCATGTGTCTCAAGACGAGCAATGGCGTGATCTTGGCCGGCAGCGGCCCCATCCAGAAAACCCATCAGGCCCTGGTCAACCTGTTGGCAGAGACCGCCTACGAGCACGGGATCCCGGAAGGGGCCATTCAAACCCTCCCCGCCCAAGACCAAGCGACCGATCCCCAGGCCGATTCCCCACTGTTGCTGTTGTTGCAGCAAACCCGCTATGTGGATCTGGTGATCCCCTGCGGTCGCCCCGGCTGGGTGGAGTTCCTGTTGCAGGCCAGCAAAGTGCCGACTCTGGTCACGCATCTGGGGTACGGCCACATCTATGTGGATCGCACCGCTCCTTGGCCTTTGGTGAAGTCGGTTTTGTTGGATCCCTTGGCTCGCTATGGCCCAGAAGGGATCCCGATCTATCAGCCCCTCACCCTTTGGCTGCTGATCCACACCGATTGGGCCGCCCATCATCTGACCGCCCTGATTGAAGACTTGCTGGGTCAAGGGATCGATATACAGGCAGCAGCCCCCATTCTGGAGCGATTCCCCCAGCTTCAGCCGCTGGGGGAAGGCTTTGACTCCACAGAACGGCCTCATCTGCGCCTCCAGCCCGTTGCCGACCTGACGGAGGCGATCGCCTGGATCAACAAAAATGGCTGTCGTCAATCGGAGACGATCCTCACCGACAGCCAATCGGCAGCCCAGCGCTTTCTCCAGGAGGTGGATGCCGCCCTGATCCACATCAACACCTCTCCCCTCTCGGCAGGCCGGGGAGCCGGGATCCCCACCTTGGGAGCGTTTCGCGACCTGTCTTTGGGCATTTCCACCCAGCGGCTGCACGTGCGCGGGCCCATCGACCTGGAAGCCTTGACAACGGTGAAGGTAGTGGCTCAGGGTGACCTGTAGCAGGGGAAAGTTGGGATACCGAACTGCTGTTCTCCCCAAAAGCCAAGAGATGGCGTGAGACTAGAAAGGGAGGAATGCCGGCCCCGTCGTCCGACGTCCAACCCAGCCCAACAGACAGGGGGGAGAACTCCTTTGGGGATTGACCTGCGCAGTTACGTGTTTTTGGATCGGCTCCAGCCCCAGTACGCTGCTTATCTGGGCACGGTGGCCCAGGGCTTTTTGCCTCTGCCAGGGGATACTTCCCTCTGGGTCGAGATTTCCCCCGGCATCGAGATCAACCGCGTTATGGACATCGCCCTCAAAGCCACCTCGGTAAGGCCGGGGCTGCAGGTGGTGGAGCGCCTCTACGGCCTTTTGGAGGTACACTCCAGCAACCAGGGGGATACCCGCACTGCCGGTCGGGCCATCCTGGCGGCTTTGGGGGTGAGCGAAAAGGAGCGCCTCAGGCCGCGCATCATCTCCAGCCAGATCATTCGCAACATCGATCCCCACCAAACCCAGTTGATCAACCGTTTCCGCCGCGGCCAGATGCTCCTAGCCGGCCAAACCCTCTACATCCTGGAGGTGCAGCCGGCAGGCTATGCCCCCCTGGCCGCCAACGAGGCAGAAAAATCGGCCCGCATCAACATCCTCGAAGTGATGCCCTTTGGCAGCTTTGGCCGCGTCTACTTGGGCGGGGAAGAGCAAGATATTCTGGCTGCCTGTCGGGCTGCCGAGGAAAGCTTGGCGGCGATTTCTGGCCGGGATCCCCTACTATTGCCCGAGGAGGTGTAGCCGTGGCAACATCGGAGCCCAAACCTTCCCCAAAACCTGGCTCGCCCCTGCCCCCAGGTCGGGATCCAGCGGCAGATCGGGTGAGGCTGCTCACGGAACTGGCCGCCCCCTACCGCAGTCTGCGGCGCTTTGTCTACCTGGCGGTGGGTTTTTCGGCCACCATCGGGGCATTTGTATTTTTCTTTCGAGCCTTGGCAGGGCGGGATCTGGAGACCACCCTGCCCAGCTTGGCCTTACAGTTAGGGATCCTGGCCGGCGCCCTCGGCCTCAACAGGCTGGAAAGCCACTCCCAGCAAAAGCTGGTCAGACGGATGAAGCAGCGCCTTAGCAGCCAAAAAGACTCGCCCCGTCCGCCCGAGGGCGATGCCCCGCTTTAGGGCAGGGACGGCTAGCCTGTCAATAGTCCCAGTCCCCTTGGCGGGGATCGGAGTCGTCTTCCTCGTCGGCGCTGGGAAGATAACGGCGGGCTTCCTGGGGCCACTTTTGGGCTATTTGGATGGCAAGAAAGGCCGCGAGAGCCACTAAAACTGCCAAGGTGAGAATTGGAATCGCCAGGATCACCACTGCGCCCAACACGTAGATGGCCACCTTGGGCAAGGAAGGATCCACCCTCCAGCCACGCCTGTACACCCAGTCGGTGAGCTGCCGATCCCAGCGGCGCAGGCGAGGTATGTTCTCCGCATAGATTTCCTGGAGAATGCCGGCCAAAACGGGCCCCAGGCGGTGCATTTGGCTTCGAGTTTGCCTTCTCCAATTCCGCAGCGAGCGTCCCATTCGTAGGATCCTTGCCCTGTCCTTCCTCAGGCAATCCTAGCCCAACCGCGAGGGCGACCTTCCCGTCGGCGCGGCAAGGGATCCCTGGGGATGTAAATTTGTCTGAACATTTGGATCGCAGTTCGGGGTGGTTTGGCAGGACTACAGTACACTGAAGGCACCCGTGCAGTGGTGTTGCTGCCACGCCCTTCGGTAAACCTTTTTTTAATCTTTCAAACAGCTCGACTGGAGAACGCTAATGGCTCACACGGTCAAGATCTACGACACCTGCATCGGCTGTACTCAGTGTGTGCGGGCCTGCCCTACTGATGTGTTGGAAATGGTGCCCTGGAAGGGGAACAACAAGGCCGGCATGATTGCCGCAGCCCCCCGCACCGAAGACTGTGTTGGCTGCAAACGCTGTGAGACTGCCTGCCCCACGGACTTCTTGAGCATCCGCGTCTACCTTGGCCCCGAAACCACCCGCAGCATGGGCTTGGCTTACTAAGCCATCGGCAGGTTGGGTTGCAATTTTCATTTGAGACAAGCCTTCCTACTTTCAGCGAAACAGCCTCTCTTCAGCCCCTCCTGGCTGGGAAAAAGTTGGGCGGGCTGTTGCTCTAGTGAACGGGTTTATCGGAGAGGAGGGATCCCTCCTCTTTTTTTCTTCAAGGGTCGAGGTAGAGCCGGTGTTGGCGAATGTAGTGCTCCACAGCAGGGGGCACCAGGTAGCGGATGGATCCCCCCTTTTGGATTTGCTGGCGCAGGTAGGTGGAAGAGAGCGTTAGGGTGGGGGCGTCCAGGATTGCTGCCCGGATGGGCAGCTTTGCGGCCACCGACCGCAGCACTTGGGCGGCGTCGCCGGCATCGATACGGGGGGCAACAATCCAATGGCAGAGGCGGGCCAATTCTTCCGCCTGGTACCACTGGGGCAGATCCCGCAGGGCATCCACGCCGATAATCCAATACCACTGGGTATCCGGCTGCTCTTGCATCAGGCTGCGCAGCGTCTCGATGGTGTAGGAGGGGCCGGGACGGCGGATCTCCAGGTCGGAGCAGGCAAAGCGCTCGTGGTCGGCAATGGCCAGCTTCACCATGGCCAGGCGATCGGCTTTGCTGGCGCCGGCGGCCAAGGGCTTGTGGGGAGGATCCCCTGCCGGCATCCACAGCACCTGATCCAGGTTGAACTGCCAGAGGGCCTGCTCCGCCATGATCAGATGGCCGTGGTGGACGGGGTTGAAGGTGCCGCCCAGAATGCCAATGCGGCGCTGCTGGGGATCCGGAGGGCTCATGGCTGCCGGCTGAGGTAGGTGATGGCATCCCGCAGCCACTCTTCCGTTGGGCGGGGTTGGGAGGGCAAAGCTTGCAGGGCCGCTTGAATTTCTTGGAGGCTGTAGCCGAGGGCCAGCAAGGCCATTTCCACCTCTTCCCGGATGGCCGGAGGCGGCCCGCCGGCCAGGGGGCGATCGGCGTTCTCCAGGCCTTGTCGCCAGTGGGCCAGCTTGGTTTTCAGCTCCAAGGCTAGCCGTTGGGCCGTTTTGTGCCCTACCCCTGGCGTGAGGGAAAGTAGGCGCACGTTTTCGGTCACCACTGCCTGAACCAGCTCCGGCAGGCCGAAGGTATTCAGCAGAGCCAAGCCCAAAGCCGGCCCCACCCCCGAAACTTTGATGAGCTCCACAAACACATCGCGCTCGGCTGGCGAGCCAAACCCGTACAACACCAGCTCGGTCTCTCGCACCACCAAGTGGGTAAACACCCGCACGGGCTCTCCGATGGGGGGCAGTTGCTTGAGAAAACGCGCCGGGGCCTTGACCCGATAGCCGATCCCCTGCACCTCAACGGTGAGGCTACTGCGCTCTCCCCATTCGATGGCGACGAGGTGGCCGCTCAAAAACGCGATCATGCTGCGAGTCCAATCCGTGTTTAGGATACGCTGCTCGGCTACAGCTCCAGAGTCGGCCGAGCAGAATCTAAAAGAATCTAGAATACTTAAATAACAAAAGCTTACAAGCGACCTCTATGGCTTCAACATCGGCATCGGCCACTCCTATCTCGGCACGCTGGATTTGGCGGGGGCAATCCGTCCATTACGTCAAACAGGGCGAGCAGGGGCAGCCTTTGCTTTTGGTGCACGGCTTTGGGGCTTCCACCGACCACTGGCGTAAAAACATTCCCGAATTGGCTCAACACTACCAGGTCTATGCCATCGATTTGCTCGGCTTTGGCCGTTCGGCCAAGCCCAACTGGGACTATCGCGCCGAGATCTGGCGGGATCAACTGCGGGATTTCTGTCAACAGGTGATCCGGCGGCCTGTGGTGGCCATTGGCAACTCCCTGGGCGGCTATGTGGTGCTCAGCCTGGCGGCAGAGTGGCCGGAGTGGGTGCGGGGGGTGGTGCTGCTTAACGGGGCAGGCGGCTTTTCCACGGTTAAGGGATCCCCATCTGGCTGGCGGCAATGGCTGGGTGGCCTGGTAGGCTGGGGCCTGCGCCAGCGCCTGGTGTCTTACCTATTGTTTCAGTATTTGCGGCAGCCGCGGGTGATTCGCTCCAAGCTGAAGCAGGTCTATTACGACCCGGCGGCAGTGACGGATCAACTGGTGGAAGACATTCATCGCCCCACGCGGGATCCGGGGGCTGCCGATGTGTTCGTGGCCCTGATGCGGGGCGGGCAGAAGGGGCGCTATGTGGACGAGCTGCTGCGCAGCTTGGTGCGCCCCCTGTTGTTGATTTGGGGCGAACGGGATCCCTGGATGCGGGTCCGCGAGCGCTCTAAGCTCTACCGGGCTCACTACCCTCAGGCGGTGGAATACTTCCTGGAGGCCGGCCACTGCCCTCACGATGAGCGCCCCGAAGAGGTCAACGCCCTGATCCATCGCTGGATCGAGCTGGGGATCCCGGCCACCACCTCTCCTCCCCTTTCCAAAGCAGCGCCGGTCTCAGACCTGCATCCTTAGCCTTGGGAGCTAGGCGGGCTTGACTGCCAGCTCCGGCGGCGGATCCCCTTCCAGGCCGATGGCGTACTTCAGCCATTCCCGATGGGATCCGCTGCCGACGGCTTTGGAGATTTCAAAGTAAAGGGTGCTGTGGGGGCGGCGGGGCTGGCGGAGCAAGGGCATGCCGGCCTCCCAAGGGGTGCGATTCCCTTTTTTCACGTTGCAGCGCACACAGGCGCTGACTACATTCTCCCAGGTATCTTCACCGCCGCGGGAGCGCGGGATCACGTGATCCAGGGTTAGGTCTTCGCCGTAACAGCCGCAGTACTGGCAGCGGTGCCCATCGCGGTAGAGGACATTGCGCCGCGTCAGGGGGATCTCCTTGTGGGGAACGTGAACGTAGTGGCGCAGGCGGATGACGGTGGGCAGAGGGATGTTGCCGTAGACTACTTTGCCATTGTGCTCGATTTGCTCGGCCTTGCCCTTGAGCAAAAGGACAACAGCTCTGCGCCAACTGGTGATGTTGAGCGGATCGTAGGAGGCATTTAAAACCAAAACCTTGCCCATAGTGCTACGCACCGCTGACGAAATCCCCTACCGGATCTGAAAGGCGCCAGCTCTCTTGAAGTTACGCAAAATCTTAACACAGCTTTAGAGGCGAGGTAGCCCACTTCACTCCGGTAAAACCTCGGGTTCCCTTCCCTCTGCCGGCTCAGCACAACAGGATCCCGACGTGGTGGATCGAGATCCCGAGGCACTTTCTAGCCCTTGCTGTTAGAGCCGGCCCTAATCCCAGGCAGGGTGGGCTTCGGCTGCTGAGGCTGCTCCGGCTCGCGGCCGAAGTTGGTAATCAGAGTTAGAGATTGGGCTTTTTCAGCTCGATTTGCTCCCCGTCGGCCTCCCCAGCCGTCACCTGTAAGGTGGCCTTGCCGAGGTTATCCCGGAGATCCTCTGCCAAAAGACCGGAATCCCCCCAGGGGCAATCGGGCCTTGCGCCGGATCTGTCCTTTGGGATCATCTCAACCGGTTTCATTTGGTGAAGCTAAGCATCCCGGCTCTGGAGCAGGTTTTGCAACACCGGATGCAGTTGCTCTTGGATTTTTTGCTGCTGCCGAGGGATCTGACCCAGCACGGGGAGCCAGAAAACCACGCTTGGTTGGCAGAGCGGCTGGCCCGTTTACCTTTTCCGGCTTTTGTGGTGCCCGGCAACCACGACGTGCCCCAGCCCGAGGCATTGGCAGAGTTTCCCCGCTACTACCGAGCTTTTGGCTATGAGGACGGGCTTTCCACTTTCTTTCCACTCTCTAGGAATCCCCCCGAAGGGGGAAATCTACCCCCATTAAACCCGCGCAGAGCAAGGAATGCAAGGCCCATTGTGGCTAGGAACGGGATCCCTCGATGTGGGAGTAGGGCTCCAGGTGGATGGTGACCCGCACCGGCCCGTAGCGCTGCTGCAGCAGTTGCTCCACCGCTTCGGTAAGGCGATGGGCCGACTCCACATCCAGCGGCTCCACCACCATGTGCATTTCGATAAAGATCATCTGCCCCGGGATGCCGCGGGAGGTGATGTCGTGGCAGTCGAGGATCCCGGGCAGGCTGAGAACCAGCTCCCGCAAGGTTTTGGGGGGGATAGCCACCCGGTCGGTTAAGAAGGGAACGTTTTCCCGCAGCACTTCCCAGCCGCTCCAGAACACCAGCAGCCCCACCGGCACCGCCAGCACCTGGTCCAGCCAAGGGATCCCCCAGAAGTGGATCCCGGCCAGACCCAGCAATACCGTCAGGGTTACCCAGACATCGCTGAGGGTATGGCGGGCATCGGCCAAGAGCAGCGAGCTGGCCAGCGCCCTGCCCCAGAAACGTTCATAGACGGCCACGAAGAGGTTGATCCCCAGCACGCCCAGCATCAGCGTCAAGGTCAACCCCTCGATCCGGAGCTGCGGCGGCTGGGGTGCAAAAAACCGCCCCACCGCTGCGCTGAGGATCTCGAAGCTGGCCACTCCCAAAAAGGCGGCGATCCCCAGCGCTCCAATGGCCTCAAACTTGCTGCGGCCATAGGGATGGTCTTCGTCCGGCTCTGGCGAGGAAAAGCGGGCTGCCAGCAGGGCAAGAATGTTGCTGGCGCTGTCGGTAACACTGTGCAGGGCATCGGCCACCAAGCTGAGGGATCCCGTCGCCAATCCCAGGATCAACTTGACCGAAAACACCAAAAGATTGAGCCCCAGGGTGACATAGAGCACCCTCTGCACCTGGCGCTGACGGCGGCTGGCTATGGCAGCAGAATCGGGGAAGCTCACCGCTGGGGAGCCTCAGACCAAGCCGGTTCAGCTTTATTTTGCCACCGACTCCCCCTAGGGGCCGACCTTCTTCGAGGGGATAGGAAATGCGGGCCGGCGGGGTATTTTAGAACCAAGCACCGACGCGAGGGGGAGGCGGCCATGGACATGGCGGTCGTGGGAGCTGGCTATGTGGGGTTGGTAACCGGCGCCTGTCTGGCCCACCTGGGCCACAGCGTTATTTGTATAGACAACAACCCTGTCAAAATCGAAAACCTGCAGCGAGGTCGTCTGCCCATCTACGAGCCCGGCCTGGAAGAGCTGGTGCGGGAAGGCGCCGAGGCTGGCCGGCTGCACTTTACCACCGACCTGGGCCTGGGGGTGAAGGCCAGCGAAGTGATCTTCATTGCCGTGGGCACCCCGGCTTTGCCCAGCGGCGAGCCAGACCTGCGCTACGTAGAGGCCGTGGCGCGAGGGATCGGCCAGCACCTGGACAACCGCTACCGCGTCATCGTCAACAAGTCCACCGTGCCCATCGGCTCCGGCGACTGGGTGCGCATGCTCATCCTCGACGGCGCCGCCGAGGCTGTCCAGCAGCGCCTAAGCAGCCAACAGATGGCCCTGGCTGGGGGGGATCCCACCCCCTCCTCCCTGGCCACCCTGGACAGGTCTTCCTGGGTGCCGCCCTTCGACGTGGTGAGCAACCCCGAGTTTCTGCGGGAGGGCAGCGCCATCCAGGATACCTTTTACCCCGACCGCATCGTGATTGGCTCCAACAGCCCCCGGGCCATCGAGATCCTGCGGCAGCTTTACGAGCCCATCCTCAGCCGCCAGCAGGGCTTGGGCGGGGATCCCGTGCCCTTGCTGGTCACCGACCTGGCCTCGGCCGAGATGATCAAATATGCGGCCAACGCCTTCCTGGCCACCAAGATCAGCTTCATCAACGAGATCGCCAACATCTGCGAGCGCACTGGCGCCGACATCACCCAGGTGGCCGAAGGGATCGGCCTCGATAAGCGCATTGGCCGCGCCTTCCTCAACGCTGGTCTAGGCTGGGGAGGGAGCTGCTTTCCCAAGGATCTGGCCGCTTTGATCCAGACGGCAGCCGACTACGGCTATGAGGCCAAGCTGTTGCGGGCCACCGTCGAGGTCAACCGCGAGCAGCGGCAGCGCCTGCTGGAAAAGCTGCAGCAGGCCCTCAAGGTGCTCAAGGGCAAGACCATCGGCCTTCTGGGCCTCACCTTCAAGCCCCACACCGACGACCTGCGGGATGCGCCGTCCCTGACCCTCATCGAGCAGCTCCACCGGCTGGGGGCCAAGGTAAAAGCCTATGATCCCATTGTGTCGGCTTCGGGGATGCGGGAGGGCCTGGCCCACGTGGTGGTGGAAACGGACGTGTTCCGCCTGGCCCAGGATTGCGACGCCCTGGTGCTGGTGACCGAGTGGCCGGAGTTTTTGTCGCTGGATTACCGGCGCCTTGCCGAGCTGATGCGGCGGCCCCTCATCCTCGACGGCCGCAACTGCCTTGACCGGCAGGCCGTTCAGCAGGCGGGCATTACCCTGATTGGAGTGGGCTGGTGAAGATCCTGGTTACGGGTGGTTTGGGGTTTATCGGCTCCCATCTGGTCAGCCGTCTGCTGCAGGAGGGCCACACGGTGATCTGCCTCGACAACGGCTACACGGGGCGGGAGGAGAACCTGCAGGCCCACCGCAACAACCCTGCCTTGACCTTGCTGTGGCACGACGTGGCCGAGCCGCTGCCGCCGGAGCTGGAGAAAGCTGGCATTGAGCAAATCTACCACCTGGCCTGTCCCGCCTCGCCGCCCCACTACCAGGCGGATCCCATCCGCACCATCCGCACCGGCGTCTGGGGCACCTACCACCTGCTGGAGCTGGCCCAGAAAACGGGGGCCAGGTTCCTGCTGGCCTCCACTTCAGAAGTGTACGGGGATCCCCAGGTGCACCCCCAGCCGGAGGACTACTGGGGCCATGTCAACCCCATCGGCCCGCGGGCCTGCTACGACGAGTCCAAGCGCCTGGCCGAAACCCTGACCTTTGACTGGCAGCGGCAACACCAAACCGAGATCCGCGTGGCCCGCATCTTCAACACCTATGGCCCGGCCATGCGGGAAGACGATGGCCGTGTGGTCAGCAACTTCATCGTCCAGGCGCTGCGCGGGAATCCCCTCACCGTCTATGGAGATGGCTCCCAGACCCGTAGCTTCTGCTACATCTCCGACCTCATCGAGGGCCTGGTGCGCCTGATGAACAGCCCTTATCCCGGCCCCTTTAACCTGGGCAACCCGCAGGAGGTCACCATTCTAGAGTTGGCTCGGCAGGTTTTGGCCCTCACCGGCAGCTCTTCTCCCATCGTCCACCGGCCTCTCCCAACCGACGATCCCAAGCAGCGCCGGCCCGACATCAACAAGGCCCGCGCCCTGCTGGGCTGGGATCCCCAGATTCCTCTGCAGCTTGGCCTGGAGCTGACTATCCCCTACTTTCGCCGCCGGCTGGGCCTGGAGTAGAGGATCCCTCTTGTCCTGGCGGGGCAGGCAGGAGGGTGGGCAGAGCTCGACAAAACCGTCATAATACGGAGAGAGGCCGTCTTAAGCCTTCCATAACCTCTGCCTAGGTGGGATCCCTGTAACTTTGGATACTTACCCTTTGTCTCTCGAAGAGCCGACCACCTGCATCTCCCTGGAGTGCTATGGGCTGGGAGTGGAGAGAGAGCCTGTGGGCGCCTTTTTGACCGTGCTCTGGGGGGCCAATATGGGCATGACCTTTCCCTTGGGGGAAACAGCGGTAGTGGGGCGCAGCTCCCAGGCTGACATTCAGCTCTGGGATCACGCCGTTTCTCGGCAGCACTGTCGGCTGGAGAGAGAAGGGGGAACCTACATCCTCACCGACCTAGGCAGCCTCAACGGTACCTATGTCAACTGGCAGAGGGTAACTCGCCTTCCCTTGGCCGATAGGGATCGCATCCAGCTGGGGAATAGCCTCCTGCAGTTTGCCTATTATGACCGGCTGGAGGAGGCTTTCTTTTTCCAGGTCGCTGCCGCCGCTCTCTACGACCCGCTCACGGGGCTGCACAACCGTCGGTTTTTCCTAGAGCACCTGCAGAGGGAGATGGCCTTTGCCCGCCGCCATAGCTTTCCCCTCCACTTGCTTTACCTGGACTTGGACAACTTCAAGCTCATCAACGACCGCTGGGGGCACTTGGCCGGGGATCAAGCCCTGATCCAGGTGGCCCGCCAACTGCAGGACCAGGTTCGCCAAGAGGATCTGCTGGCCCGCATGGGGGGCGACGAATTTGTCCTCATGGTGCGCGGGGTTCCGGAAGCTCAAATCCTGCAGTTGGCCAAGCGCCTGCGGCAGGCCGTCCAATCCCTCCCTCTGCAGGTGGGAGCGGAAGTTATCCACCTCACCTGTAGCATTGGCGTCGCCTCTTGGCTCAGCCTTTCAGCAGAAACTTCCGTCCAAAGCTTTCTAGAGGCAGCCGACCAAGCCCTCTACCAGGCCAAAAGGCAGGGGGGCAACCGGGAAGTGTTGCTGTAGGGCTTAGGATCCCTCCACCAAGCTGGCGTAAGCCTCCGCGCTCATCGTGTCGTCGAGATCTTCCGGGTTGGTCATGCGCACCTTGATCAGCCAGCCGTCTCCATAGGGATCGTCGGCAATGCTCTCTGGGCTGTCCACCACCGCTTTGTTTACCGCCACCACTTTCCCCGAAACAGGGGCATACAGATCCTCCACGGCCTTGACGGACTCCACGGAGCCAAAGCTCTCCCCCTTTTCAATTTCTGTCCCTTCCTCGGGCAAGCCGACGAAGACGATGTCTCCCAGCTGATCGACGGCATAAGCCGTGATCCCAATCACCGCAATGTCATCCTCAACGCGGATGTACTCGTGGGTGTCCACATAGCGCAGATGGGGCGGATACTCCAGGGCCATGCCGTTTCCCCTGCTAGAATTCAGTGGATTATTCTAGGGTGAACCCCTGGGGCTGGTAAAGCTCTCCCAACTTGACACCTAGAGGAACTCCATCAGCAGCCGATTCACGGTTTGCGGCGCCTCCTGCTGCGCCCAGTGGCCGCACTCGGGGATGTATTCTTTGCGAATGCCGTTGGGGAAAAAGGGATCCATTCCCTCGGTCAGCTCGCGGCTGAGGGCAAAGTCTTCCTCTCCCCAAATGAGCAGGGTGGGGGCGAGGATCTGCCGCAGGGGCTGTAAAAACAGGTTCTGCAGAGTGGGCAGGCTAAACAGGTGGCGGTAGTAGTTAAGGGCAGAGGTGAGCACCTTGGGTTTGGCGAGAGCCTCTTGGTAGATCTTCAGGTCGTGTCGGGTGAAGGCGCTTTTGCGCACCGAGGTCTCTCGGAAGATGCGCTGCACCCAATCGCCCAAGTTCCACTGGAGCACCCACTCCGGCAGCCAGGGCAACTGGAAGAAAAACAAGTACCAACTGCGGCGCATCTGGTCCAAATTGGTCAGGAACTCCCGGCGAAAGCAAGCGGGGTGAGGAGAGTTGAGCACGGCCAGCTTGCGGATCTCCTGGGGAAAAAGTTGCGCCCAGTGCCAAGCAATAGCCCCTCCCCAGTTGTGGGCCACCACTACCGCCCTCTTGGCCCCAAAGTGATCCAGGAGGCCGCGGACATCCGCCGTGAGGGTATCTAGGTCGTAGCCGTGATCCGGCTTGTCGGAATCGTTGTAGCCGCGTAGATCGGGGGCCACCACGCAAAACCGCTGCGCCAACACCGGGATCTGGTGCCGCCAGGAGTACCAAAACTCCGGGAAACCATGCAGCAAGATGGCCAGCTCCCCTTCCCCCTGGGTGACGTAGTGCAGTTGAATACCATTGGTGAGGGCATAGCCGTGCCGCCAGCTCCCCATCTTGGCGGCTACCTCAGCAGGAAGGCGTCGGATCCCTGCTTCTGTCATCTCGTCTGCTCTTTGGCCGAACCCATGATTTGGTATCCAACCATACTAACCTTTGTCGCTCTCTTGCTAACGGGGAGTTTAAGGCATCCTGGGAGAGAAGCTGCGGCTGCAAAGGTCAGATGAAAACTAACACAACATCCCCCCAGAAGATCGCCATTCTAGGGGCGGGAGCCTGGGGAAGTACGCTGGCTCTGCTGGCCCAGGCCCAGGGGCACCGAGTGCAGGTTTGGGACCGGCGCAAAGATCTGGATCTCAAAGAGGTGCTCCAGGGATCCCAAATCCTCATCTCGGCAGTCTCGATGGCAGGGGTGCGCCCCGTGGCCGAGGTTGTGCGCCAGGTGGGGATCCCACCGCAGGTTATTTTGGTCTCAGCCACTAAGGGACTGGATCCGCTCCAACTTTTGACTCCTGCCCAAATCTGGGGGGCTGCCTTCCCCAACCAGCCGTTGGTGGTGCTCTCCGGGCCTAACCTTTCCGCCGAGATCCGCCAGGGTTTGCCGGCAGCAGCAGTGGTAGCCAGCCGGGATCTCTGGGCAGCCGTGCAGGTGCAGCATGCCCTGGCTTCAGAGCGCTTTCGCCTCTACACCAGCAGCGATCCGCTGGGGGTGGAGCTGGGAGGCATCCTGAAAAATGTTATCGCCATCGCCGTGGGGGTGTGTGATGCGCTGCACCTGGGCACCAATGCTCGGGCTGCCCTGGTTACCCGCGGCTTGGCAGAGATGATCCGGGTGGGATCCCGCTTAGGGGCGCGGCCTGAGACCTTCAACGGCCTCTCAGGCCTGGGGGATCTGCTGGCCACCTGTCACAGTCCTCTGAGCCGCAACTACCAGGTGGGCTACGGGTTGGGCCAAGGTAGGCCTTTGTCCCAGGTTCTGGCTGAAATCGAGGGCACTGCCGAAGGAGTTTACACCGCTCCTGTCGTGGTCAAGATCGCCGCCCAACACAACATCCGGGTGCCTATCACCCAGGAGGTGCATCGGTTGTTGCAAGGACAGACCACCCCCACTGCTGCCCTGGCCAGGCTGATGGAGCGACAACTCACCTCGGAATAAGACCCTCACCCCCCTGCCCCTCTCCCTCTGGGAGAGGGGAGTTAGGGATAAACGTTGCATTGCTATTTGAAATGACCATAGCCGCAAATCCGCGGATGAGGAAAGGGGTTCTGCACCGTATCAGGATTTTTGCAGAGGGTTAGGGTACCAGAATGAGCCATTTGGCGGAGCTTTTTTCCCCAGAGTTTTTCTATGCTGTCTCTGTAGCTTCCCTGTTCGTTCCCGCATCAACTCGGCTCTCGGTTGTTCCAGGAAGCCGACGGCCAGCCCAAGGGATTGGGGGTTTCTTGTTTGCTTTTTTACGAAGCCACATGTCCAAACGCATCTTGGTGATTGAAGACGAACCCGCCATCCGCACCTATTTGCAGAAAGTGTTGCAACGAGCTGGGTACGACACTGTCGCGGCCAGCGATGGGGAGGAAGGATTACAGATGGTGCACGCTCTCCTGCCGGATTTGGTGTTGTGCGATGTGGTCATGCCCAAGCTGAACGGCTATGGAGTGTTAGATGCCGTGAGATGGGGTCGGTCCACTGCCCACATCCCCTTTGTCTTTCTCTCCTCGAAAACCAGCCGAGAAGACATGGAAGAAGGGCTGCGGCTTGGCTCTAATGCCTACTTAACCAAGCCCATCGACCAAAATCACCTGTTGAGAGCAATCGCCGCCCAACTGCTCTGAACTCTTAGCTATAGCCATTTACTATTGGGATAAAACTTCCAGGGAACCGAGAAAAGTTTTCCGGATCCCTGCCGGCTGTAGCTAAGGGGTCAGCGCCTGGTGTCGCTGTCGCTGTTGCCGTTCCAGGGCCTCGAACAAAGCCTGAAAATTGGCCTCGCCAAAGCCCGTGGCCCCGCCTAGCCGTTGAATGACTTCAAAGAAAAAGGTGGGCCGACCAAAGAGGGGCTGGGTAAAGGTCTGCAGCAGAAGGGGGCGATCCTGGCCATCAGAAGCGGGCAGGGTAGCATCCAGAAGGATCTGCTGCTCCACCAGGTCTTGCCAGGAGATGGCCTGCCCAAGGGCAGAACGGAGCGCCAACCCCAGCTCCCTTTCCAGGCTGGTGTAGTACTGCGGCGCCACTTGCAAAAAGTCCACTCCCCCCTGCCGCAACCGGCGCAGGCTGGCAACAATGTCTGAGCTGTGCAGCGCCGCGTGCTGAATGCCCGGGCCGCCATGGGCATGCAAAAACTCCTGAATCTGGGAAGCGGCACAGGTGGGCTCGTTGATGGCCCATTGGATCCCCGCTTCCGGATCCCCCACCACCACGCTTTCCAGGCCGGAGGTGGCGGTGCCGATGCTGTAGCGGTACAGCCGCCGCCAGCCCAGCACCCGCCCATACCAGTCGGCTGCCGCCTGCAGGGATCCCTGCTCCACGTTCAACACCACGTGATCCCAGTGGGAAAACAGGCCCGCTTCGGCAGGGGCGGCATCCAAGGGGCCAGGGATCAGAGAATGCCGGATCCCGTAGGGGGTGTGGAGGCAGAGCGCCGCTGCTGCCGGGATCCACGCCAGTTGGGCGCCTCGGCCCCGCAACAGCTCCGCCAAGGCCGGTAGCTCCTGCTCTCCCACCGCCAAGGCCACATCCACCACCCCCGGCCCATGCCGCTGCAAATGGCGGTCCACCTCGTCCCCCGCCCGTGCCGGCTGAGACAGGCGCAAGCGCAGGGATCCCTGCTCCAGCTCCAGGGTGTTGCCGGCGTCGCTTGCCACCCGGAAGCCCCAAACCCGACAAAAGTGTTCCCGCCAACGGGGCAGATCCCAAAGGTAGAAGTGCAGGTGGTGGATCCCTTGGACAATTCGAATGGACGGGTTCATAGAAAACTTCATAGAAAACGCACTGCTAACGCGAACACCAGGTCTTCTGGTGGGGCAACCGGGGCTGCCCTACCTCAGCATAGGTCGGCCCTTCGGCGAGGGAAAAGGTCAAAACTCTTTCCAGCAAACTCTTAAGACAACATTAAAAAACACGGTTAAAAATGCGCCCACAAAAACATCTTCCCAGGGCAAGAGACTAAAATTGAAGTGGGCGAGGTGTAGGGCCAACATCTAAAAAAAGAAACAGCAGAGTTGCTAAAAGCTCTCCCTCAAGTGAGTGGCTAGGCCTTCCCTTTTGCAAAGATTGTTGTAGCTTTTGGCAGCTGCTGAGGCGTCGCCTCGCCCTGTCGCCAGCCTATTGGCGGAGTTGTTAGGCGTAATAGCCGGGAGGATTGTTATGATAGCAAGCGCGCAGCGTTCTGTAGCTTTATCTACAGAATCGAAGGCCCAAAAAACCACAGAACGCAAAGTATCCGATCAAACGATTGGGAGAGATTTTCTGCCGGGACGGTGGCAACGCTGCATTGATGTCCGAGATTTTATTCAGCGCAATTACACTCCCTACACCGGCGACGAAAGCTTCTTGGCGCCGGCCAGCGAACGCACGCAGCGGCTGTGGGCCAAGGTTAAGGATTTGATGGCGCTGGAGCGGGAGCGGGGGGTTTTGGATGCCGACACGGACCTTCCTTCCAGCATCACCAGCCACCCGCCGGGCTATATCGACCGGGAGCTGGAGCAAATTGTAGGCCTACAGACCGACAAGCCCCTGAAGCGGGCCATTATGCCGTTCGGCGGCATCCGCATGGTGGAGACGGCCCTCAAGGCCTACGGCTACGAGCTGGATCCAAAGGTTAAGGAAATCTTTACCAAGTACCGCAAGACCCACAACGACGGGGTTTTCGACGCCTACACGGAGGAGATGCGCCGCTGCCGCCGCTCTGGCATCATCACCGGCTTGCCGGACGCCTATGGACGGGGCCGCATCATCGGCGACTACCGGCGGGTACCTCTCTATGGCGTGGATCGGCTGATTGAGGACAAGGAGGCGCAGAAGGCCAGCCTAGAGGTGGACACGATGGATGAAGAAACCATCCGCCTGCGGGAGGAGCTCTCAGAGCAGATCAAAGCCCTGTACGAGCTCAAGGAGATGGGGGCCAGCTACGGCTTTGACCTGGGCCGTCCGGCCAGCAACGCCCGCGAGGCCATCCAGTGGCTGTACCTGGCCTACCTGGCAGCCGTCAAAGAGCAAAATGGCGCTGCCATGTCCCTGGGGCGGGTTTCCACGTTCCTAGACATCTACATCGAGCGGGATCTGCAGGCCGGGATCCTCACCGAGGAAGAGGCCCAAGAGCTCATCGACCACTTTGTCATGAAGCTGCGCATGGTCAGGTTTTTGCGCACGCCGGAGTACAACGAGCTCTTTAGCGGGGATCCCACCTGGGTTACCGAGTGCATCGGCGGCATGGGGCTGGATGGGCGGCCTCTGGTTACCAAGACCAGCTTCCGCATGCTGCATACCCTCTACAACCTGGGGCCGGCACCGGAGCCCAACCTGACGGTGCTCTGGTCGGAGCGGCTGCCGGAAGCCTTCAAGCGCTACTGCGCCAAGGTCTCCATTGAAACCAGCTCCATCCAGTACGAAAACGACGACTTGATGCGCCCCTACTGGGGGGATGACTACGGCATCGCCTGCTGTGTGTCGGCCATGCGCATCGGCAAGCAGATGCAGTTTTTTGGAGCGCGGGTCAACCTGGCCAAGTGCCTACTCTATGCCATCAATGGCGGCCGGGACGAGATCTCCGGCGAGCAGGTGGCCCCGGCCTATGCCCCCATTACTTCTGAGGTGCTGGAGTATGACGAGGTGTGGCCGCGCCTGGTGCAGATGATGGCCTGGCTGGCCAAGACCTACGTCAACACCATGAACATCATCCACTACATGCACGACAAGTACTGCTACGAGCGCCTGGAGATGGCCCTGCACGACCGGGACGTGCTGCGCACCATGGCCTTTGGCCTGGCCGGCCTGTCGGTAACAGCCGACTCCCTATCCGCCATCAAATACGCGCGGGTACGGGCCATCCGGGATGAGCGGGGCCTAGTGGTGGATTACGCGGTGGATGGCGACTTCCCCAAATACGGCAACAACGATGACCGGGTTGACTCCATTGCGGTGCAACTGGTGCAGACCTTCATGGCCGAGCTGCGCAAGCACAAGACCTACCGCAATGCCATCCCCACCCAGTCCATCCTCACCATCACCTCCAACGTGGTCTACGGCAAGAAAACCGGCAACACCCCCGACGGGCGGCGAGCCGGCGAGCCCTTTGCCCCAGGGGCCAACCCCATGCACGGCCGGGACACCAAGGGGGCGGTGGCCTCGCTGGCTTCGGTGGCCAAGCTGCCCTACGACGACGCCCTGGATGGCATCTCCAACACCTTCTCGATTGTGCCGGCGGCCCTAGGTCGCACCGCCGAGGAGCGGGTTGCTAACCTGGTGGGGCTGCTGGACGGCTACATGCGGGATGGCGGCTTTCACCTCAACGTCAACGTCCTCAACCGCGAGACCCTGCTGCAGGCCATGGAGCACCCCGAGCTCTATCCCCAGCTCACCATCCGAGTGTCTGGCTACGCGGTGAACTTCATCAAGCTCACCCGCGAGCAACAACTGGATGTGATTAACCGCACCTTCCACCAACACTTCTAACGGAAAACGGCGGAGTGGGGGATCCCGGAAGGCTGCCCGTAGCAGGGTCGAGGGAAGGGATCCCCCCTCCCCAAGCAAGGAGGTTCGATGAGCTATAGCGTTTTGGACTTGGTTAGAGACTACGCGGCGGGACGGCGCGATTTCCAGGAGATCGAGCTGCCCCAGGCCGACTTGCGGGGCATCCACCTAGCCGGTGCCGACCTGCGCTCTGCTGATTTCAGAGGGGCCAACCTGGCAGGCGCCAACCTGCGGGGGTGTGACCTCAGCTTTGCCGATTTCACCGGCGCCAACCTATCGGGAGCGGATCTGCGGGGATGCCTGCTTTTCGGCAGCGATTTCCGCGGTGCCCTCTTGGAGGGGGCTTTGCTGGATCACGCCGATTACGATGCCTATACCCATTTCCCGGCGGGCTTTGATCCCAAAGCCCATCGCCTGCACAACATCTCGGCAGGTGTTTCCCAGTAGGGGGGTCTTTCCAGGGGTTGTCAACTGTTAAGCAAAACCCAGTTCGGGTAAAGCCCAAATCTCAAAAGAGACAAAACCATGGTGTGCGCAGCATAGACAGCAATTGGGAAGAAAACCTCAAGATTAATTGATATTTTGCAAAAGCTGTTGAGGATAGAAGTATGGATACCCCGCTCAACCCCTTGACGCCGATAACCGGCCGCATTCACTCGGTCGAGACCTGTGGCACGGTAGATGGGCCAGGGATCCGCTTTGTCATCTTTCTGCAGGGCTGTCCTCTGCGCTGTCTGTACTGCCACAATCCCGACTGTCGGGATCCCAATGCCGGCCAGGTGGTGACGGTGGATTCCCTCATGGCGGAGATCCAGCGCTGCCGCAACTACTACCTCAAGGGCGGGGGAGTCACGGCCAGCGGGGGGGAACCGTTGATGCAGCCCAACTTTGTGGCGGAGATTTTCCGCCGCTGCCATGAGCTGGACTTGCACACGGCTCTAGATACTTCCGGCTATGCGCCCTTGGGCGTGGCCAAGCCGGTGTTGGCCCATACAGACTTGGTGCTACTGGATATCAAGTCCTATCTGCCGGAGCTCTATCGCAAAGTTACCGGCGTTTCGCTGCAGCCCACTCTCGATCTGGCTCGCTATTTGGATCAGATTCACAAGCCCACCTGGATTCGTTTTGTGCTGGTTCCCGGGCTAACAGATCCCGAGGAAAACATCAAGGGCTTGGCCGAGTTTGTGGCCACGCTCTCCAACGTGGAGCGGGTGGAAGTTTTGCCCTTTCACAAGATGGGGGAATACAAATGGCAGCAGTTGGGATTGCCCTATACCCTCAGCGATGTTCAGCCGCCCACCCCGGAACAGATCAACCACGCTTTGCAGATCTTTCGCGAGCGGGGATTGGTGGCAGTTTAGTTTATCGCTGGAGCGACAGCAACAAAACTAGAGCCAATTCTGACTTGAGCCAGCCTGATCCCAAAGTCATCTCTAAAGTCCTTAGGCTGTCTCCAAGGTAATGCTAAGTTGAACTTAGTTGAACCCAATAGTCTAGCAGCTTGCCAACTCTGGTAGCTCCAAAAATGAGGAGGGATCCCTGGTGGAAGTGCGCGTAACCTACCAAAATGGCGTTCAATTTCAAGCCCAAAGCCGCGGCCATCGCATCCTCAGCGATCAGCCTTTGGACAACCACGGCCAAGATCAGGGAATGACGCCGCCGGAGTGGTTTTTGGCCTCTTTGGGTGCTTGTGTGGGGTTCTATGCCGTCAAGTATTTGGAAGCGCGGCAGTTGGATCCCAAAGGGCTGGAAGTGGTTGTTACCGCAGATAAAGTCGAGCACCCTGCCCGCCTAGACAACATTTGCATTCGGGTGAAAAGTGGGATCCCGCTCGACGAAAAACACCAAAAAGGGTTGGAAAAGGCAGTCGATGCGTGCATCATCCACAACACCCTTACCCATCCCCCAAAAATGACCACTGAGATCCAGGTTCCCGCGCCTGTTGGCGCTTAGCCGGTCAGCAGGCCCATGGAGTCTTGCAGCAATTTCTAACGGTTGCCTCAACTTTTAACCTGTATGGATGTAATTTTGGAGGATCCACCTATGCCTGTCACCAACCTCGAGGAACTGGAAGCTCTGATCCAACAGGTAAAAGCTGCCCAGGCTGAGTATGCCACCTTCACCCAGGAACAGGTGGATCGGATCTTTCACAAAGCTGCCCTGGCCGCCAACAACGAACGGATCCCGCTGGCCAAGCTGGCCGTGGAAGAGACCGGCATGGGGATTGTGGAAGACAAGGTGATCAAAAATCACTTTGCCTCTGAATACATTTACAACAAATACAAACACGAGAAAACCTGTGGCGTCATCGAGCGGGACGAGAGTTTTGGCTACGAGCGCATTGCCGAGCCGGTGGGGCTTTTGGCGGGCATTGTGCCAGTCACCAACCCCACTTCGACAACCATTTTCAAAGCTCTCATCACCCTGAAAACCCGCAACGCCATCATCTTTTCCCCTCACCCCCGCGCCAAACGATGCACCATTGCCGCGGCCAAGGTGGTCAAGGAGGCGGCTGAGGCAGCCGGTGCGCCTGTGGGGTTGATCGGCTGGATCGACGAGCCCACCATCGAGCTGTCTCAGGCTTTGATGCAACATCCGGAGGTGAAGTTGATCCTGGCCACCGGGGGCCCTGGCATGGTCAAGGCGGCCTATTCCTCCGGCCACCCCTCGCTGGGTGTGGGGGCGGGCAACACGCCGGCGGTGATCGACGCCAGCGCCGACATTCCCACAGCTGTCAGCTCGATCTTGCTCAGCAAAACTTTTGACAACGGCATGATCTGCGCCTCGGAACAGGCGGTGATCGTGGTGGAGGCCGTTTATGAGCAGGTGAAGGCGGAGTTTTGCCATCGAGGGGCCTACTTTTTGGATCCGGAACAGACGCAAGCGGTGCGCCGCATTCTCCTCAAGGATGGCCGTCTCAATCCAGCTATTGTTGGCCAATCGGTGCAGACCATCGCTGCTCTGGCCGGGATCCAGGTACCCGAAGGCAGCAAGCTGCTGATTGGGGAAGTGGAGAAGGTGGGGCCCGAAGAGCCGTTTTCCTACGAAAAATTGGCTCCTGTTTTGGCCCTCTACCGCGCCAAGGATTTCCCCAGCGCTGTCGATATGGCCGTCCAAGTGGTCAATTTCGGGGGGCGGGGCCACACCTCTGTTTTGTATACCGATCCCGCCAATCGGGACGATATTGCCTACTTTGAAAATGCCCTACAAACAGCGCGGGTGCTGATCAACACCCCCTCTTCCCAGGGAGCAATTGGGGATCTCTATAACTTCAGGCTGGATCCCTCGCTCACCCTAGGCTGTGGCACTTGGGGGGGCAATTCGGTCTCGGACAATGTGGGGCCGCGCCACCTGCTCAACATTAAAACGGTGGCCTACCGGCGGGAAAATATGCTCTGGTTTCGGGTGCCGCCCAAGATCTACTTCAAGCCGGGATGTCTACCGGTGGCGCTGCGGGAGTTGGCCGGCAAAAAACGGGCTTTTTTGGTTACCGATAGGCCCCTCTTCGAGCTGGGCGTGCTGCAGGCGGTTACCCGGGTTTTGGACGAACTGCAGATCAAGTGGGATGTCTACCACGACGTGGAGCCGGATCCCACCCTCAGCGCCGTCAACCGCGGCCTGGAGCAGCTGCGCCAGTTTCAGCCGGATGTCATCATCGCCGTGGGCGGCGGATCCCCCATGGACGCGGCCAAGGTGATGTGGCTGATGTACGAGCAGCCCCAGCTGGAGTTTGAAGGCCTGGCCACGCGCTTTATGGACATCCGCAAGCGGGTCTACGAGCTGCCGCCGCTGGGGCAAAAAGCCCAACTGGTCTGCATCCCCACCACTTCCGGGACGGGATCCGAGGTGACGCCCTTTGCCGTAGTCACCGACGACCGGGTGGGGATCAAGTACCCACTGGCCGACTACGCCCTCACCCCCAGCATGGCCATTGTGGATCCGGATCTCACTTTGAAGATGCCCAAGAAGCTAACCGCCTACGGCGGCCTCGATGCCCTTACCCATGCCCTGGAAGCCTATGTCTCGGTGATGGCCAGCGAGTTTACCGATGGGCTGGCGCTGCAGGCGATTAAGCTGCTGATGACCTACCTGCCGCGGGCCTACGAGAAGGGGGCCGAAGATCCAGAAGCCAGAGAAAAAGTCCACTACGCCGCCACCATTGCCGGCATGGCCTTTGCCAACGCCTTTTTGGGGGTGTGCCACTCCTTGGCCCACAAGCTGGGATCCACCTTCCACCTGCCCCACGGCCTGGCCAATGCCCTGATGATTACCCACGTCATCCGCTACAACGCCACCGACGCCCCCTTTAAGCAGGCCATCTTCCCCCAATACCGCTACCCCAACGCCAAGCACCGCTATGCCGAGATTGCCGATTACCTGCAGTTGGGCGGAGCCAATGATGATGAAAAGGTCATGCGCCTCATTGAGGCCATCGAGGAGCTAAAGCGGAAGCTAGGGATCCCGGCTACCATCCGCGAGGCCCTCAGCGAGAGCGAGCAGGCGTTCTACGACCGTCTGGAGGCGATGGCGGAGCAGGCTTTCGATGATCAATGCACCGGCGCCAACCCCCGCTACCCGCTGATTCAGGACATGAAGGAGCTGTACGTCTTGGCCTACCGGGGCTGCCGGGTGGAGGCTGCCCTCTACCACCAGCCGGAGCCGGTGTTGGCCTAGTCACCAGACATTGAGGAGTAAGCCCATGCGGCGCCGCCCTGACCCCAGCCTCGACATCTGGAAGGCCAGATCCCACCCCTTAGATCCCATTTTTCTGCCCCGCTCGGTGGCGGTGGTGGGGGCAACAGAGCGGGAGGGCAGTGTTGGGCGCACGGTCTTGTGGAACCTGATCAGCCACCCGTTTGGGGGCACGGTCTACCCGGTCAACCCCAAGCGGCACCAGGTGTTGGGCATCCGGGCCTATGAGCGGCTGTCTGCTTTGCCGGAGCCGGTGGATCTGGCCATCATCGCCATCCCGGCAGCCGGGGTGCCGGCGGTTATTCAAGAATGCGTCGAGGCCGGCGTCAAGGGAGCTATTGTCCTCTCGGCGGGCTTTAAGGAAATCGGCCCCGAGGGGCTGGAGCTGGAAAAGGCCATCCAAGAGGCTGCCCGCGGCAAGCTGCGCCTGATTGGCCCCAACTGCCTGGGGATCCAAAACCCCCACACGGGCCTAAATGCCACCTTTGCGGCCCAGATGGCCCGGCCCGGCAACGTGGGCTTTATCAGCCAAAGCGGGGCCCTCTGCACCTCGATCCTAGACTGGAGCCTGCAGGAAAATGTCGGCTTTAGCGCCTTTATCTCCCTGGGATCGATGCTGGATGTGGGCTGGGGGGATCTCATCGACTACCTGGGCCAGGATCCCCATACCCACAGCATCGTCCTCTACATGGAATCCGTCGGGGATGCGCGGTCGTTTTTGTCGGCGGCCCGCGAGGTGGCGCTGAGCAAGCCCATCATCGTCATCAAGGCGGGGCGCACCCAGGCGGCGGCCCAGGCGGCGGCCTCCCACACGGGATCCCTCACCGGCAGCGACGCGGTTTTGGATGCGGCCTTCCGCCGCTGCGGCGTGCTGCGGGTGGATCACATTGAAGATCTCTTCGACATGGCAGAGGTGCTGGCCAAACAGCCCCGTCCGCAAGGGCCCCACCTCAGCATCCTCACCAATGCCGGCGGGCCAGGGGTGCTGGCCACCGACGCCCTCATTCGCGCCGGCGGATCCCTGGCCTCTCTTGCCCCGGAGACGCTGGAGCAGCTCAGCCAGATCCTGCCGCCCCACTGGAGCCACGGCAACCCCATCGACGTTTTGGGCGATGCCGGGCCGGAGCGCTTTGCCCAGGCGCTGGAGATCGTGCTGCGGGATCCCGGCAGCCAGGGCTGTCTGGTGATCCTCACCCCCCAGGCGATGACAGATCCCACCGCCACGGCCGCCAAGGTGGTGGAGACCTGGCGGCGCAGCGGATCTCGCCAACCCATCCTGGCCAGTTGGATGGGGGGAGCCCTGGTGGATGCCGGCGAGCAGATCCTCAACCAGGCCGGGATCCCCACCTACCGCTACCCCGACCAGGCGGCGCGGGTGTTTAGCTACTTGTGGCGCTTTAGCGACAACCTCAAGGCCCTCTACGAAACTCCCACTTTGCCCCCTGCAAGAGCGGTCGAGCGGGATAGGGTGCACCAAATCCTCAGCCAAGCCCGGCAGCAAGGTCGCACGCTCTTAACCGAGGTCGAGTCCAAGGAGATCCTAGCCGCCTACGGGATCCCGGTGGTGCCCACGCGGGTGGCAGCAAGTTCGGAAGCGGCGGTGGAAGCTGCTGAGGCCATAGGCTACCCGGTGGTGCTGAAGCTTTACTCCCACACCCTCACCCACAAAAGCGACGTAGGCGGCGTGCAGCTCAACCTGCCCGATGCCGAAGCCGTGCGGCGGGCCTACCAGCAGATCCAGACTAATGTTGCCGAAAAAGCCGGATCCCAGCACTTTCAAGGGGTGACGGTGCAGCCCATGGTTCCCACCAACGGCTACGAGCTGATCCTGGGCAGCAGCGAGGATCCCCAGTTTGGGCCGGTGTTGCTCTTTGGCAGCGGCGGCCAACTGGTGGAGGTGTTTCAAGATCGCTCCATCGGCCTTCCCCCCCTCAACACTACCTTGGCGCGGCGCTTGATGGAGAATACCCTCATCTACAAGGCCCTCAAGGGGGTGCGGGGACGCCGAGCCGTGGATCTGGAGGCCCTGGAGCAGCTTTTGGTGCGCTTCAGCCAACTGGTGGCCGAGCAGCGGGAGATTAAAGAGATCGACATCAATCCGCTGCTGGCTTCCAGCGAGGGCCTGCTGGCTTTGGATGCCCGCGTCATTTTGCGCGCGGAGCAAGAACCACCCGTGCCGTTGGCCATCCGCCCCTATCCCACCCAGTACATCTGGAGCTTCCGGGACGGCATCACCATCCGCCCCATCCGCCCTGAAGACGAGCCGCTGGTAATCCAGTTTCATCGCCACGTCTCCGACTACAGCATCTACCTGCGCTACTTCCACCCCATCAAATACAGCGCCCGCATCGCCCACGAGCGCTTAATCCGCATCTGCTTCAACGACTACGACCGCGAGATCGCCCTGGTGGCGGAAAAACAGGAGCCAGAAGCCACAATCCTCGGCATCAGCCGCCTCTCCAAAAGACACGGCCTCCCCGAAGAGGCGGAGTTTGCCCTGCTGGTGGCGGATCCCTATCAACGGCAGGGGATCGGCACGGAGCTGCTGACCCGCCTGATTCAGGTGGCCCGCTGCGAAGGAATCCGGCGTCTGGCCGGCGAGGTGCTCAGCGAAAACGAGGGCATGCGCCGCCTGTGCAAGCGGCTAGGGTTCCAGTTGCTCCCCTCCCCGGAGGATCCCGGCCTCCTCAATGCCACGCTGGATCTCGCTGCCGACGCGGCGCCCCCCCACCCCCTGCCCCGCCTAGGGATCCCTGGTCTAAAAACGGTTTGCCGACTGGATTACCGTAGAATAGTTCCTTAGCCTCCAACCTCCCCTCGCCTTTTGGGAGAGGGGTTGGGGGTGAGGGACGGAGAAGTGGAGAAGTTTTTGGGGATGGCGGTGAAGATGGAAGGGGCAGCGGGGAAGCCATTGGGGATCCCTTCACCCGTCGCGGTGGCCTGGTGGGGGAGAGCGGGGCGGTGGCTGGCGGTGGGATTCCTTCTGCTGGGGCTAGGTGGCTGTGGGGTGGGATCCCACGGGGAAGTGAGGATTCTTCTGGCTTCTTTTGCGGTGACCCGCGATGCCTACCGCCAGATCATCCCTGCCTTTGAGGCCCATTGGCTGGCCCAGACCGGACAACGGGTGCGGGTGGAAAGCAGCTACGCCGGCTCGGCAACGCAGGCGCGGGCGGTCATCGAGGGGCTGGATGCCGATGTGGTGGCCCTGGCCCTAGGCCTGGATGTGGAGCGCATTGTGGCTGCCGGCCTGATTCGGCCAGGCTGGGAAAGCCGCACCCCCAACCAGGGGATCGTCACCCGCTCGGTGGCGGCCATCGTCACGCGACAGGGCAACCCCCGTGGTATCCGCTCTTGGCTGGATCTGGCTCGGCCCGGCCTGCAGGTGATTACCGCCAACCCCAAAACCTCCGGGGGTGCCCGCTGGAACTTTTTGGCCCTCTGGAGCGCTGTCCCTGAGCCGCAGGCCCTAGCCTTCACTACTCAGGTCTACAAAAACGTCCGCGTCCTGCCGCGGGACTCGCGGGAGGCTACGGATGTCTTTTTCCAAAAAGGGCAGGGGGATGCCCTGCTCACCTACGAACATGAGGTGATCCTGGCGGGCTTGCGCGGCCAGCCCTTGCCCTACGTGGTGCCGGATCCCAACATTTCCATCGACAACCCGGTAGCGGTGGTGGATGCCAACGTAGACCGCAAGGGCACCCGCGCCGTGGCCGAAGCCTTTGTGGACTATCTCTTTACGCCCGAGGCGCAGCGGGCCTTTGCCAAGGTGGGTTTTCGGCCAGTGGAGCCCACGGTGGCGCAAGAGTTTGCCTGGCGTTACCCTCCTGTTGAGAAACTGGTAACCGTTGCCGACCTAGGCGGCTGGGAGACAATCCAAAACCGCTTCTTTGCCGATGGAGCTTTGTTTGACCGCATTCAAGCCGAGTTGTAGGGAGGCTCCCTTGTTTTGGATTCCCATTCAAGTTATTCTGGGAGCTGTATCAACGGTTTGTTGACAGGTTTACCGTAGATTAGGTGGGCGTTTAACTTCCCTCAACCTTTTGAGAAACTCAGCCGGCAACCAATCCAGCAACTTCTCAGGCAAACCACTAGCTAGGCAGAGCCTATGGGCATCACCATTGCAGGGGTATCGAAGCGCTTCGGCGAGTTTCAGGCGCTCTACCCTACCGATCTCACCATCCCCACGGGATCCCTAGTGGCTTTGTTGGGGCCGTCGGGTTCTGGCAAATCTACCCTGCTGCGCCTGATTGCCGGCCTGGAGAAGCCAGACACGGGGCGGATTTTCCTCACCGGGCGGGATGCCACCCACGCCAGCGTCCAGGAGCGCAACGTCGGCTTTGTCTTCCAGCACTACGCCCTGTTTAAGCACATGACGGTGCGGCAGAACATTGCCTTTGGCCTGGAGATCCGCAGGCTGCCAAGAGCTGAAATTCGGGCACGGGTGGACGAGCTGCTGGAGCTGGTGCAACTGTCGGGGTTTGGGGATCACTACCCCTCCCAGCTTTCGGGGGGGCAGCGGCAGCGGGTGGCCCTGGCCCGTGCTCTGGCGGTGGAGCCGCAGGTGTTGCTTTTGGATGAGCCCTTCGGGGCGCTGGATGCCAGAGTGCGCAAGGAGCTGCGCCAGTGGCTGCGGCGCCTACACGACGAGGTGCATGTCACCACCGTCCTGGTTACCCACGACCAAGAAGAGGCTATGGAGGTGGCCGACCAAATTGTGGTCATGAACCAGGGGCGGATCGAACAGGTGGGATCCCCTGCCGAGATCTACGATCATCCGGCCACTCCCTTTGTCATGAGCTTTATTGGCCCGGTCAACGAGCTCTCGCCCCGCTCCGTATTATCCTGCCAGCTCCCTGAAGCGCAGGCCGGCCCGCATCGGCTTTTCTTGCGCCCCCATGATGTCCAAATTGAGCTCAGCCCCACCAGCAGCGGTGTCTCGGCTTGGGTCAAAGAGATCATCCACCTAGGGCGGGAGATCCAGGCGGAGCTGGTCTTGAGCGATGGCGGATCCCTTTGGGCCCACCTTAGCCGCGAGCAATACGCCAGCCAGCCCCTGCACATAGGGCAGCAGGTTTACGTGCGCCCCAGGGTAATCAAAGCCTTCCCCATCAAGAAAACGGAAATGACAGCCATGGCGGTGGGAGCTTAGGGAACCTTGCTGCAGGCGGTGTTTCCAGTGTCTTGGCCCTGGTGGCTGACCCTGGGCTATCTCTTCCTGATGTTGGTCTTGCCACTAGCTGCCTTGGTTGCCAAGGCCAGCACCTTGGGCTGGGCAGAGTTTTGGCGGATTGCCACCGATCCCCTGGCCCTCTCTGCCTATGAGGTTACTTTTGTAACCGCCTTGCTGGCGGCCTTAGTGAACGGTGTGATGGGCACTCTGACCGCCTGGGTGTTGGTGCGCTACGCCTTCCCTGGGAAAAAGCTCCTCGAGGGGTTGATTGATCTGCCCTTTGCCCTGCCCACGGCTGTGGCCGGCCTCACCCTGGCGACCGTCTACAGCAGCAACGGCTGGATAGGATCCCTGCTGGCTCCCTTGGGAATCCGCATTGCCTTTACCCGCTGGGGGGTGGGGGTAGCAATGCTGTTTATCTCTTTTCCCTTTGTGGTGCGGACCGTGCAGCCGGTGCTGCAGGAACTGGAACCGGATGTGGAGGAAGCTGCCTGGAGCTTGGGCGCCTCCCGCTGGCAGACCTTTTGCCGAGTGGTACTGCCGCAAATTCTGCCGTCTATCCTAACGGGGGTGGCGCTGGGGTTTTCTCGCGCTGTCGGTGAGTATGGCTCCATCGTCATTATTGCCGCCAGCATCCCCTTCGAGGATTTGATTGCGGCGGTGCTGGTCATCCAAAGACTGGAACAGTACGACTACGCCGGCGCCACGGTGATTGGGACGGTGATGCTGGTGATCTCCTTCCTTTTGCTGGCGGTGATTAACCTTCTGCAAGGCTGGGCAAGTCGCCATGAGACCTAAGGGAGTTGCCGAGGTTCAAGGGAAGCCACCCGCCAACCCTTGGCTGGCTGGCCTGCTGATTGGGATCGTCTTGCTCTATGTGGGGCTGCTCATCGGGATCCCCCTGGTGAATGTCTTCTACCAGGCGTTGCGGGAAGGGATCCCCAGTTTTTTTCAGCACCTGGGGGAGCGAGAGTTTCTCAGCGCAGCCCGCTTGACTTTGCTAACTGCCCTGGTTGTCGTGCCTCTCAATACTCTTTTTGGCCTCTGCGCTGCCATAGCGCTAGCACGCCGCCGCTTTCCAGGGCGGGCCTTGCTGCTTAGCCTCATTGACCTGCCCTTTTCCATTTCGCCGGTAGTAGCCGGCCTGATGCTGGTGCTGATCTTTGGCCGTCAAGGTTGGCTGGGATCCTGGAACCTGCGGGTCATTTTTGCGTTTCCAGGCATTGTGCTGGCCACGGCTTTCATCACCTTGCCCTTTGTGGTGCGGGAAGTATTGCCGGTGTTGGAAGAGGCCGGCACCGAGGAAGAAGAAGCCGCCAAAACTCTGGGGGCCAATTCCTGGCAGGTCTTCTGGCGGATTACCCTGCCCAACATCCGCTGGGGCCTCTTGTATGGAGTCATCCTCACCAATGCCCGCGCCATGGGGGAGTTTGGCGCTGTGGCGGTGGTCTCGGGCAACATCGTTGGGCGCACCCAAACCCTGCCTCTGTTTGTGGAAGATGCCTATCGCAGCTATGCCACAGGATCAGCCTATGCAGCCGCGGTGGTGCTTTCTTTGCTGGCGGTGGTGACCCTAGTGGCCAGGGAGCTGCTGGAGCGGGGATCCCCTTCCCGCCGCATCTTTTAGGTTCCCTCTCTCTCTAGGGAGAAAGGTCGGGGGTGAGGAGCTCCGGCAGCGGTACCCCAGTTCCCCCCAGGCCGCAGTAGCCGCGCGGGTTTTTGGCGAGGTACTGCTGGTGGTAGTCTTCGGCGTAGTAGAACTCTGGAGCCTCCAGGATCTCAGTGGTGATGGGGCCGCAGCCGTGGGCGCTCAGGACTTGCTGGTAGAGGTCGCGGGTTTTTTCCGCCAGCTCCCGCTGGGTCTGGGAATAGACGTAGATGCCGGAGCGATACTGAGTGCCCACATCATTGCCCTGGCGCATCCCCTGGGTGGGATCGTGGTTTTCCCAAAAGACTTTCAAGAGCTGGAGGTAGCTAATCTGGCTGGGATCGTAAACCACCCGCACCACCTCGTTGTGGCCAGTCAAGCCAGTGCAGACCTCTTCATAGGTGGGGTTGGGAGTATACCCGCCCGCATAGCCCACTGCAGTGGTGAACACCCCAGGCAACTGCCAAAACCTGCGCTCCGCTCCCCAGAAGCAGCCCATGCCAAACATGGCTAGCTCCATCCCCTCGGGAAAAGGGGGCTTCAGGGGCGTGCCCTTGACGTAGTGCCGGTTAACGATTGCCATTGGCTCGGAGCGGCCCGGCAAAGCCTCCTCCGGGGTAGGCAGGGTCAGTTTCTTGCTCAGTTTGCCGAAACCAAAGAGCGCCATGGCGGCAGCCCGATACATTCGTTAACGTCTACCAGCCTAGCGTAGATAGCCGCTGTTGTCTCAAGGGAGCGGCTTAGGGTTTTAGACTGCCAGCTCCACAACCACAGGGGCATGGTCGCTGGGCTTTTCTGCCCGCCGCGGCTCGACGTCGATCCAGCAAGCCGTAGCTTTGTCCTGAAGCAAGGGGGAAAGGTAGAGGTGGTCAATGCGCCAGCCCCGATTCTTCTGGAATCCACCCCCGCGGTAGTCCCACCAGCTAAAATGTCCAGGGTCCGGGTTAAACTTGCGAAAGGCATCCTCAAAGCCCAAAGCCAGGATCTTCTGCAGGGCCTGCCGCTCCGGCTCAGAGGCCATGATTTCTCCGGCTTTGCCGGGATCGTAGATATCCCGATCTTCCGGGGCGATGTTGAAGTCGCCACAGAGCAGAATAGGCTGCCCTTGGTCGAGGGCCACCTGGAGGTAGTCTTTCAGGCAGGCCAGCCAGCGCAACTTGTAGGCGTACTTGTCAGATCCCACCGCCTCGCCATTGGGCACGTAGAGGTTGAGGATGCGGATGCCGCGGTAGAGGCCGCCAATAAGCCGCTTTTGCTCATCCAGCTCTGCGGCTGCCGGCAGCAGGGCAGCAAAGCCCCGCTCCACCTTTTCCGGCACCTCCCGGCTGATGAGGGCAACGCCGTTGTAGGCTTTCTGCCCGTACACCTCCACATGGAAGCCCCGCTCCTCAAAGGGGGCACGGGGAAACTCCGCATCCACCACCTTGGTCTCCTGCAGGCAGAGCACATCCAGGGATCCCTGCTTGTCCAGCCAAGCCAAAACCTGGGGCAGCCGGGTGCGAATGGAGTTGACGTTCCAGGTGGCCACTTGCATGGCAGCAGGTTTCCAAGACGACGCTCAGGCCACTATTTTGGCCAAACCCAGCGGACGGATCCCCTGTGGCGAGACCGCGATCCGGTAGGGCAGCACCTCAACCCCAGCCTGCAGCGCCTGGCGAAACAGATGGGCATAGCGGGGATCCCGTTCTTCGCCGGGGGCAAACTCGGTGCAATCGGCGCGGTTGATCCAATACAGCAGCAGAGCCCGCTGCCCTTGCCGGCGGATCTCGATGAGATCTTCCAGGTGCTTTTGGCCGCGAGTCGTCACCGTATCGGGAAACAGGGCGCGGGATCCCACGGCCCAAGTGGTATTTTTAACCTCTAGGTAGGCCAAGCCAGAGTCTCCCATCAGCAGGAAGTCGATTTTGCTCCTGCCGCAAGTCACTTCCCGTTGCCAGCGGGAGAACTCCGCCAATTGGGGAAACCACCCTCGTGCCAGCCCCCATTCCACCAGGCGATTGGGCAGGCCGGTGTTGATCCCCACCCACACCCCTTCCACCTGGATCATCTCCCAGGTGTAGGCCAATTTGCGCTTGGGATCGGGGTGATAGGAGAGGTACACAGGCGCTCCCACCTGGCAAACCCCCGTCATCGGCCCGGTGTTGGGGCAGTGAGCGGTTACCGGTTGCCCATTTTCCAGCTCCACCTCGGCAAAGAAGCGCCGGTAGCGGCTGCGCAACACCCCCCTGCGCAAGGGGGTGGAAAAACAGTAAGGGGGCGGCCCCTCTTGGGCGGGCATCTGCAAGCGTCCTCCGGTGAGTATTTTTCTTTAGGATTTTGGAAGTCTTCCGGGTGGAGGGAGCTTCCTGCGCTAGGGTAAATGACGTATCTCTCCAGCCAGGGCCTTTTTTGCCGACGCCTTGTTCCTATAGCTTTTAATACTTTATCTTTTTCTATCCCTTTGCCAAAACTTGGAGAAGAAAGCCCGAATGTTGCGTCTTGATCCTGAGCCCGGCTTTCAGCCCCCGGATCCCTTCCAGGACGACCGTGGGCGCGTGGCCATCTTTATCGACGGATCCAACCTCTTCTATGCCGCCCTACAGATGGGCATTGAGATCGACTACACCCGCCTGCTGAAGACGCTGACCGGCCGTTCTCCCCTCCTGCGCTCCTTTTTCTACACCGGCGTCGATCGCAACAACGAAAAGCAGCAGGGGTTTTTGCTCTGGATGCGCCGCAACGGCTACCGTGTGGTTACCAAAGAGCTGACCCAACTGCCCGATGGCTCCAAGCGGGCCAATCTAGATGTGGAAATCGCTGTGGACATGTTGTCGCTGGTGCGCTGGTACGAGACGGCGGTGCTGGTGAGCGGCGATGGGGATCTGGCCTATGCAGTCAATGCCGTCAGCTACCAAGGGGCGCGGGTGGAGGTAGTTAGCCTGCGCTCGATGACCAGCGACCAGCTAATTAACTTGGCGGATCGCTACATCGACCTGGAGTCCATCAAGGATCAAATTAAGAAGACCAACCGCCCCTCCTACCTGTACCGACCGAGCTTCACCACCGATGAGGAGGACGAGGGGTAAATTGCCCCCAGCTGGGGGCAGGGCGACGAGGCCGTTACTGCAACCTCAAATTTGAAGGGATCCCTTGCAGCAGGTAAACGGGGTTGAGCGGGGAAAAGCGGGTGCCCTCGGCCAAGGCCGTGGAACGGGAGATCTGGATGTGTTCCACCCGCACCTGCCAGCTCCGCGAGCGCAGCCATTGCAGAGCTTCGCTGCAGGTTTCCAGGGTGGCGAAGTTAGCCACCAAGATCCCCTCAGGCCGCAGGCGGGCCGCCACCGCCGGCAGCAGATCGCGGATCCCTTTGCCGCCTCCCCCCAGCAACACCCGCTCCGGATCCGGCAGGTCGGCCAGCACCCGGGGCGCTGTCCCCGGGATCACGTGCAGGTTTTCCAGATCGAAGCGTTGGCGGTTGCGCCGGATAAGACAAATGCCTGTGGCGTTGCGCTCGATGGCATAGACCTGGAGCTGGGGGGAGAGGCGGGCGATCTCCACGGCTACGGAACCGGTGCCGGCCCCGATATCCCACACCACTCCCTGCCGCGGCAGTTGCAGCGCCCCCAGCGTGAGCAGTCGGATGGGCTGCTTGGTGATCAGGCCGGGCTGGTCGGGAAAGGTGTGGAACTGGTCGTCCGGGATCCCCACCAAAGGCCAGCGGCGGGGATCCGGTTCCGGCTCAACGCGCCGCAACACCACCAAGTTGGGGCTGGGGAAGGCAGATTTCTCCCCTTCTTGCAGGGGCAGGATCTGCTCGTGGGGGGATCCCAGTTGGCTGCACACCCAGCCCTGGTAGCGCACCGGCAGCCGCAGGTCGGCGATAAACTGGGCCACCGCCGCCGGGGTGTGCTCCGGATCGGTCAGGGCCACAATAAGAGGGGATCCCTGCCTAAGGGCGTCTTGCAACCGCTCCACCCCCCGCCCGTGCAGGCTGAGGATGGTGGCCTCCTGCCAGGGGATCTGCAGGCGGTTGAGGGCCAACTGCACTGAGCTGACTTGGGGATAAAAGGCCAGTTGCTCCGCCGGGAAGTACTGCGTTAACAGGCGCCCAATCCCAAAAAACAGCGGATCCCCGCTGGCCAACAAAACCAGGGATCCCTGCGCCAGCTCCTTTTGCAAAAGCGGGATCCAACTTTCCACTGGTCCAGTAAGCCGGATCTGGCGGGCCGGATGGTCAGCAAAGTGCTGCAGCAAGCTGGAGGGCCCGGCCAAGGTTTGCGCTTGGGAGAGGGGGGGAATCGCCCAAGAGGCCACCGAGCCATCTGCTGCTACCCCTATAACCGCAAGCTGAGGTGATCGGCCAGATGTTGTCGTAGCCATCTAGCGTTCGACAGGCGGGTGGTACTGGCGCATGTGGTTGAGAAAATCCAGGCGCAACTCCGCCACTTCCCGCTGCATCTCCCGCATTTCCCGAATAAAGCCCAGATGAGCCTCGATCAGGCGGCCATCCCGCTCCCGGAATTGCTCCATCATCAGGGCTTGCGCCTCCCTCAGCTCGGCAAAGCCGGCCTGCATATCGCGGCGGGATTCCTGGATGGCCCTCTCCAGCTCATCTCCCCGCTCTTCGTTCTGGCGAATCCGCTCCTGGTTGTGCTGAATCAGCGTCCGGATCTCCTGGATTTCGGTCTGGAGCTGGGCTTCGATGGCCTGCCGCTCGGCTCGCATTGCGGCCATCTGGACCTCAAAGCGCTCGGCAGCCCGCTGCTGCTCAGTTCGGATCTCGGCGATCTCGGCAGAGAAACGCTCGGCGGCCCGCTGCTGCTCGGCCCGGATCTCGGCAATTTGGGCTGCAAAGGCCTGCCGCATCTCCGTCATCTGAGCCTCAAAGCGCTCGGCAGCCCGCTGCTGCTCAGTTCGGATCTCGGCGATCTCGGCGGAGAAACGCTCGGCGGCCCGCTGCTGCTCGGCTCGGATCTCGGCAATTTGGGCTGCAAAGGCCTGCCGCATCTCCGTCATCTGAGCCTCAAAGCGCTCGGCAGCCCGCTGCTGCTCAGTTCGGATCTCGGCGATCTCGGCGGAGAAACGCTCGGCGGCCCGCTGCTGCTCGGCTCGGATCTCGGCAATTTGGGCTGCAAAGGCCTGCCGCATCTCCGTCATCTGGGCCTCAAACCGCTCGGCAGCTCTCTGCTGTTCGGCTCGGATCTCTTGAAGCTGTTCTTGTTGAAGCTGAAGGTTGCGGATCAGCCACTCCTCTTGTTCGGGGGTCATGGGAAAGGTCTGAAGATGTCGTTCCAATTCTAGTCAGTTGGGGATGGGATCCCGGCGGGCGGCCAGCAGTAGGGCATTGACGATGGCAGCGGCCACCGGGGATCCGCCTTTGCGGCCCTCCACCCGAATCTGGGGGACATCCGTTTGCGCTAGCGCCCGTTTGGCCTCTTCCACTGCCACAAAGCCCACTGGCACCCCGATCACCAGGCTGGGCCGGATCCGCTGGGCCCGCATCTCTTCCACCAGCGCCAGCAGCGCCGTGGGCGCGTTGCCGACGACAAAGATCGCTTCCGGGTAGCGCCGGGCTACCTTGACCATCCCCTGGGCCGTGCGCGTTTGCCCGGCTTCAAGAGGCTCTTCTGCCCAGTCCAAAGCGCAATGGAGCGGGATCCCCTGCGCCGCGAGGCCAGCTTGGATCCCGGCGGCCACCATCCGCACATCCACCACCAGCGGCCGCCGTTGCCGCAGGGCCGCCAGTCCCGCCTCAACTGCCGTGGGGCTGAACACAAAGCGATCCCGCAGCTCGAAGTCAGCGGTGGCGTGGATGGCGCGGCGCACGATCTCATAGGGGATCCCTTGCCAGGGGTGGGGGCCGATCTCTTGGTCAATCTGGCGGAAGCTGGCCGCTGTAATGGGGTCTATCCAAGCTGTTTCATCCATCATGGGATCGGTAGGCAGAGCCACATCTGGCAGGAGGGTTTTCTCCATCCTGTTGACGCAAGCGGTTTTGTTTGGAAAAAGGGGTGGGGAATGTCCAGAAAAAGCCGCTCAAGAGGGTTATCTGAGAGAAACGCCCCTCCAGTCCACTCTAGACGCCCTCCAGCAACCGCTAAGATCGGTCTATCCTGATGGAGGTGGGCCTGCTGTTGTCACATACAAAAGGATAGCTTGGTAGCCCCGCACTTTAGTGCGGGGCGGAAAAGCCCGCTAGCGACTTTAGTTGCTAACTGCTATAATCCTAGCCAGACCAGGGGAAAACGCTAACTACGGTGAAAAACCCGAGCAGCAACAAATCCTCTGGAGCGAGAAGTAAGCAGAACCTTAGGGCTTTGCCTTAAGGAACTGTCTAGAGGCGCTTTGACAACGCCGTTATGGGTTCTTTTGTGGACTGCGTAAGAATCCCCCGCCTTTAGGCGGTGGGAGTGTCAATCCTCCCTTGCCTGAACATAACCCTCCTTCTTCTTCTCCCTCTGCTGCTGTCGGCGGGGCAGGTTTCCCCTCCCCTGCGACGCCCCCCTCTTCGGTCGGCAGCAGGGATCCCGTCTCAGGGCTTCCTCGCTATGGTCATTCCCAAACCTGGCTCTGGCGCGGCTGGCCTATTCATTTCACCTACACCCCCAGTCGCGCCCAAACCGCCAGCGGCCAGGTGAACTTGACGGCGGCTCCGGCCATCTTGATCCATGGCTTTGGGGCCTCGGTGGGCCATTGGCGCCACAACATTGTTCCTCTGGGATCCCAGCGCTCCGTCTATGCTCTCGACCTGCTGGGATTTGGCGAGAGTGCCAAGCCGGAGATCGCCTACAGCGTCGATCTGTGGGTCGAGCAGGTGTACGAGTTTTGGCGAACCCACATCCAGCAGCCCAGCCTCCTGGTAGGCCATTCCATTGGGGGCCTGGTGGGGGTGATTGTGGCTGCCCGCTATCCCCAGATGGTGAAGGGTTTGTGCTTGATCAGTTGTGCCGATGGGCCTCACCCCGAAGAATTGTCCCCTCCTTGGGATGTGTTGGTGCAGGCCCTTTGCGAAGGGATCCTGGCTGTTTTGGGCTGCCCGCTCACCTATCCTCATTTGTTTAACTGGCTGCGACAAACCGAGGTGCTGCGGGCCTGGATCAAAAATGTCTACAAGCGGGACGAGCAGGTGGACGAGGAGCTGGTGCAGATCTTCCAGAGGCCGGCCTTTGAGCCGGGGGCAGCCCACGTGTTTTTGGATAGCCTGAGGGCCATTCTCTGCCGCCGCTTCGACAGTCCCAAGCGCCTGTTGCCCACGCTCAAGATGCCCATTCTCCTCCTCTGGGGCCAGGAAGATCCGGCGGTGCCCAGCTTTTTGGCGGATCAGTTTAAGCGCTGGCAGCCGGCTCTTACGTTGGTGAAGCTGCCAGGGGTGGGCCACTGCGCTCACGACGAGCTGCCCCACTGGGTCAACACCCTCATTAGTGAGTGGGCAGCTAGCCTGGAGACTTGCCCTAACTTGTCCACCCACCTTCGCAAGAATCCCGCGGCTGGCTAGTCCAGCCAGTTCCCCTGCCCAGGTTCAGCAGTGCCCTCCCTGCTAGCGGTGAAACCTTATGTATGGATGAATGATCGCGCTAGGTGGGAACCTCCCTCTCCGGTTGGGAAAGCGGCTAGGGATGAGGGCCAAGGGATCCCTTTAGTCCTCGGGGGGCAGCTTGAGGATCTGACGCTGACGCATCCCCTGCCAGCGCTGGATGAGGTCGCTGTCGATGCCAAACTGATCCAGGGCCTTCACCACCACAAAGTCCACCAAGTCCAAGAGGGTACGCGGCTGGTGGTACCAGGCCGGAATGGCCGGGACGATGCGCGCCCCTGCCTCTGCCAGGATGGTCAGGTTGCGCAGGTGAATGAGGCTGAAGGGGGTTTCCCGCGGCACGATGACTAGGCGGCGGCCTTCTTTGAGCTGCACGTCAGCCGCCCGCTCCAGCAGGTCAGAGCTCAGCCCAGCGGCCAACTTGGCTACCGTGCCCATGCTGCATGGGATCACCAACATCCCCTGCGTGCGGTAGGAGCCGCTGGCAATGGTTGCCCCCACATCTTGCCAGCGGTGGCAGACCAAGGATCCGCCCTCGCTTTCGGCCTGCTGCCGCCAAAACTGGGCCTGCCGCTGGGGATCTGCCGGCAACGGCACCCCTTGCTCCCCTTGCCACACCTGATAGGCCGCTTTGGAGGCCACCACCTCGACGCGGTAATCCAGGCTGAGCAGAACGTGTAGGGCGCGCACGGCGTAGAGCATCCCGGAGGCGCCCGATATACCAAGGATGATCGGCTGGGAGGAGTTCAAGGGCAGGCGGAAAGGGTCTTTACCTCAGTTTACCGACTGCCGAGGCCCCTCGGCTCTAGGCCTTGGGCTGGGCGATGTCGAACTCGGCGTCGTAGTCGAAGTCCTCGTCTTCCTCGACCCAGTCTTCCTCCAGCCTATCGTCCTCTTCCAGCTCCTCCTCTAGGCGAAGCTTCTCTGGGTACTCCTCGTCCAGCCCCAAAGCGGCTCGCTCTTCCCGCCGCCGGAAGCGCTCCAAAGCCGCCGGCGTGATGAAGGGATACGGCAGCCCCTGCGCTTGCGCCTCCTCCAGCGCTGCCCGGTAGCTCTCCACTTCCTTGATGTCAATTTTCCAGCCAGTGAGGCGAGCGGCCAGGCGCACATTTTGCCCCTCTTTGCCGATGGCCAGGCTGAGCTGGTCGCTGGTCACCAGCACATGGGCCTGTTGGATCTCCGGATCCACCAACCGCACCTCCACCACCTTGGCCGGGCTGAGGGCGTTGGCGATGTAGGTGGCCGGATCCGGCGACCAGCGGATGACGTCGATCTTCTCGTTGCGCAGCTCTGCCACCACCGCCTGAATCCGGGATCCCCTTGCCCCAATACAGGCCCCCACCGGATCCACGTCCCGCTCCACGGTATCGACGGCAATCTTGGTGCGCGGCCCCACGTTGCGGGAAGGCGGGTTGGCCTCCCGCGCCACCGCCACGATGCGCACAATGTCCTCTTCGATCTCCGGCACCTCGTTGGCGAACAGGTTCACCACCAAGCCGGCGTCGGCCCGAGAAACCAAAAGCTGCGGCCCCCGCCGGGATCCCTCGTATACCTTTTTGAGGTAGACCTTCATCACCGCGTTGGGGGTGTAGCGATCGCTGGCCAACTGCTCCTTCTTGGGCAGTTCGGCTTCCACCTCCGGCTGCCCAAAACCGCTGGATACCGCCATGATCACCGTCTGCCGCTCCGTGCGCAGCACCCGTGCCTGCAACACGGTATTTTCCAGGTCGCGGAACTCTTCTTGAATCAGGCGGCGCTGCTGGTCACGCAACTTCTGGGCCAGCACCTGCTTGGTTTGGATGGCCGCCATGCGGCCAAACTCCGCCTGTTGGGGAGTGACGTCATTGGTTACTTCCCAGCCAACTTCGGCTTCCGGGTAGTCCTGCTGCACGTCGTACAGGGAGATCTCGTGATCTGGATCCCGTACCTCCTCGACAATGGTTTTGGTGGCCAAAATGCGAAAGCCCCCTGCCTCCACATCCAGCTCCACATCGAAGTTGCGGAAGTGGTCTTCTTCAAAGACGACATCTCGCTGAATGGTTTTGCGGTAGCGTTCGTAGCCCTTGAGCAGCGCCTCCCGCAAGGCGTTGGTGACCGCATGGCGGGGCAAGTTGCGCTCCCGCGAGATCATCTCCACCATTTCTGCCAAACCGGGCAGAGGCACCATCGACATAAGCTGTTGTCCTCCTAATGCAACTTAAGCTGGGATGAAACTGCTATCACTGTTGCTCCGCAATCCTGACGGGAAATGCATCGCCGCACAGCAGGCAGCTCCGACGCGAAGACAGGGCAACACACTTCGCGCTCGAACGTCCTCTCTATCCCCATTCCTCTACTCGGTTTCCGCCCCTGAGAGGACAACCCGCTGCACCGAGGCGCGGGGCAACTGCACGCGCCGTCCCTTGAGGGATAGGGCAACTTTCTCCTCATCCCGACCCAGCAGATGCCCTGACCAGACAGCTTTGCCCTTGTAGGGGGGATCCACCGTCACCTCCACCGCAAACCCTTTGAAAACCACAAAGTCGCGGTCGCTGATGAGGAGGTTGCTGATGCCGGGGCTGGAGACCTCCAGCACATAATGGCCGGGGATCAGATCCACTCGATCCAGCTCCACTTCCAAGGCCTGGCTCATAGCTTCGCAATCGGCGTGGCTGGTTTCCTGCTCCGGATCCAGCGGACGGATATCCACCCGCAGCACCGGCGGATACTGGTTGGTGTGAAAAACCATCTGTACCAACTCGTACCCCAGTCGAGCGGCCAAGGGACGGGCCAGACTCTCCAACTGCGGGATCAGAGGGTGAACCATAGCCAACTCATCGCCAACTCGGTGTAACGGCCAGATCCCAGCCCAGCGAAGCTGGAGCCGGCAGCGGGGGCATCTTCCCCCTAAAAAAGCAAAGAAGTGGGCGCTACCCACTCCCCGTTATCATTGCGGAGATCCTTGGGAATCTACCTGCCGTCGCGGGGGGCTTTGGGCAGGCTTTTCCCTGGCTATGATCTTAGAATACTTTGTCGGATTTGGCCAGAGGGATCCGCGTGAGCCAGATCTGCAAAAGGCCACACCTATAATTAATGTGGACAGCCGCGGATTTGCCCAGACACCCAGCCGCATTCTGTGGGGTTTCCTATGACCGTTGCTTTCTCCTATCCCATCTTTGGCCCCAGCATTCAATGCCCCCACTGTCGGCAGACGATTGCGGCCCTTACCCTGACCGATACCTACCTCTGCCATCGCCACGGCGCCTTTGAGGCAGATCCCGAGCAAGAGGAGCTGGTTCACCTGCAATCAGGGCGGCGTTGGCGCCTCTGGGAAGGCCGCTGGTACCGCCAGCACACCCATGCCGATGGGATCCGCTTCGAGATTCACGAAGAGCTGGATCGCCTGCGCATGCAGGGGATGCGGGCCACGCAGGTGATCGTGGCCGAGCGCTACCGCTCTTTGCTCACCCCCTACCTGGAGCAGGGATCCCAGCGGCGCCCCGGCCCACCCCGCCTCTACGGCCTGCCGGTTAGCTTCAGCTCCCAGCTTCCTGAAGGAGCCGGTGGCTCGCCGCAGCGCTGGCGGGTGATCAACTTCGAGCTGATCTGCGAGCTGGATCCGGCCATGCGACAGCCGCAATCCCGGCTGCAGTTCTGTGACTAGCCCTGAGAAAGGCAAGGTCGGGCTTTAGAAGCGGCTAACCTGCCTGGGATCCCCCCTCCGGCTCAGGGGAGGCTATACCCCAGTAGGTGTAGCCGACCCACTTTGGTTGGCTAGGCATGTAGAATTGTTCCAACTGCTCAAAGCGAAACCCTGCCTCTCGGAGCGAGCGGGCCATCTGGCAGAGGAAATCGAGGCTTTGGGCAGGCAAGAGCGCCGCGAATTGGTCAATCGCTTGGGGATCCTGCCGGGACACCTCCTCAAGGGGCAGTTCCAGCTCCAGCTTCGCGGCAAAAGTTGGCGGGCAACTATTAGCGAACAACGTCGCCAAATCCAGCAATTGCTCAAAGAGAGTCCTAGCCTAAAGCCTGAGCTTTTGGCAGCTCTGCCAGAGGCTTACCAAGACGGGATCCTGTTGGTGGTGAAAGAAACGCCGCTCTCGGAAGAGGATCTGCCCGCCGAGTGTCCCTACACGCTTGAGCAGGTAATGGATCTCGGCTTTTATCCGGGATCGGAATAGCTCAAGGGGCTTTGCTCGCCCTTGGAAGTGCCGCCTCTTGCAACCTGAGAGCAAAAGCCGGAGCTCCAGCTTAACTGTCCTCCACAAGCTGTAACCAGAGCCTTAGGAAGGATGGCTCAGGCGTGATTTGAACACGCGACCCAGGGCTTATGAGTCCCCTGCTCTACCGCTGAGCTACTGAGCCGGGAAGATGCTTAACTAGGATAGCATCTTTGTGCAGGAAGTTGCTCTCGTCGGCTGGCAATGTCGCCTCCTTTTCTTAAGGGATCCCTGTTTTGGCTGGCCCTGGTGCTGCAGGTGGGCCTGGTTGGGCTGGTGCCAGCTCGGAAGGCGCTTACCCTTGCCACTGGCTCCCCGATCTACTTGCAGATTGCTCCTCTGGATCCCTATGACCCCTTGCGGGGCCGCTACGTAGCTTTGAGCTACACCGTTGCCCAGCTTTCCACCCTAGAGAAACTGCCCGGCTGGTCCCCTGAGCTCGCTAAGCCAGGGATCCTCTACCTGCGCTTGGCCCCTCCTGCCGGGGATCCTGCTCGACCCTGGCAGGCCATTGCCATCAGTCGCGACCGGCCCAGGGAGCTGCGGCCTGGGGAGGTTGTCCTGCAAGGGTGGTTTGATGGGCGGCAGCTTAGGTTTGGGATCGAAGAGTTTTTCATTCCAGAAGCGCTGGGCGATGATCTGGAACCAGAGATCCGCCGCAATCCAGAAACCCTGCGAGCAGAGGTGAAGGTGGATCCCTGGGGCCAGGCAGCGCTGGTGGGCCTTTGGGCGGGAAAACGACGGTACTAAAGGCCGGCCTTGTTCTGCAGGGGGGGAGGATCCCTTCTAGCCCTCTTTCTTTTTGCGGGAGCGAGTTGCGCTTGTTTTCTTGGCCCTGGCAGATGCTGTGGATTTTTTAGACGACTTCTTCTGGCTAGGAGGTGGCGCTGTAGGAGCTAGAAAAAATACTTCTTTCAGGGCCTCCAACTTTTTGCCTCGTGTAATTTTGCACCCCAGCTTGGTTATGGGGGTTAAGTCCTGCCACCAGCTCCTATCTGCCTCCGCAATTCGCGCGGCTGCAATGGTTATATCAACTCCCTTAAGGGGGGTGCCGGGCTGCTCGGCCAGGTATCTCAACGCGGCCAAGATAGTTTCTCTCGGGGCCTCTGTCAGATTCACCTTTGGGACAATTTCTCTGGTGAGGATTTGGGCCTGCTTAACCTGCTCTGGGTCGGGATCGACAACAATGCACCAGAGCCTCTCCAGCCCTGCCTCTCGAGCAACTGCATAGACAAAATGGTTACCAATGGCCTTGTACTGATAGTTGCCAGCCTCGACCACCAGCAGAGGAACCCAGTTGTGTCCTCCTGTCGCCCTTAGCTGATCTGCGGCTGCGGCAACAAGGAAGGAGGGAGCAGAAAACCCGTCGGCGGGCGTAATGCTCTCAAGGGGTAAGTTAACCAACCTACCTAGATCTGAAAACTCACTCATCGATAAAGTACTCACGGGCAAGACTCTGGTAGTATTCTAAAACTCTCCTGTCCTTAAAGACGGCAGGAACTCGATCAAACTTTGCAGAGGATATCACTGCATAGTCAGGTATCCTAAAAATGCTTTTGTTTTCATTACCTTTCTTAAAATGCGGCCAGAAATGAAGTAGATCTACACTTTTCTCCTGGTTGATAAGCTTCCATATCTCTTTGTTAGCTAGTTGAATAGTGGATTCACTTCTCGAAGAGACGCCGTTGAAAAAGGCAGGCAAAGCAATAGGGCCACCATCCTGTCGTGACCTAGCAGTTTCTGGAATAAACTGGGTGATTACTCTAGCAGCATTATTCAGGGAAGACAGATCGTCGGGGCGGGTAGGTATCAAAATAACATCGGCAGCAAAAACACCACTCTGGCTAAAGTAAAGCCATTGAGTTGGGCAGTCGATTAGGATGTAATCATACTCATTGCGAAGAGGGGCAATGAGATCGCGAAGGCGCCGAGTTCCCTTTGGGATATATGCTACTGCCCGGCTATCAGTCAACGTCTCTAGTTCAGGGTCTCTTGGGATAATGTCGAAGATGGGAATACCCCTGAGTCTATATGTTTGGACAATGGCATGGACGTCTATTTTGGGATCCTTTAAACATTGCGTCAGTGTAATTTTTCCAGGAGTGACTCCCGAACTTCCTGTCAGATCACCCTGAGAATCAAAGTCAACAACTAAGACCTTTTTTCCCTTGGTTTTTAGTGTTGCCGCAAGGTTAATGACCGTCGTTGTTTTGCCTACGCCCCCTTTATTGTTATACACGCATACAGTCAGAGCGCGCTCATAGTTTTCTATCTTGTCTCGCAAGTTACGCACTATGCTCTCAATGTTATCTGAGCTAATATCAAGGTTTGCTGTAGCGGGGTGAACGACTTTTCCGTGCTTCCTCCAAAGCTGGATGTTATTTGCATTGGTGATAATTCCCCATTTTGCAGATTTGCAGTTCTTGGCGAGCAAGTAACTTTCTATCTGACAAACTGCATCTCTATAGTAAGATCCTTCTCTGAGATTAACTGCTCTAGATTTTGCCTCCAAAAGCAAGTAGGGATTCTTCGGGGATCTCAAGAAAATATCTTCAGGATCTACGTTCTTTCTTGCTGCGAGATCGACCTGGCCGCAACCTGTCTCGAATTCTTCTCTAATTTCCAACTCGTCAAAGCCAAGCGCCTGCAGGAGAGGAACAGCAAAGCGTTGGACAACAATTCGCTCTACCCTCTCGGTGGGAGATATACTCTCAAGCTTCTCTCGGAGATAGCTAGCCTCAGTCATAGGAAAAAATAAGGTGGACAATGCTGACCAAGCTAAAAGCTCGCCCTTAGCCTAGCAGTTGCTTAGCTCGCTCCGCCAATGCCTGGGCTGTCAGGCCGTTGTAGTCCATGAGCTCAGTAGGGGTGGCGGTGGTTTCGCCGCGTTTCCAGGCAAAGATGTCGCGCGGGCCAGTGTAGCGCAGCAACAGGGGCTCCAACATCAGGCTGGAGCCGCCGGTCACGCCGATAAGGGCTTCGCCGGCAAACCAAGCGGCAAATTCTTGGTCGGACATGAATTCCCCATCTGGCTGAGCACAGGTGGACCAGGCCACGTCGACGGGGCGATAGAGGCGGCGGGGGCTGACCACAGAGACAATTTTGCTGCCGATCCCCTGGGCCTTGAGCTGTTCAGCGGCGGCAAAGACGGGCAGGAGGATCATATCCCCCACCACGGCAAAGACCACTGTGCGGGATCCGGGCACTTCCTGCAGCACGGTGCAGCCCTGCTCTACTGCTTGGCGAGCCTGTTCCAGGGTGGTGCGGATGGGCAGGGGGGTTTTGCTGGCAAAGATCGGGATCCCTTTGTTGTAGGTAGACAAGGCCCACTCGTAGGCGGCTTGGGCGCAGTTGGCGTCGGGGGGAAAGAGGGGGAAAATGTTGCCGTTGCGCATCATGGCCGCTAGGTAGGCCTCAATTTCCGGCCGCTGGTGGGTCCAGCCGTTGCGGCCTTGTTCCAGGGCTCCGGCGGTGTAGAGAGCAATGGCGGAAGGGGTGGGGCGGCGCAGCTCGGCCATCGCCTGGGTTACCGTCTGCCAGATGGGCAGGCCGTTGACGGCAAAGGATTCGTAAGAACACCACAGGGAGCGCCCGCCAAAGAGCGCCAGGCCTGCCGTCAGGCCGGCACAAGCATCTTCGCTAAGGGGTTCGTAGACCTGCCCTTGGGGCTGTTGGTTGTAGAGGGGATCCGCCGTGGGGTGGATCACTTTCAGGCCCTGGTTGACATTGGCAAGGCCAGAGGCCTCATTGCCGTCAGCGTTGGCCACCAGAAAGTCGGGGTCTTTCTGCCCCACCTGTAGCACCAGGGCGCCGATGGCAGTGGTGGAAACCTGCTTATCGCCGAGGGGGAACTCGGTTAAGTTCAGGGATCCCAGCGGCGGCAAGGGCCGGACGGACTCCGTGACAGCTACCTTGGCGGCTGGCCCGCCAGCAGCCCGTTCACAATTTTGGCGCACCAGAGCCCAAGCGGCTGGGTGCAGGGCCCGTGCCTCCAGAGCGGCCACGATGTCGGGGTGATCCAAGGTGTGGTGGGCGTAGAGGTTGTGGGATTTGGATCCCTTGGCGTGCACGCCTGCCCCCTTCAGTTGCTTGAGGATGAAAACCGTCAGGTGGCCGCCTAGAGCGCACTGGATGGCCCGTTCCATCTCTACCAGCACTCTTTGGACAAAGGCCAAGCGGGCTTCCAGGGAAAATTGGGTGCTATCCACGTAGGGGCCAGGCTGTTGGGCATCGTCGAAGTCTTTGGCATCCACCAGCACCACTTCCTCAAAGCCGTTGCCCCGCCAGTACTCGGCCATCTGAGCGTTGGTGAAGGTAGAGATCATGCTGTGGTGCTCTTGGCTGTAGCCGTTCCAGACCAGCACCGGCAGGAAGTTGGTGCGCTGCGGGAAGGCGGTGTGAAAGTGGATCATGGAGCTCATCACGTAGGGCTCCCCCAGGCCCCCATCGCCGATGGTGACGGGGAAGAGACGGTCTGGGTAAAGCAGAGCGGCGGCCATAGCAAAGTGCTGCCCCTGCCCCAGCGGCCCTGCTGGCGCCAGCAGGCCGGGGATGTAGCCCGACAGGTGCCCCAGCAGCCCTTCTCGTTCCCGAAAGCGGGCCTGCAAGTCGGCGACGGTGTGGATGCCCATTTCTGATAGGGATCCATCCAAGAACATGGCGGCATAGAATCCGGGCGCGTGGTGGCCCACTTCGGTAGGGATGTTCTTTTGGCCCAAGTACACCAAAGCGGCGTAGGCTTCCGCTTGGCTGGCAAAGCCGCCCGGGTGGCCCGAGGCTTTGCTGGCGGTCATCTGCAGCGTGAGATAGCGCAGCGCATCGGCATAGAGCAGGGTTTGGTAGGCGGCCATGCGACTGCCCGGATCCCGCAGCTTGCCGGTGGCAGCATCCACTGCAGGCTCCTGACCCAGGCGGTCGAATTCCGGCCAGGGATCGCCAAAGTAGCGGATCCCTTCGCAAAAGGCGGGGATTTGGGCGGTTGCCTCCTGAGCCAGCGTCATGGTCGAGCCTCACTCTTTGTCGGGTTACTCCTCACTTTAAACCTAATAGAGCCTCTTGGATGTTCTAAGCAGAACTCGTCTAACTGAGGCTACCCCTCTCGGCCCCCAAGTTGGTCAAGCGGTGGGTGGTGCGGCCCAACAGGCTGTTGGCAAGCTTTCGTCATCGATGACAGACGATCTGGACAAGTAAATCAAAAGGGTAGCCAAGATCCATCCTAGGGCAGAGGTTCGGTCGCGATGGCCCGTCCTCACCCTTACCTACAATATCTAGTGTCTCAAACCCTTTAATCACCTATTTTCCCACAATATACAGATGAAAATCTGCTGGCTATTGACCAGTTTCCCTTGTCCTTTACCTGGGAGGGATCGGTGCCCCTTTTTGGAAAGCTGTGGTACATTCGAGGGAGGCCAGAACTGAGCCTTTCCGAGAAGCAGGCTAGAGGCTTTTTGGAGCAAAGCAAAGGGCTGTACTGCAATGGCTTAAGTTTGTAGGGCTGTTGACTTTTTCTCGTCTTGATTGCCTGAGGTTCTCTGGTTTTGTTTGCCCGAGTCTTAGACTTGTGGGGGGTTGCTATTTTCTAGAGGATTTGCGATGGTTGCTAGCTGTTGTTGAGCATTACTTCTAATTGCTTCTTGCCTGTTGTCGATCCGCTTGCTCCCCAAGACCGACTGCTCCATGACAGACACTCGTCCTTGTGCCCCCTGTATCGTAGATAGCGGAATTTTGGTTAATAAGCGGGATATTTACCGTCTTCTGGCGGATCTGGGGCGGGTTCGCTACTTCGATATTGTCGATGGTCGGGTACGAAAGCAGGGGGAGGGCTATGTGATGGAGGTGTTTCAGGATGCAACGGCGGCTACCTTGGTGGCCAATCGCAGCCTTTATCTCAACCTAAACAGCTTTGACTACGCCTGCTTGCGGGATCCCTCCCCCTCGGAGGTGGCAGGCCTGGAGGGGGAACGGCCCAGTGTGGTGATCGATCTGGTTCAAGAGAGCCGCATCTTGCGTTTGGTGCCTTTGTCGGATCCGCTATCGGATCCTGCGCAGTTGTGGGCGGACACTCAGGCGTTGCGGGCGGCAGCAGCGGACGCTTTGGGGGCGGGTTGGAGCCTAGAAGAGGAAGACGGTTCTTCCGACCTGCTGGATTGAAAGGGCTCAAAAAAACGTGCCGCCAGGCCCATCTTCGCTCACTCTTGAGGTGACTGTTATTATTCACACTCCCACTGCCTAAAGGCAGGGGATTCTTACGCAGTCCAGGAACGGACTCGCAAGGGGGCTGTCAAGACGCTTCTAGACAGTTCCTTGGGGCAAAGCCCCAAAGTTCTGCCTACTTAGCAAGTTAGCTGAGACATCTCCTGGGCGCTTGCCCCTACTCGGGTTTTTCACCGTTTTGGGTGCTTGCCTAGGAAGGGCACGCCTCATCAACAATCACACCATTGGCGAGCAACTTGCTTACGGGCTTTTCCTCGCCGCACTAAAATACGGGGCTACCAAGCTATCCTTGCTGTGTCATTCAGGCCCCAGTTTTTGTTCATGAGGATCCACAGAGGTTTCCCCAGCCTCCTAGACATCGCCCATTGAGAATGGGTATGGGTGGCAGAGCCCAGGGCCAATCCTGCTCGGCAAATGGAGGCAACCGGTATGATCTGTCTGGGCTGTGGGGCTTTTGGGTTGGGAGGCAGTGTGAAGGATTTTCGGAAGCTTGGCGGCAGAACGTGGAGCTTGCGCCCGATCGGATCCCTGGTGGCGATGCTCTTGCTGCTGGCGCTCAAGGCTTGCGGGAGAAGTGGTGGTTCCTCTTCGGTAAGTGTCATTCCTACTCCCATTCCAACCATCGTTCCCACCTCTACTCCAGCTGTCGTCCTCACCCCTACCCCGACTGTTCTGCCTTCGCTGACGCCTACCTCTGTTCCCCAGTTCACGATCGACCTTCGCTTTCCCGACAACAGCCTCACTCCCAGTCAGCAAGCCATTGTCCGCAGCGCGGCCTTGAGATGGCAGCAGATCATTGTCGGGGACCAGCCAGATTTGCCCCCCACCTCTATTCAGGCCGACGCATGCAATCGGGGATTTCCCAGCACGCCGCTCAATTTCCCCATTGACGATCTGTTGGTAGAGGTGAGGGCGAGAGACCTAGGCAACGAGCGGGTTTTGGGGGGGGCGGCTCCTTGCTTTGTGCGGGCCTCGAATGGCTTGCCGTTCTATTCAATTGTGCTCTTCAACAGCCAAAACCTCTCGGCTTTGGAAGAGCGGGGGGATCTGCCCATTACTGCCCTGCACGAGTTGGGCCATGCGCTTGGCTTTTTGCCCAGCGTCTGGGATCCCAAGGGGCTGACGGTAGGGTTGGTGGGGCGGGATCAGCCGACGCCGCCGGGCTATGACCCCCGCTTTATCGGCCCGCGGGCAGTTGACGCTTTTATCACATTGGGGGGGAACGCCCCTTCTGTTCCTTTAGAGAATCAGTTTGGGGAGGGATCCCGCGATGCCCATTGGCGGGAGAGCGTCTTGGGCCGCGAGCTGATGACCAGCCGCCTCGACCGGGGGGTGCCCAACCCCCTGAGCATCCTCACGGTGGGAGCCATGGCGGATATCGGCTACGCGGTGAATCCGGCGGCAGCGGATGGCTTTGAGCTGGGGCGCAGCCGGCGCTTCTCGGAGCCGCTGGAGCTGCAGGAGCTGGAGTTGGCCCTGCCGCTGCGGCGGTTTGATGCCACCGGCAGGCAGGTATGGGATCCCTGAGTCGAAAAAAGCATATCTACCTATAGCCAAGCTGCCCGTTCTTAACAATAATGAATGGCCAGTTGCAGAACTTTACGACATCGGCAAACTCTTATATGGGCATCCTCAAAAAGCTGTTCGGCGGTCTTTTTTCCTTCTTTGGCATTCTCTTCGGCGGCCTAGTGGATTTTGTTACCGGCCCTTTTCGTCCGGCGCCTGCCCAATCCGCTCCAACCCAGTCCTCTAGCCCTGCGGCAACGGCTACGCCTGCCAAGCCCAAGGTGGTGGTTGAGAAGCCGTTTGTGCCCAACGAGATCCCGGCTCCGCGTCCTAACCGTCGCCCTGGGCCGGCTCTGGATCTGTTCCGCGCCATGGCCCAAGAGATCCCGTCGGCGCGGGCCTAGCCTGCCGGGTTTGGGGAGCAGCCCGTAAGATGGAGATGGCGCTGGATTCTGGAGACTGCTCCCTATGTCGGATCTTTCTTTCTCAGAACAAGAACGGCTAAGACAGCTTGAGCTTGAACTGGAGCAGGCAACTGGGGCCTCTGGGGAGCTGAGCTCGTCTCAGGGGAGAAATGCCATTCGCGCTTGGGCTGAGACGTGGGGGCGTCCGCTGCTGACGGTTTTGGCCATTTTGGGCTGTATCCTGCTGGTGGGGCTGATCTTCCGGGTTTTCGGCACCGTTCTCAAGTGGACGGTGGTGGCGGGGCTGGGCTATCTGCTCTACGTTTGGGTGGTGGCGCCGCGGCTGGGCCTTTCCACCGGAGCTAGGCCAAAGGCGGACGACAGGGATCTGGACCGCTTTTGATGGGCAGGGATCCCTGGCGGGCTTATGCCTACCTGGCGGCAGCTATCTTGGGCTGGGCCACGGCGGCCAGCGCCTTTAAGTTTGGCCTGCAACACCTTGCGCCAACGCTTTTGCTAATTTTTTCCGCGTGCAGCTCCTGCCTGATCTTGGGGATGGTTCTGGTGGCTACAGGGCGGGCGCATCTTGTCCGCCAGCAGAAGCGATCCCAGATTGCCTTGTCGGCGCTGCAGGGGCTACTTAACCCGCTTGGCTACTACGGGGTGCTGTTCCAGGCCTATGATCGCCTCTCGGCCCAGGCGGCGCTGGCTTTGAATTACACCTGGCCGCTGCTGCTGGCTCTCTTGGCGGCGCCGCTGTTGGGGGAGCGCCTGCGCGGGCGGCTGCTGCTGGCTTTGGGCATGAGCCTAGTGGGGGCGGTGCTGGTGGCCACGGGGGGATCCTGGGACACCTGGCAGGTGGAGGATCCCTGGGGGGTGGGGCTGGCGGTGGGCAGCGCTGCCATTTGGGCCCTCTACTGGCTGCTCAATGTGCGGGATGGACGGGACGCGGTGCTGAAGCTGTTCATGGGGTTTGTCTTCGGCAGCTTCTACTGCCTGCTGCTCTTGCCGTTTCAGGAGCTGAGGTGGACAATGGCGGGGCTGGCCTGGGCAGCCTACATCGGCTTGGCGGAGATGGGGTTGACTTTTGTGTTTTGGCTGCGGGCCCTGGAGCTGGCCCACGAGCGCGGATCCCTGGCCAATTGGGTCTATGTAACGCCATTCTTGTCGCTGGGGCTGATTGGGGTGCTGTTGCGGGAGCCGATCGCGCCGGGATCGGTGCTGGGCCTGGGACTTATCTTGGCCGGCAACCTCTGGGGATCCCGGCGGGAAAAACCTCAGCCTGTTCTTTCTTAAGGCTATGGCGGTGAATCCCATTCCTCTCTATGTAGCGGCAACGGCCCACGGGTTTGGGCACGTCACCCGGCTGGCGGCGGTGGTGAACACTTTGCGGCGGCAGGATGCGCAGATCCTGCCCATTTGGGTGACGCCGGCCCCCGCCTGGCTGCTGCAGCGCTACGGGGAAGGGGAGTTTGTGCACCGGCCGCGGGGTTTGGATGTGGGGGTGGTGCAGCCGGATGGCTTGCAGGCGGATCTGCCGGCCACGCTGGCTGCTCTCAAGGCGTTTCAAGCGGGGGCTGCCGACCTCATCCGGGAGGAGGCCGAGTTCATTCGCAGCCAGGGGGTGCCGTTGATCCTGGCGGATGTGCCCCCCATCGCCACCGCCATTGCCGAGGCCGCCGGGATCCCCTGCTGGATGGCCAGCAACTTCGGCTGGGATTTTATCTACCAAGACTACGGCCCCCAGTTTCAGCCCTTGGTGGCCTGGATCCGCGAGCTGTACGGGCGCTGCCAGCGGCTGTTTCGCCTGCCCTTTGCCGAGCCTATGGCCGCCTTCCCTCACCAAGAGGCAGTGGGGCTGACGGGGTCGGATCCGCGCTACTCAGGAGAGGAGGTGGCCCGGCGCCTGGGGCTGGAGCGGGAGCGGCCCACGGTTTTGTTAACCTTTGGCGGGCTGGGGTTGCAGGGCTTGCCTTACGAGCGGCTGACGGATTTTCCCGACTGGCAGTTTCTCACCTTCGACCCAAAGGCTCCTGCTCTGCCCAACTTGCAGATTCTAGACGGCCAGGTGTGGCGGCCGGTGGATGTCATGCCCCTCTGCCGTTGGGTGGTGTCCAAGCCGGGCTATGGCACCTTGGCAGAGGCGCTGCGCTGTGGCACGCCCATGGCCTGTGTCAACCGGTCGGGGTTTGCCGAGTCGCCCCTGTTGGTGGAGGGATTGCGGCGCTACGGATGGCACCGCATCCTCTCGCCGGAAGAGTTCTTTGCGGGATCCTGGGACTTCCTGCGGGATCCCCCCTACCCACCCCAGGCGTCGGAGAAGTTGGATCGGGGGGGCAATGAGGCCATTGCCGCTGCCATCGCGGCCTTCCTGAGGCAGTAGCATAGGGAGCAGCTTCTTGGAGCGGATCCCATGGCCGGCAGCACGACCGAGTCTTTGCGGCAAGTCTACGAGGAACTGCCCTATCCCAACGTGCCCGTTGAGGCCTCAGGGCGCAACGCCATCGGCAGCCTATACCGCTCAAGCTGGACGACGGCCCAATACGCCCGCACCCGCGCCATCCTGCCCAGCGAGGGGATCGCCATCCTCAATGTCGGCTGTGGCTCCGGCTGGGAGACCTTGATCTTGGCGGAGGCCAACCCGGGGGCACGGCTGGTGGCCTGCGACCTCTCGCCGGAGTCGGTGCGGGCGACGGAGCGACGCCTGCGCTACCACGGCTTCGGAGAGGTGGAGCTGTACGCCCTCGACCTGCTGGAAATTGAACAACTGGGGCAGCAGTTTGACTTCATCAGCCTCAACGACGTGCTCTATTTGCTCGAGGATCCGGTGGCGGGCTTGAAGGCGCTCAAGCGGGTGCTCAAGCCGGACGGCATCCTGCGGGCCAACCTGCACCACGCCTACCAGCGGCAGGTGATCTTGCGCATGCAGGAGGCGTTCCGGCTGCTGGGGTTGTTTGATCTGCCCACGCCCGAAGCCTGCCGGCGGGTGCGGGAGTTCATGGCCAGCCTGGCCTCTGACGAGCTGCGGGTCTCCCTGCACTGGGATCCCCAGATCTACAGCGACGACACCAACATCCGCGCCAACTACCTCTTGCCCGGCGACAAGGGGTTTTTAATCCCAGACTTGATGCGTATGCTCCAGGAGGCGGAGCTGGGCTTGGTTTGCCTGGTGGACTACGCCGACTGGGATCCGGCGCTGCTGTTCAAAGACAGGGCGATGCCGGCCTGGCTGCAGGTGGAGCTGGACAAGCTCTCTCCCGCCGAGCAAAACCACTTCTACGAGCTGATCTACCCCGACCACCGCCTGATCGACTTTTGGGCCGAGCACCCCGGCTCTTCCCTGGTCTTGCCCTGGAGCGACGCCGACTGGCTGGAGGGCAGGGTGCAGCTCAACCCCATCCTGATGGACAATGCCGAATTTCGCCGCAACTTCGCCCAGGCCTACGAAAAGAAGCTGGAGTTTACTATGAACTGGCCGGGGGCCAGCCGCGGCCGCCTCGCCATTCCGGCTCCCCAGATGGCCTGGCTGGGATCCCTCTTGCAGGGGCCAGTGGCGGTGGCCAGCTTGATCGAGCAGGCGGCCCAAGCCCATCAGATAGAACCGGAAGCGGCCCAGGAGCAGGCGCTCACCTACCTGGCGGGGCTGGAGTCGTTTCTGTTTGTGATGTTGGATCCCAGCCCAGCTTCTCTTGGCGCAGAAGGGGCTTGAAATGGCGGCAATCTGGGCCCCGCCTTGGGCGCGCAGGGGAGCGGATCCCTAGCGATCCACCAGGCGCAGCTCAAAGGTGAGGATGTTGGCGGCCAAAATTTCCAAGGCTCCCCCCTCGATGAGCTCGCGGCTGAGGGCAGCCCCGGAGCCACTTTGTTGGATCAATTCTCGGCTGCGGCGCATCGTCTCCTGGCGCTGGGGATCGTCCACGACCACCTGCCGCTGGTTGGAGAGGCTGAGGCGGTAGTAGTGGGGCAGCTCGCCGCGGGTGGCGTCAATGGCCAAGTTGGTTTCCTCGGGGGCGACGCGGAAGGGGGCGCGGGCGGTGAGGAGAGCCACCTGGATATCCTGATCCCGCCCGTCGAGGCCCTCTAGCTCGGAGATGTCGATCTGCAAGCGGAGGGTGTCGCGGTCGCGGCTGAGGCGCTCCACCCGCACCTGGTTGAAGCCGACGGCAAACTCCCGCTCCGGCTCGCCAAACCGCTGGATGGTGGACTGCAAGACCGACTCTTCGTTGAGGGGGGTAACCCGGATCAGGTAGTCCCAGTTCTGGACAAAAGCATACTCATTGGGCCCGACGCGGACATTGGGATCCACCAGATTGGCGGTGGGGCCGGGGCTGCCGGCCCGGCTGAGGGCCACCAGGTACCAGTAGTTGGGGCTGATGGGCAAGCCCATGGTCATGCGCACTTCCAACACCGGCCGCGCCCAAGCGGCAGCCGCCGTGAGGGCTGTGATGGCTGCTGCCCCGAGGCAGCTCCACAGCCAGTGCTGAGGACGAAGCTGAAGCTGCGGTGGGCGAAACCAGGTTACGGCCACAGTTCTCATGTCAGCTTTTTTAACCCCGGCAACTCGCCTTCGCGCCAGGCAACAAAAGACCCGCTGCTTGCGCGACAACTTTGGAACAGTCTAGCCGAAGATGGCCGTTGTCCGGCCAGTTGGGGCTCTGGATCCCGAAGCTGGGCTTTTGGCTAAGCCTACACAGAGGGATAGCTTGGTAGCCTCGCACTTTAGCGCGGGGCGGAAAAGCCCGAGAGCGACTTTAGTCGCTTACCAATGATGTGGGTCATTGATATAGTTTTGAATTACCTCAGCGCTAGCATTCCCCGCAGTACAGAAAAAATAACTTCTGCTCCAAAGGCTAGGTAGTTTTCGCAGGTTAGGAAACTTCTGCCTTAAATATTTGGAAGCTCTACCTTTGAATGCTTTTACCACAAGATGAATTGGGTCGGTAGGCTTAATCTCAAGAAACAGGTGGACATGGTCTGGAGCTATTTCAATCGCTCTCACATGCCAACCCTTCTCGCTAGACAGCTCCTGCCATAGCTCAAACAACCTGTTCCTGACTTCTCCTACCAAGACCTTTTTCCTTCTCTTTGGGCAAAAAACGAGGCGAACAACCGCTAGCCCCACAGCATGGTTGTAGTGATTGTACCGTTGGCTTCCCTCTCGCATTGTTGCTTACTTATGTTAGACTGCAGTTATCATGCCACTTACCAACAAGTATGGGGTACGGCTGTCAGCAGGTTCTCGTCAGGGACAGGGAGCTACTCCCCGTATTAGAGTACTTGTGTCAACAGTCTAATAAGGTGTACAACTGCGCTTTGTACTATGCGCGACAAGTCTATTTCAAAACAAAGCGATTGGCAAGCTATGGTGAGCTTTGCGCTGAAATGGTGAGAACCAAAAACAAGCACTTTATCGCAATGTATGTTTCCGCCGCACAACAGACGTGTAAGTCTGTAGCTGAGGCACTAAGTAGTTTTAAGACAAAGCTGAAACTTTTCTTGCAAGAAGAGATTAGCTTAAGACCAAACCTACCGCGCTACCGTAAGAAGGGAATGTTCACGGTAGCATACCCGAAGAAGTGGCTTAAGTTCCAAGAAGGAAGAGTCAGAGTGCCGCTCGGCAACCAGGTCAAAGCTTGGTTTGGGATAGACGCTTTCTGGATACGATTTCCTACCAACTTAGATTGGAAAAATATTAAGGAGCTAAGAATTCTGCCCAGGCATGGGGTGTTCTACTTGGAGTGGATCTATGCTAAGCCCGCTCAACCGCAATCGCTGGATCCAAAAAAGGTACTAGCAATTGACCACGGAGTAAACAACTGGCTTACGTGCGTTAGCAACTTAGGGCATAGCTTCATCATTGACGGACGCAAAGTCAAATCCTTTAACCAGTGGTACAACAAGGAGGTGGCTAGGCTTAAGACTGACAAGCCGCAGGGGTTTTGGTCGCAGAAACTTGAGCGAATTACGGAAAAAAGAAGCCGGAGGATGCGAGATGCAATTCACAAAGCTGCGCGCAAGGTCATTGACTTCTGTTTGCACCACTCGATTGGGAGAATCATCTTTGGTTGGAACAAAGAACAAAAGCAAGAATGCGGTTTAGGGAAGGTCAATAACCAAAACTTTGTTTTAATTCCAACAGGTTGGTTAAAGGAGCGTATTGCGGAATTATGTCAGCACTATGGCATTGAGTTTATCGAGGCGGAGGAGGCGTACAGTTCGCAGGCGAGCTTCCTAGATGGAGATGAGCTACCTAATTATGGTGAAAAACCCGACGGGTGGAGACCCTCTGGGAAGCGTGTCAAGCGGGGCCTGTACCAAACGGCAAAGGGGTGGTTGGTCAACGCTGATGCTAATGCTGCCGCCAACCTGCTTAAGAAAGTAAGCAGAACCTTGGGGCTTTGCCTTAAGGAACTGTCTAGAGGCGCTTTGACAACGCCGTTACGGGTCCTTCTGTGGACTGCGTAAGAATCCCCCGCCTTCAGGCGGCGGGAGTGTCAACTTAGTTCTGGATTGGGAAGGATGGCCAGCGCTTTTGCACAGGCACAGGAAGGCACAGGCTCATTACCTTGGTTGGTTGAGCCAATGCAGATGGGGGATCCCTCTGTTTGGGTGCTCGTTGGGGGAGCAGGTTGAGGATGCGATTGCGAACAGTTCTGCCGCTGTTGGGTTTTTCTTTGCTCCTGGCTGCCTGTCGGCCCGGCGGGCCCCCTCGCGGCATGGAGAGTGGAGAAGGCCAGCCGACACCGGTGGCCATCGGCGCCGTGGAAGAACGGCTCATTCAGGAGACGTCGGAGTTCATCACCAGCCTCGGATCCCAGCAGGTGGCCAGTATTCGGCCCCAGGTGAGCGGCCAGGTGACCCAGGTGTTCGTGCGGCTGGGATCCCAGGTTTCTGCCGGGGCGCCTCTGTTTGCCATCGACAGCCGGCAACAACAGGCGGCGGTGGCCGGCCAAGCGGCCGGGATCGCGGCGGCTCAGGCCAACCTGGAGAGCAGCCGAGCCGTGCTCAGCCAATTGCGGGCGGATCGCCTGCGGCTGGAGGCAGCGGCGGAGTTCGCCCGGGATCAACACCAGCGCAACCTGCGCCTCTTGGCCGAGGGGGCCATCAGCCAGGCGCAAGTGGATCAGTCCAGCCGCGATCTGCGCCAGGCGGAGGCGGCCTTGGCGGCGCAACAGGAGCAGATCCGGGCCCAAGAGGCGGCCATTGTGCGGGCAGAGCGGGAGGTGGAGCGGGCCCGGGCCGAGGCGGAGCGGCAGCAGGTGCAATTGCAGTTTTTCCAGGTCACGGCTCCCTTTGCGGGCATTGTGGGGGATGTTTTGGTGAGGCAGGGAGACTACGTGACGCCTCAGACGGTTTTGACCACCTTGACCCAAACCCAGGCGCTGGAGCTGAACCTCAACATCCCGTTGCAGCGGGCCCCCCAGCTGCGCATTGGCACGCCGGTGCAGATCCTGGATAGCCGCGGCGAGGTGATCGGCAGCAGCCAAATCTCTTTCATTGCTCCCGAAGCCAACGCCGCCACGCAATCGGTGCTGGCCAAGGCTCTTCTGGAGAACCCTGCCGGCCAGTTGCGCTCGGCCCAGTTTGTGCGGATTCGGGTCATCTGGGAGGAGCGGCCAGCTTTGCTGGTGCCGGCAACGGCGGTAGCCCGTCTGGGCGCCCAAACCTTTGTCTACACGGTGCAGACGACAGAGCCACCTGAGGAGGGCAAGCCCCCCGGGGCGGTGGCGGTGCAAAGGCCGGTGCGGCTGGGATCCCTCTACGGCAACAGCTACGAGGTGCTGGAGGGGCTGAAGGCCAACGAGCCGATTGTGCTGAGCGGCCTGCAAAAAATCCGCGATGGCGCCCCGATTGTCGATGAGGTGCTTTTGCAGCAGAGGATGCAAGGGGAGGGGAGACCGCCTGGATCCCCGCCCTAGATTTCTCCTCTTGAGCGGTTTCCCAACTTGGTCATCCCCTTCTACTCCTTACGCGGATCCCTGGCCTATGTTTGTCGACTTTTTCATTCGCCGTCCTGTTTTTGCCAGCGTCTGCTCCATCATCATTGTGCTGGTGGGAGCGGTGAGCATTCCCCTATTGCCGGTGGACTACTACCCGCAGGTGGCGCCGCCGGCGGTGAGGGTGACCGCCGTTTACCCTGGAGCCGATGCCGAGACGGTGGAGACGGCGGTAACCAATGTGCTGGAGCAGGAGATCAACGGCGTCGAGGGCATCCGCTACATCTCTTCGGTGAGCAGCAGCAACGGCACCAGCCAGATCACCGTCACTTTCAGCCCGGATCGGGATCTGGACACGGCGGCTGTGGATGTGCAAAACCGGGTGGCACGGGTGCAGGCGCGGCTGCCGGCAGAGGTGATCCAAAACGGCCTTAGTGTAGAAAAGGCCGGCGATAGCGCTTTTGTGCAGGTGGTGGCGCTGCGCTCAGAGGCAGGGGAATACGACGAGCTGTTTGTGAGCAACTACGCCGAGCTGTTCGTGCGCGATGCCCTGCGGCGCATTCGCGGCGTCAGCGATGTCATCGTCTTCGGGGAGCGCACCTATGCCATGCGCATCTGGCTGGATCCGACGCGGCTGGCCGGCTATGGGCTGACGGCGCTGGATGTGGTGAACGCCGTGCGCCAGCAAAACATCCAGGTGCCTGCCGGACAGATCGGCAGCCAGCCCAGCCCCCCGGATCAGGAGGTTCAGATCAGCGTCCAGGCTACGGGGCGGCTGTCGCAGCCGGAGGAGTTTGCCCAAATTGTGCTCAAAGCCAGCCCCGACGGCAGCTTGGTGCGCATTGCCGACGTGGGTCGGGTGGAGCTGGGGGCCCAAAGTTACGATACGTTCTTCCGCATCGGCGGCCAGGAGGCGGTGGGGATCGCCATCACCAAGCAGCCGGATGCCAACGCCTTGGAGGTGTCGCGGCAGGTGCGGCAGACGTTGGCGGAGCTCTCCCGTAGCTTCCCGCCCGGCTTGATCTACGAGATCGCCTTCGACGCCACGCTGTTTATTACGGAGTCGGTGCAGGAGGTGATCTTCACCCTGCTGCAGGCTATTGTCCTGGTGGTGCTGGTGCTGTTTATCTTTTTGCAGGATTGGCGCATCACTCTCATCCCCACTGTCACGATCCCGGTGGCGCTGCTGGGGACGTTTGCGTTTGTGCGCCTGTTCGGCTTTTCCATCAACACCCTGACCATGTTCGGCCTCACCTTGGCCACCGGCCTGGTGGTGGACGACACCATCGTGGTGGTGGAGAACATCTCCCGCTACATCCGCGACCGCGGCATGCGGCCTCTGCAGGGGGCCTCGGCGGGGATGAACGAGGTCCTGGGGGCGGTGATCGCCACGACGCTGGTGCTGTTGGGCCTGTTTGTGCCAATCGCGTTCTTTCCCGGCACCAGTGGCCGCATCTACCGGCAGTTTGCCGTCACCATTGCCGTATCGGTTTCGCTGTCTACCTTCAATGCCATTACCCTGGCTCCGGCGTTGTCGGCGCTGCTGATCCGCCCCCGTTCGGAGCAGATGTTTTGGCTGTTGCGCTGGTTTGACCGGGCCGTGGAAGGGATCCGCGCCGCCTATCGTCGGTTCCTGGAGCTGGTGGTGAAGCTGCGGCTGCTGGTGGTGGCGGGGTTTGTCGCCTGTCTGGGCCTCACCTACTGGCTGTTCCAGGTCGTGCCGACCGGGTTTGTGCCGGATGAGGATCAGGGCTTTTTCATCACCATCATCCAGGGGCCGCCGGGGGTTTCTCTCAATTACACCGACCGGGTCATCCGGCAGGCCAGCGCCATTTTGGACGGGATCCCGGAAATCGAAAACCAGGTGATCGTGGGGGGGTTCAGCTTTACCGGGCCCTCGCCGGGGAACGGGTTAATCTTCGCCACCCTCAAGCCCTGGGACGAGCGGCGGCGACCGGAACAATCGGCGCAGGCGATTGTCAACCGGCTGTTCGGGCCCTTTTTGGGCGGGATCAGCCGCTCGTTGGTGATCCCGATTTTGCCGCCAGCCATTCCCGATTTGGGGGTTACGGGCGGGTTCACCTTCCAGCTCCAGGATCGGGGGGTGAACGATTTCAACCTGCTGCAGCAGACGGCCAACACGCTTTTCTTCGTGGGCAACGCGCCGCCCCCGCCGGGCCAACCCCCCCTGGGCGTGCGGATTAACCCGCCCACCTTCAACGCCAACTCCCCCCGGTTGCAGGTCAAGGTGGATCGGGACATGGCCCAGGTGCTGGGGATCCCGCTGGCCGAGGTCTTCGGCACGCTGCAGACCCTGTTGGGGGGCACCTATGTCAACGATTTCGACCTGTTCAACCGCAACTACCGGGTCTATGTGCAGGCGGATCAGGCTTTCCGGGGCAGCCCCGAACGTATCGGCCAGTTCTACGTGCGCAGTGGGCAGGGGCAGCTTTTGCCCTTGAGCACCCTGGTTCAGGTGGAGGAGACCACCGGCCCTGCAATCATCAACCACTTCAACCTCTTCCGCTCGGCGGAGATCCAGGGCAGCCCGCTGCCGGGCTTCAGCTCAGGGCAAGCCATTCGGGCTATGGAAAGTCTGGCTGCCCGCTTGCTGCCGCAGGGGTTTGGCTTCGAGTGGTCGGGCCTGTCCTTGGAAGAGATCGAGTCGGGGGGACAGGCGCCGCTGATCTTCGCTTTGGGGTCGGTGTTCGTCTTCCTGGTGCTGGCGGCCCAATTTGAGAGCTATGTGGATCCCTTGATCATTCTGCTGGCGGTGCCGCTGGCGGTTCTGGGGGCGCTCTCGGCCCAACTGCTGCGGGGCCTGGCCAACGACATCTTTTGCCAGGTGGGGCTGGTGATGTTGATCGGTCTGGCCAGCAAGAACTCGATCTTGATCGTGGAGTTTGCCAACCAACTGGTTGCCCAGGGGATCCCGCTGGTCAAGGCCGCGATCCAGGCGGCGGAGACCCGTTTCCGCGCCATCCTCATGACGGCCCTAAGCACGATCCTGGGGATTTTCCCGCTGGCCGTGGCCAGTGGCGCCGGGGCTGCCAGCCGCCAGTCTGTGGGCACGGCTGTTATCGGCGGTATGTTCGTCTCGACCCTGCTCAGCCTGCTGGTGGTGCCGGTGCTCTATGTCGTGATCAAGAGAATCCAGGCGCGAGTTTTGGGGAGCGAATCCCGTGGGGATCTGGCCCATCTGCCGCCGCCGGAGGATCCCAAGGGTCTGTTGCCGGAAGAATCGACTTGATTGCAGGGCAAAACCTATGGCTGTGGATTCCAGCTTTTTCCAGCGACAGGGTTGGTAGGCCAACCACGCTGAAAGAGCGCCCAGCCACCCTCTTGCAGGAGCGGTGCAGAGTGCTGTCTTTCCCTCTTCTGCTTACGCAAGCGGCAGTCGGCCAAGTACAACAGGTCAGCTAACCAGAAGATTCACCCGATGGTGGCTGGGGGGCGGGCGGCGCTGCAGGAAGGGAGCCGCAGCTCACCGCTACAGGACTTTCAGGATGAGTGACGGTGGAGTCCGAAAAGGCCATACTGCAGTCTCGCTCCTCGGCCAGGAAAACAGACGGCAGCAGTCACCCTTTTTGTCAGCCGAAGGCCTTGTCTTGGAGCAGCTCCGGGTCAGCGTCGCCAGATACTCTCTCCCAAAACTGCGCCAAGTGCTGCAGGCCCACAAACCCCAACTGCCAGAGGATCAAGGCCAGGGGGCCGTGCTGCTGCCGCTGGATCTTCAGGGCCAAGGCCAGTTGTTTGGGCTTGAGGAGCTGTTGCTGCTCGGCAAAGCGGCAGAACTGCCGATCCCATTGGCTGAGGGCTTGCAAATCCGGCACAGTCAGTTCCATAGGTCTGGCTTGGGTGTAACTGGACGCTGGATCCCCTACTGTGGATCTCTTCTTTAGGGTACGCGTCTCCCTCAGCTCTCCCAAGGCGGCTCAGGGCAGAGGGCACTGAGCTTTGCCGCAGAGCTGACTTACAAGCGCTGTTGGGATAGCCCCTAGCTCCAGGGATCGTCATCGAAGGGGCTGTCCGACCAGTAGCCGCCCGACTGGGGTGGAGGAGGCTGTTGGGGTGGTGGGTAGCCGATGGGAGTAGAGGGCGGCGGCGTGGGGATGGGAGTTGGCTTTTCCATATCCTCAAGCCGCGGCAGGTCGGCGGGTTTGGGCTCAACACCGAGGCTCCTCAGCTTGGCCTGAGCTTCCTGTATCTGGGCGTTCAGCTCTTCCAAGTACGCCCGGTAGTGGTTGGCGGCTTCTAGGTATTGCTTGGCTTTGCGCTCGTTATCTTTGATGACGGCCTCTAGCTCTTTGTTGCGAACGGTGTAATCGGCCTCTTGGTTGGTGAGGTTTTCGATGGCCTGGTTGAGCACAGCCCGCCGGCGCTCCAGTTGGGCCACGATCTCCGACAGTTGCCGTTCCCGCTCGCTGAGGCTGCGCTCGCGGTTTTGCGTTTGCTCCAGTTGAAAGGCGGCCTGGCTCAGTTGTTCACGTAGGTACATCACTTGGGGTTCAGTCTCGTTGCGCTCCTGCTGCAACTCGAAGACCCGCGCTTCTAAGTTGTCTTTTTCCTGCTGCAGCACTTCCCGCTCGTTCAAAAGACGGGTGTAGAGCTGGTTGAGGAAGTCCACCTCCATCACCACCTGGCTGAGCTGGGTGGCGTATTCCCCAACCAATGCCAACTCCCGCGCGAGGTTTTGGGTTTCGCTGGTGGCTTGCTCGGTGAAAAACTGGGGAAGCTGGGTGGTTTCTCTGAGGCGTTGGGTGAACTGTTTAAAGCGGAAGGAAAAGTTGCTCGCCATTGCCGGTGCGGTAGCCTCGAAGATCAGGAGAACGCCGATGGTCAGACAACAGTCTGGATCCCGTCCACTCTAGCATCGAGCTGCAGTTTCTTTGGGGTAGAAATCCGTCCCAGCAACCTGTCTAAGTGAAGTCAGGGGTCGTTTCCGGTGTGGCAGCCTCCCGTCCTTCGGATTCGGCATCTGAGCCGGCAGCTTCGGCTACTTCTACTTTACAGTCGAGTCTCTGATTTCCATCTTTTTGTGCCTGCGATGGGACTGCGGCAATCCGGCGCAGCAGCCGTTGCAACAGCGGGGTGTGGCGATCGCCAACAACGGAGAAGCGGCTCTCGATCTCCTCAGCAGGGATGGGATCCAGTTGGGCCAGCTCCGGCTCGCTGAGGAGAAGTACCCGTATTGCAGCAAGGGGGATCTGCAAGAACAGGTTGGCCCCCCAAAACCCGAAGGCGGCTATGGCCAGGCCGGCCAGACGGGTGCCGTTGCCAGGGGTGAGGGGGGCAAAGAGGGGGGCGAAGTCGTAGAGGCGCTCAAAGACTTCCAGCAGCAGGAGTGCCGCCAATAGCGTCAAGATCTTGTGTTCGGGGCTGAGGAAGGCAGCCAAGATGCGGCGTTGGTCGGGGGTGAGTTCCTCGGGAGGAACGGCGGCCACCCACAGGCTGAAGACATCGAAGGGCTTGCGCCACTGCATGGCAAAGACTGGCCCAATGCCCGCCACAGCCACTGCGGCCTGCTCTACTCCCACCGACAGGAGAGGATCCCCGGTGGCCAACCCAATGACGGTTAGCCCAATCCACAAGGGGAAGAGGAGGATCCCGGCGGCATGGATCCAAAGGAAAGGTTCCTGCCAATGGCTGCGCATGGGGAAGTTCTAGAGGAAAGCGGAGCGGAGCTAGCGGCGGGACTTGTCCACCACTTCCAATTCCGAAAGGCGGAAGGTAACCAATTTATCCCAGTTGCCCCCCTCGAAGAGGACAGCGGCATGGTCGTCGGTAACCCGCTGTACTTGTCCTTCAAAGAGGTAGTAGGTATCGTTGGGATTGATGACCCGCACGGCCACGCCAGGGTAGATGGGGGGAAGTTCCTGAAGAAGGGAGGGAGTTGCAGTCATGGCGGCTGTTTACGATTCCTCGCGGGTGGCTAAGCCCTATCCTATCATTATGAAGGAAGGCCCTTCTTCTGCCGAACCTTTCTCTGGCAAAGCCAACCCCAAACGATGCCTGCTGACCCAGCGTCTTCCCCCTCCCAGACTTGGCATGTGCTGGTGATCGATGACGAGCAGGGACGGCGGGCTGTGGCCCTCAGTGCCGCCACCTATTCCATCGGCAGGGATCCCAGCAACGCCATTGTCGTCCATTCGGCGGCGGTTTCTCGGCAGCACGCGCTGCTCTTGCGGCTGCCGCAAAAGGGCGGTGGCTACACCTACCGGCTGTTGGACGGCAATATCGAAGGCAAGCGCAGCACCAATGGCATCTCAGTAAACGGGCAGAAATGTCTGAGCTGGGATCTCAAGGATGGGGATCAGATCCAGTTGGGGGATCAGGTGCGGATGCAGTATTGCATTCGCCAGTTGTCGAACGAAGAGTTTCAGCGGTATCTCCAGTCTGTCAGCTTTCGCAGCCTAAAGGCGGAGGTGGTGGATCGGCGCTCCACAACGATGCAGCGGTTTGACCCGCCCTCGATGCGGGTGATTTTGCCCCAACAGGAGAGGGCGGAGAAGGTTGAAGACGTGGGATCCCGCCGTCGCAACCCGCTGTGGCTGCTGTTCCAGACGCTCTGGGGACGTTTGGGGAGAAAGTCGAGGTGATTCAACTCTCAGGAATGCCCACCTGCTCTGAGTCTGAGCGAGCTGATGGGGTTTCGACGCGGTCTTGCTCTGATGCTTCTGCCTGCAGATCCAGGAGAGAAGGAGGAGAGTCTACTTCCCCGATCAATACTCCCCGCAGCCAGAGGGGGGCGATAAAGGTGGTGGCGATCACCATGACGATGATGCTGACGTCGAGAGCCTCGGAGAGAACCCCGCTGGCCGCTCCCACGCCGGCAAACACCAGGCCCACCTCGCCGCGCGGGATCATGCCCACGCCGATGGCATAGCGGTTGATGCCCGGCTTGCCGAACGCCCCCAGGCCGGCGGCCAGCTTGCCCACAATCGCAACGCTAACCAAGAAGACGGCAATGATCAGCCCCTCGCGGTTGGCGGGGAGGGTGGGGTTGAGCACGGCGAGGTTGGTTTTGGCCCCGACGCAGACGAAGAAGATGGGCACCAGCAGGTCGGAAACGGGCTTGATCTGTTCTTCTAGCTCCTGGCGCTTGTCGGTTTCCCCTAGAATTAGGCCGGCGGCAAAAGCGCCCAAAATCGCCTCCAGGTGGATCACCTGCCCTACGTAGGCCAACAAGAAAGCCAAGACCAGAGCGGGCAAAAGGGGGTTGCCGCGGGCTTTCAGGTTGTTGAGGAGAGCCACAAAGTAGGGGCTGAGGAGTCGCCCCAAGACGATAGAGCCGACGAGAAAGACGACAGCGCTGACGACGATGAGGCCAACATCGGCGACGTCAACCTCTCCGGTTTTGGCCAAGCTGGCCACCACCGCCAAGATGATGATGCCCAACACGTCGTCCAGGACGGCGGCGCCGATGATCACCTGCCCTTCGAGGGAGGTGAGTTTTTGCAGCTCGGCCAAGACGCGGGCGGTGATGCCAATGCTGGTTGCCGTCAGAGCCGCCCCGGCGAAGATGGCAGGGATGACAGGCACGTGAAAGAGGTAGAGCAGGCCCAGTGTTCCCGCCGCAAAGGGCACAGCAACCCCAATAACGGCCACGGCCGCCGCCTGCGGGCCAACCCGCAACAGTTCCCCCAGATCCGACTCAAGACCAATTTCAAAGAGAAGGATAACCACCCCCATCTCCGAGAGGATGTCGATGATCTGGCTTTGGGAGGAGAACACCTGCACCAGGGATCCCTTGTCAAGACCCGCGGTGGCCTGCAGAATCTGCATCAGAGCTGAGGACTGGGCCAAGGTAGGCAACGCCTCGGCAGAAAGCGGCCCTTCGGGAAAAACCAGTAACCCCAGGCCAGAACCGCCCACCAACACCCCTCCCAGCAACTCTCCCAGCACGGGGGGAAAACTCAGGCGAACGGCCATTTCTCCGCCAACGCGGCTGGCCAAGTAGATGACCACCAAGGCCAGCAGCACCGCCACCAAGATCAAGGGAGAGAGGTTGTCTCCCCCTGGCGCCTCGACGGGAGCGGCGGCTTCGACAGCCAGCAACACAGAGCTTAGGCAATTCAACAGCAAGATCTCACCCTTAGATGGACAGCTTTTCGTCTAAGCCGGCCTGACCAGAGCGCCAGAAAAGCTTGTGTTGCCATCTCTGGGGTCGCCCTGCCGGAAGACTGTTACAAAAACTAACCTCCCGCGTAATCCCATGGCAACGCCCATGTGGGCACTCTTTCCCCTTGCCGATAGTCCAGATAATTTAGCACTTATCTGGAGTATTGTCCCTGCTGCCCGCCGAGAATTGGGCCGAGGAGGGGCAGGGGCCAACTTCCCAGAACGACAATGGAGGAAATAGAAACTCTCGCAACCAAGCTCACCGATGAGCTACTACATCCCCCCCACCTTTCTTAAAGTTGTCGCCCTGCACCTGACCAAAAATCATCTTCCTCTGCCCGACGTGCCCGTTCCGCTCATCTTGGGCATCCACGGGCGCAAGGGGGAGGGCAAGACCTTCCAATGCAACCTCATCTTTGAGCGCATGAAGGTCTATGCCGTCCACATCTCGGGGGGCGAGCTGGAAAGTCCCGACGCCGGGGATCCCGCCCGTATGATTCGCCTGCGCTACCGTGAAGCTGCCGAGCACATCCGCAAATTTGGCCAGATGGCCGTGCTGATGATCAACGACCTGGATGCCGGCGCCGGTCGCCTGAACAGCATGACCCAGTACACCGTCAACACCCAACTGGTGAGCGCCACCCTGATGAACATCGCCGACAACCCCACCAACGTGCAGCTTCCCGGCAGCTACGATCCCAAGCCCCTGCCGCGGGTGCCCATCATCGCCACCGGCAACGACTTTTCCACCCTCTATGCCCCCCTCATCCGCGATGGGCGCATGCGCAAGTTCTACTGGGAGCCCAGCCGCACCGACCGCATCCACATCGTTCACGGCATTTTTCAAGCCGACGGGCTGTCTCTTGAGGAGATTGAGCGCCTGGTGGACGCCTTTCCCGAGCAGGCCATCGACTTTTTCGGCGCCCTGCGCGCCCAGCTCTACGACGAGCAGGTATGGCAATTTATCCAAGAAGTCGGCCTGGAAGGGATTGCCTTTCGCCTGCTCAAAAGCAAAGAGGGCGCCCCCCAGTTTCCGCCACCGCGATTTTCTCTGGAGCAGTTGATCCAGGCCGGCCACCAGCTCAAAGCCGAGCAACACCAAGTAGAAGCCCGTCGCCTCTCCGAGGAATACCTTGGCCTCCGGCGCTCCGCTCCTCAAGAGCCGCCCCCCGCTTCCCCGCCATCCCCTCCTCCTGTGGCTGCCAACTCGGCCGATCCTGCCCCAGTCTCCCTCAACCCAGACGTGCAGGCCCAGCTTCGCCAGATCCTGGCCCAAGGCTATGAGATCCTGGTGGAGCATGCGGATCCGCGCCGCTACCGCGTTCATTCCTGGCAGGAGTGTGGAGTTGCCCACCTGAGAGAATGGGCCGCTGCCTGTCAGGCTGTCGAGCAGTGCCTCAGCCGTTTTCCCAAGGACTACATCCGGCTGGTGGGCGTAGATCCGGTGAAAAAACAACGGCGGGTCGAGGCCATCATCCACCGCCCCTGAGACTGAACCGGGGCAAAATGGCACAATGAGAGAGCCTCCCCTCTGCCCGACAATCCTCCCTGGATCATGCTGTTTTGAATCATGCTGTGGCTGCGTCTTCTCCTGGTAGCTTTGTGGGTCGTGTTAATGGGCTGGTTGTCTCCGCCTGCCCATGCTCTCCTCAACGACGACCGCTACGACGGCAACATCTTTGCCCTCTATGGCTCCAACGGCGGCATGATCCCCCCTCGTGTCTCCCTGAAACAGGCCAAAGAACAAGGGATCCCGGCCCTGCTGGTGTACTACATCGACGACAGCAGCGACTGCAAAAAATACGCAGCCACCCTGGCCAACCTGCAAGTTCGCTATGGCTGGGGAGTCTATTTCATTCCTTATTCTGTCGATTCCCTCCTGCCTGGGGATGAGCGTGGCCAATACTACAGCGGCCAAGTCCCCCAGACCCTGCTTTTTGACTCCCAGGGCAACCTCGTCTACCAATCCATTGGCAACCGCCCCATCACCGAAGTGGAAAACGCCATTCGCGCCCTCTTCCAGTTGGATCCCGTCCCCCCAGGGGTGATCCAAGCCAAACCCTTCAACGAGATCCAAACCGGGTTTGCCGGATCCCGTTCCCCCGCCCCCCCAGCCGAGGCGCAGCCGTGACCGCTCCTCCCGATTCCCCCGATTCCCTTGAGGCTCTGCAAGCCAAGCTCGAGATCTTGCAAGCGCGGCTGGCCGACCTGCGCGAGCTGGAGCGCCTATCCCAGCTCTCCCCCGAACACTGGGCTGAAATCCAGGCGGAAGTCAGCCAATTGGAACAACGTCTGCAAGCCTACCTGTTGGAAGTGTTTAACCCCGTTCCTGCCACCTTTTGGCAGGTGCTGCGTTTTGGCGGCCTGGGCCTGCTCCTCGGCATTGCCCTGCAGCGCTGGGCGCTGAGCTAGCACCCGTTAAGATTAAAAGCCCTTGGATCCCGGAGCTCCTTCCCATGCGCATGCGACGCTCCAGACCGTTCAGTTTTGACTGCAAGACCTCGCCTTTTCTGCCTCTGTTCGGCTTAGGCAGCTTTAGCTGCTTCTGAATTATCCTAGTGTTGCGGGCACCAGAAACGGCTTTTAAGGCACTGGGAACGGTCGATTGGGGCTGCTGTAAACCAGCCCAGAGGTCCGCGGTCGGTTTGCCGACTGCAGGGCTACTAAAAGCTCCTGACTTTAGTCTGGAGTAGTTTACAACCCCTCTCCTAGAGGGAGAGGAGAGTTGAGAACTAGAGTTACTCCCACCATCCAACTTCCCCACACCCCCAGAACCTGCCTCAGCAGCCCCAGACTCTCCCGCACCACCTGGGGGCTCAAGGGACGAGCCGGGATCCCCACCTTGGGCTTCTCTTTGGGGATGCCGCGATAGAAATTGGTGCCTCCCAACTGGATCTGCAGCCGCCAGGCAAAGGCCGCCTCGCTCCACCCCGAATTGGGGCTGGGATCCGCCCGCCCGTCGCGGCGACAGCGCTGCCAAAATCCCCAGGGATCCCCGCTGAGCAGGGCCAGGGTCAGCACCGTCAGGCGACAGGGCAGCCAGGTCAGCCCATCCTCACAGCGGGCCGGCACCGTGCCCAGGTAGGTGAAGGGGGCATGGCGGTAGCCCACCATCGAATCAAGCGTGCTGCTGGCCTTGTAGGCCAAAGCCAAGGGCGCCCCTCCCAAAAAGGCATAGAACAAAGGGGCCGTCGCCCCGTCGGGGGTATTCTCGGCTACCGTCTCGACCACCGCTCGCAAGATCTCCGCCTCCGTCAGGTGCTCCGTATCCCGGCCCACGTAGCGGCTTAGGCGCTGGCGGGCCTGCGGCAGATCCCCCTTTTCCAAGGGATCCAACACCTCCAAGGCGGCAAAGCGCAGGCTGCGCCCCCCTAGGCAACTGGCCATCAGGATGATCTGCATCAGGATCCCTGCCCAGGGATGGAGAGCCTGGGCAACGGCGATCAGCCCCCAGCCTGCCGCGTAGGATCCCGCCAGCAGCGCCAGGGTGAGAGCTGCCCCGCCCCAGCGCTGGGCCGCCGGCGTTGGGCAGCGCCTGAGAATGCAACTCTGGCCCCAGGCGATGACCGCCCCCATCACCCGCACCGGATGGGGCCACCCCCAGGGATCTGCCAACCAGTAATCCAGACCCAAAGCCGTCGCCAGCACCAGGGGAGCGGCTGGCTGACTCGGAAAAAACAGCAAGGTCTCCCTCCCGCAGGCGCGATCAGACCACAAACCCTCCCCCCTGACTTTGGGCTGCCTGCCAACTGCGGGCGTCGAAGTAGAGATCTTCCAGAGTTGTTTCCTCCAACACCTGCTCCACCCGCTGGGCGATCCGCCGCCAGAGGGCCTCCGTTACCCAGTCCAGCCCATCCGCAGAGCCTTCCTGCTGAGCCCCTGCCCTCTCAGCCGGGAGAGGATCCAGAGATTCTCCCACCGCCGCCAAAATGGCGCTAATTGGGATCCGCCGCGGTGCCCGTGCCAGCCGGTAGCCCCCCTGCGCCCCGCGCTGCGAACAGACCAAGCCAGCCTGGCGCAGCTCGATCAACAGCTTTTCCAGATAGGGGGCCGGGATCTGCTGTCGCTCGGCAATGGCCCGCACCGAGGCCACCTGGCCAAGCATCGCCAGATCCAGCAAAGCCCGGATGCTATAGGTAGCTCGCGTGGTCAGGCGCACCTGCTTTCTCCCGCCAATCTTCCCCGATCCTGCCACAGGGATCCCTTAACCTGGAAAGCAGTACCCGCTTAGCTCTGGCCTTGTCGAGATGGAGCGCCCCACCGCCAGCCTCTACTTGGTGGCCACCCCTATCGGCAACCGCGAAGACATTACCCTGCGGGCGCTGCGAGTCCTACGGGAAGTGGACTGGGTGGCGGCAGAAGACACCCGCCACTCCGGCCAGCTTCTTAAACACTTTCAGATCTCCGCCCGCCTCATCAGCTACCACGAGCACAACGCCGCCCAGCGCATCCCGCAAATCCTCAAGTATCTGGCGGCAGGGCAGTCGGTGGCCCTAATCAGCGATGCCGGCACACCCGCCATCTCCGATCCAGGAGAGGAACTGGTGCGCGCCTGTATCCAAGCTGGGATCCCGGTGATCCCGGTGCCTGGCCCGGTAGCGGCAGTGGCCGCTTTGGCTGCTTCTGGGCTGGCCACAGGGCGGTTTGTCTTCGAGGGGTTTTTGCCGCTCAAAGCCAGCCAACGACAAGCCCGTCTGCAACAACTGGCCCAAGAAGAGCGCACCGTCGTTCTCTACGAAGCCCCCCATCGCCTGCAGCAAACCCTGCAAGATCTCCTGGCTCACTGCGGCCCCCGGCGGCAGATCGTGCTGGCCCGCGAGCTGACCAAGCTGCACGAGTCCTTCTGGCGGGGATCCCTGGCCGCCGCTCTGGAGCACTGCGCCGCCCAGCCGCTGCGGGGGGAGTTCACCCTTGTTCTAGAGGGGCGGCCTGCCTCCGAAAAGGGCGAAGAAACCTCCCCCTCGGAAGCGGAAGTTCGCCAGGAGCTGGCCCGCCTGCTGGCCGAGGGCCTTCCCCGCTCCGCTGCCAGCCGCCAACTGGCCCGGCGCTTCCAGGGATCCCCCCTGTGGACGCGGCGCCGCCTTTACGATCTCTGCTTACAACTGGAGCCCCCTCCCTCCCTGGCCCCTCCGGCAAGCGACGACGAGACAGAATCCTAGAGCATGGCGCGCATCTTGTTGGTGGACGACGAAGTGGAGCTGGCCGATTCCCTGGCCCAGCACCTGCGGCGAGAGGGCCACAGCGTGGACGTGGCCTACGAGGGAAACAGCGCCTGGGAGCTGCTGCAGAAGCCCCCAGCCCCACCCTACGACTTGCTGGTACTGGACTGGATGTTGCCGGGCCTGTCCGGCCTCTCCCTCTGCCAACAGGTGCGACAGGTAGATCGCGCCACCCCCATCCTCTTCCTGACCGCCAAAGATACTCTCGACGACCGGGTGGAAGGGCTGGACGCCGGCGCCGACGACTACCTGGTCAAGCCCTTCGAGCTGCGGGAGCTGCTGGCGCGGGTGCGAGCCCTCTTGCGGCGGGCTGCCGGCCCCGGCGAAGGGATCCCTCGCCTGCAAATTGGAGACCTAGAGCTGGATCGGGAGAACCAAGTGGCCTACCGCCAAGGACGGATGATCCACCTCTCCCAAAAAGAGTTCCGCCTGCTGGAGTACTTCATGGCCCACCCCGGCCAGTTGCTCACCCACGAGCAGATCTACGAGCGGGTGTGGGCCGGCGAGGATCCCCCCAGCAGCAACGTCCTGGCTGCTCAGGTGCGCCTGCTGCGGCGCCGCCTCCGTCTGCCCGGCTCCCCCGAGTTGATCCACGCCGTCTATGGCAAAGGCTACCGCTTCGGGCCTGTGGCCGAGGATCCTCAGCAGCCGCCAACCCCCCTCTCCCCCTGGGAGAGGGGCTGAGGGTGAGGGATTACTTGGACTTGAGCTTCTCCGCCTTCTCGATGGCCTCCTCGATGGTGCCCACCAGATAGAAAGCCTGCTCCGGCAGATGATCCAGTTCTCCGGAGAGAATGCGCTGGAAGCCTTTGATGGTGTCCTCCAACTTCACGTACTTGCCAGGCGAGCCAGTGAAGACCTCGGCCACAAAGAACGGCTGCGACAGGAAGCGCTCGATGCGGCGGGCGCGGGCCACCACCAGCTTGTCCTCTTCCGACAGCTCGTCCAACCCCAGAATGGCGATAATATCCTGCAACTCTTTGTAGCGCTGCAGCGTTTGCTTCACCGCCTGAGCGGTGTTGTAGTGCTCCTCGCCCACAATGTCTGCCTGCAAGATGGTGGACGAAGAATCCAGGGGATCCACCGCCGGGTAGATGCCCTTGGCCGCCAGGCTGCGCGACAGCACCACCGTCGAATCCAGGTGGGCAAACGTCGTCGCCGGCGCCGGGTCCGTCAGGTCGTCGGCGGGCACGTACACCGCTTGCACCGACGTGATGGATCCCTGCTTGGTGGAGGTGATCCGCTCCTGCAGGTTGCCCATTTCCGTGGCCAAGGTGGGCTGGTAGCCTACCGCCGAGGGCATGCGGCCCAACAGCGCCGACACTTCCGAGCCAGCTTGCACAAAGCGAAAGATGTTATCGATAAACAGCAGCACATCCTGCTTGTTGACGTCGCGGAAGTACTCCGCCATCGTCAAGGCGGTCAGGCCCACCCGCATACGAGCGCCCGGCGGCTCGTTCATCTGGCCGTACACCAGCGCTACTTTGTCCAGCACCCCCGATTCTTTCATCTCGTTGTAGAGGTCGTTCCCCTCGCGGGTGCGCTCTCCCACGCCGGCAAACACCGATAGGCCGGAGTGCTCCTCGGCAATGTTGTGGATCAGCTCCTGGATGAGCACCGTCTTGCCGACGCCGGCGCCGCCAAACAGGCCCACCTTGCCACCTCTCTTGAAGGGGGCCAGCAGGTCGATCACCTTAATGCCGGTTTCAAAGGGCTCCGGTTTGACGGTCAGCTCCACAAAGGGCGGCGCGCTGCGGTGGATGGGGGCAAACTCCTTGGCTTGCACCGGCTCTCCTTGATCCACTGGCTCCCCCAGCACGTTGAAAATGCGACCCAGGGTAGCCTCGCCCACCGGCACGGTAATCGGGGCACCTGTATCCACCACTGGCATGCCCCGCACCAAGCCATCGGTAGAAGACATGGCCACGGCCCGCACGCGGTTATCCCCCAAAAGCTGCTGCACCTCAAAGGTGACTTTGACCTTCAATCCGCTTTCGGTCGTCGCCTCCACCTTGAGAGCGTTGTAGATTTCAGGCAGCTTGCCGCTGGGAAACTCGGCGTCGATCACAGGTCCAATGACCTGAGTGATGTAGCCAACGTTGGTCGCAGTAGCGGTGGCAGTAACCATGGTCGAGGCTCAGCTCCTTGTGTACTCAGTTGCAGTTATGGACTCAGCGATGCCGGATGGGAGTTTCAGAATGGGCCATGAGAAGATCTCGGACTGGGCGGCTGGATCCCGGTAGCAAAAGCCAACAGGTCTACCCCTGGACTTCGGTCTCGCGGCTCGGTTCTCTTCTGCCCAAGGGTACCGCTTCAAGGCCAATACAAAACCCTAGCTAATGTCTTAGGGGTTAGACTACTGGGTTTTTGAAGCGGTTGACTACCCATGCCGCCATACAAAAGGTACCACAAGGCCGTCCCAAAGGACAGAACGGGGCTCTAAACCCAGTTTTTTGCTCCTTTGGCAATGGCTTTGGCTTCCCCACTCGGCAGGGAACTGGCTCAGTACTCAAAGGTCATCGGCGGGAAACGGGAGGAGGAGAAGCGGCCAGTGCCCGGTTCTCGAGCAGCGGCGGGATCCCGAAAGCTCTCTGCCTCCTGCTGAAAACGCTGTAGCGCTTGTTCGATTTCCCGGAGCCTTGCTTGAATTTGCCCTTGCCGTTCCTGAATGAACTCCAATTCCTGGTTGAGCCGCTGCTTTTCCACAGTGAGCTGCTGCATCTCGGCATAGAGAGCCGATTCGGTTTTGCGGCGAGGGATCGAGCGTAACTTTGGGCGGGGCCGGGAGCGGGGCACGCGGGGCAAGCTCATAACAGAACAAATGGGATCCAGAGAAAAGGGCGTTGCGCCCATCCTAGCGCGCTCTCGCAGGCAAGAGGGCTGATGGCCTTGGCAGATGTTCGGATCTGGAGGCATGGCTGATAGGCGCCGCCTGGAGGATGTGCGCCCTTGGCGGCAACCCTGTTCCTCGGTAGGATCCGACTTGTCTAGGATGGGGAAAAGCAATGGTCGAAACCGCAGCGGAACTGTTGCAGCGCTATGGCAGCGGCGAGCGGGACTTCAGCAACAGCCAATTGGCCGAAGCTGACCTGGCCGGTGCCGACTTGGCCGGGATCGACCTGGGCGGAGCAACCCTCCAGCAGGCCAAACTGGCCGCTGCCAACCTGGAGCGGGCCTACTTGAGCGGCGCCGACCTCAGCCAAGCCGATCTGCAGGGATCCAACCTGCGCCTGGCCAATCTAGAAAAGGCCAAATTGCAGGGATCTCGATTGCAAGGGGCCAACCTGCGCGGCGCCAACCTGACCGCAGCCGACCTGAGTGGTGCCGATCTCAGCCAGGCAGACCTGGCGGGGGCCAACCTCAGCGGCGCCAACCTGAAAGGGGCCAACCTCAGCGGCTGTAAACTCAAGCTTGCCAACCTGCGGGGAGCCTGTTACGACACGGCCACTCACCTAGAAGCAGATGTCGTTCCCGCCGAGTTGGGCATGGTTTCCGCCTAGCCTGCGGCTAGTTGTCCTGAGGCTCCAGATCCAAGATCTCCTGGATCTCGGCATCGGTATAGCCCACCGCCCGCAGCTTCTCTGCCACCGCCTCGATCTCCTGCGCCGACAGATCGTGCTGGCGTACCCGATCCCAGAGATTGGCCACAATCTGCAGCAGCAAACGGCTGCTTTCCGCCTCGAACAGCTCAAAAGCCGTCGCCATCTCGATTGCCTGCAACACCTCCTCGGCGCTGCCAATCGGCTGATCGAGGGATTGTTCCTCCAGATCCACCAGCAACTGGCGCAGCTGATTCAGGCCCTCCCCAAGAGCAGACATACCCCCGGCTCCTCAACGGCACCTGAGCACTCACCCTAACAGGCTTGCCTCCCTGGGCAAAAGGGATCCGATGAATTCCGCACCACCTGAGGCTATTCTGAGTAGAGGAACAATTTAGTGGCAAGCGCCAGGATTGTTGAAGGGCCGGCGAAGCGGTTCACAACAATCTACAACTACAAAAGGAGATGCACGAGTATGGCCCCAGCGAACGTCCTGCCCAACACCCCCCCGTCCCCCACTGATGGGGGCGGCACTGCCCTAGACTACAGCAGCCCAAGGTATCGGCAGGCCTACTCCCGCATCAACGGTATTGTTATCGAAGGCGAACAAGAAGCCCACGACAACTACCTCAAGCTGGCCGAAATGCTGCCGGAAGCTGCAGAGGAGCTGCGCAAGCTGGCCAAGATGGAATTGCGCCACATGAAAGGCTTCCAGGCCTGCGGCAAAAACCTGCAGGTGGAACCCGATGTGGAGTTTGCCCGCGCCTTTTTCGCGCCCTTGCGGGACAATTTCCAAAGCGCCGCAGCGGCAGGGGATCTGGTCTCCTGTTTTGTCATTCAGTCTTTGATCATCGAGTGCTTTGCCATTGCCGCCTACAACATCTACATCCCGGTTGCCGATGACTTTGCCCGCAAGATCACCGAGGGGGTAGTTAAGGACGAGTATCTGCACCTCAATTTTGGGGAGCGCTGGCTGGGCGAGCACTTTGCCGAGGTTAAAGCCCAGATCGAAGCAGCCAACGCCCAAAATCTGCCTCTAGTTCGGCAGATGCTGCAGCAGGTAGAGGCGGATGTGGAAGCCATTTACATGGATCGCGAGGCCATTGTAGAAGACTTCATGATCGCCTACGGCGAGGCCCTGGCCAGCATCGGCTTCAACACCCGCGAGGTAATGCGCCTCTCGGCCCAGGGTCTGCGGGCCGCCTGACGCAACTCAACTCTGCCTGCCGATTGGTTTTCCGGCCTGGCTGGAACGCTCCCTACCCTCTCTGGGTGCGGACATGTTTTGATGGGATCCGGATGGAGCTCATAAAGTTAAGTATCGAAGTGAGTGAGCATCTATGTTCGGCCTGATCGGGCACCTGACCAGCCTGGCCCACGCAAAACGGGTGGCAGATAAGCTGGGGTATTCCGAATATGCGGAGAGCGACCTGGAATTTTGGTGCATGGCTCCGCCTCAGGTGGTGGACGAGATCGTGGTGACCAGCATCACGGGCCAAAAAATCTATGGCCAGTACGTCGAATCCTGTTTCCTGCCGGAAATGCTGGCGGGGGGACGGGTGAAGGCGGCCTGTCGCAAGATTTTGAATGCGATGGCCTTGGCGCAGCGGCGCGGCTTGAACATCACCACCCTGGGAGGATTTAGCAGCATTATTTTCGAGAATTTTCGCCTCGACACCCTCAGGCGGGTGCGCAACATCGACCTGGAAATTCGGCGTTTTACCACCGGCAACACCCACACGGCCTATATCATCTGTCAGCAATTGCAGGCGGCGGCCCAGCGCTACGCCATGGATTTGGCAGCTGCCACAGTTGCCGTGGTGGGGGCCACCGGCGATATCGGTAGTGCCATCTGCCAGTGGTTGGTAGCCCACACTTCCCCGGCCAAATTGCTGTTGATAGCCCGCGAGCGGCGACGCCTGGAAGAGCTGCAGGCCAAACTTAAAAAAGGGGAGGTCTGTTCCTTGGAAGAGGCCTTGCCCCGCGCCGATTTCATCGTCTGGGTGGCCAGCATGAGCCAAGGAGTGACCCTCGATCCTCAGGTGCTTCCGGATCCCTGCGTGATCATCGACGGTGGCTACCCGAAAAACATCGCCTCCAAGTTGCAGCGCAAGGGGCTGTACGTGATCGACGGCGGCATGGTGGAACACTCTCTCGATATCGAGTGGAATATTATGCAATTTTTGAATGTGGCCAACCCGGCCCGCCAGCTCTTCGCCTGCTTTGCCGAGGCGATGCTCCTGGAGTTCGAGGGCCTGTACACCAATTTTAGTTGGGGCCGCAACTTGATCACCCTAGAAAAGCTGGATTTAATCGGGCAACTGTCCCGCAAGCACGGCTTCCGTCCCCTTATGCCCGAAGCCTAGGTTTAGCTGGGCTGACCCCCTGAAAAGCGGTAACTGAGAGGAGGGGCAATCTGAGACAAGGAGATCCCCGCCCTAGCGGGGGTAGGGATCTGGAATCGAGATACTCACGTCCAACTTTCCGGCCACAGGGCACCCAAAGAGTTTCCCCCACACCCAGAGATCTCAATCAGTTGAAAAGAACCCCAGAAACGCCGCGAGAGAGCCACCATGTCTCAATCTTTTACCGCCCACCTCTGGCAGACGATCGAGCCCATCTACCAACAGATCTTGGATCACCCCTTTAACCAAGAGCTGGCCGCAGGCAGCCTCTCGCGGCAGCGCTTTCAGTTCTATCTGCAGCAGGATGCTCTTTATCTCACCGATTTTGCCCGCGCCCTTGCCTTGATCGGGGCCCGTTCCGAGGGGGCTGAGCGGGTGGTGAGTTTCTTGAACTTTGCCCTGGGGGCCATTGTGGCCGAGCGCAGCCTGCACGAGAGTTACTTTCGCCTCTACGACATCCAGCCGGAGACAACCTACGCTCCTGCCTGCTTCGCCTACACCCGTTTTCTATTGGCTGCGGCTGCCTTGGATCCCTACGAGGTGGCCATGGCCGCTGTGCTGCCCTGCTTCTGGATTTACCGTGAGGTGGGATCCGCCATTTACCGCACCGCCAAGCCCAACAATCCTTATCAACAATGGATCGACACCTATGCCGGGGAAGAATTTGCCCAGGTGGTGCAACAGGCCCTGGACATCACCGACTCCTTGGCTACGCAGACCACAGCGGCGACGCGGGAGAAGATGACGGCTGCTTTTGTCACCGCCTCTCGCCTGGAATGGCTGTTCTGGGACAGCGCCTACCGCCTGGAAACCTGGCAGCCCGCCTGATCCCCGCCGGGCCTGGCGGCTCAGCAAGGTCGTCATGGCCATGGCATGTGGTTATGGTCCAACGCCAAGATGACCCGCACCTGGGTCAACAGCTCCAGCTCTTGTCTCAGATAGCCCAGGCAGGTCTTGGCTTCTGCGGCGGTGGGGCGGTTCTGCGGCGGCGCGCAGCGCATCACGGCTGAGATGTAGCAATCCCGCAATTGCAGGCCATCTTCCCGGTGCAGAGAGATGGGTTGATTGGCAAACCTGGCCCGGCGCAGAGCGCGAAATAGCCAATCCCCGCTGGGATCCCCCGTAAACACCCGCCCGGTGCGGTTGCCCCCATGGGCTGCCGGCGCCAAGCCGATCACCCACAGCCGCGCCTGCACATCCCCAAACCCCGGCACCGGTCGGCCCCAGTAGAGCTGGTCACAAAAACGGGCCACCTTTTGCTGGGCAACCGCCTCTCGCCAAGCCACCAGGCGGGGACAGCGGCGGCAAGCGACGATCTCAGCCTGTAGCGCCGCCCAGGGCTGGTGATCCGCCAACGCCTCACTCTTCTTCTCCCTCATCCTCCGTCGGCTCGTCAACGGGGGTGGAGTCGTCGATGAGCTGGTCGTCATCCAAGATCAGGCGAGGCGGCAGCTCTGGCAGCACAACAGGCTCCTCCTCTTCCTCCGGCTCCGGTTCTGGCGCCATCTCCTCGTAGGTGCTGAAGCCCGTGCCCGCCGGGATCAAGCGCCCGATGATCACGTTCTCCTTCAGGCCCCGCAGCCAGTCGGACTTGCCTTCGATGGCCGCCTCCGTCAGCACCCGCGTGGTCTCCTGGAAGCTGGCCGCCGAGATGAAGCTGTCGGTGTTCAAGCTGGCCTTGGTGATCCCCAGCAGAACGGGCGTGTACTTAGCCGGCGCCCCGCCGGTGATGGCCATGGTAGCGTTGGTCTGCTGGATTTCCCGCAGCTCCACCAGCTCGCCGGGCAACAGGACGGTGTCGCCGCTGTCGTCCACCCGCACCTTGGAGGTCATCTGGCGCACCACAATCTCGATGTGCTTGTCGGCAATCTCCACCCCTTGCGAGCGATAGACGTTCTGCACCTCGTTGACCAGGAAGCGCTGCACCTCCCGCAAGGCTAGCCGTGCCGCTTGGTCGTCGCCCAAGGTTTGGCGATGGTACTCAAAGTAGATCTCCAAGAGGTCGTGGGGGTTGGCCGGGCCGTCGGTCAGCGGATCCCCCACCTGTACCGGCTGGCCATCGACCACGATCAGGTTTTGCCCCGGCATCACCGAATACTCGGTAACCGTACCATCGGCTTCGATGACCCGCAGATCCGGCTCTTCTCCTCGCCAGCTCAGTTGCACCGTGCCGGGCCGCTTGGCCAGAACACACATTTCCTTGGGCTTGCGGGCCTCCAACAGCTCCTCGATCCGCGGCAGACCCTGGATGATGTCCCCCGTCTTGGCCCGCTCAAACACCAGGAGGGCCAAAGAATCCCCCCGCTGCACCAGATCCCCATCCCGCACCTGCAGAATGGCACCCGCCGACACCAAATAAGGCCGCGCCAACCGCAACACCACTTGGCCATCGGCAATCTGCATCACTTGCCCCGACTCGGGGGCAGGGATCCCCGGCGCCAGCTCGTCGCCGGCCCGCACCAGCGCTCCCACCTCGACGCTGGCTTGGCCCGTCAGAGGCACCGTCAGCAGGTCGTCGTCGGTAACCACCAGAACCCGTCGCACCACCTCCGCGCCCTGGCGGATCCCCTGCACGATCCCGGCTTTTTTGGCCTGAATCTCGGTGCGGGCGATAACACCCCCCCTGCCGATACTGTCTCCTTCGCTCACCAACAGCCGCGTGTGGGTACTCCCCTGGGTTAGATCCGCCTCCACGTCTCGGCGCAGCAGCAGGGTTTCCAAGATCACCAGTTGCAGGCGACGGATACTGGGATCCTTCTCATCTTGGATCAGTTCAATATCGGCCTTCAGTTGCGGGGCGTCGGTATCGATCTCCAGCACCAGTTGTGTGCGCAGCAGTTCTACCGGCCCCACCGACTTCACCCGCTCCCCATCCTTGAAGGGAACGCGCTGCACCGCCCGCAGGCGAATGGAGCGGCCAGACTCGCTGGTAGACTCTTGGCTGGGCACCACCGGCCGGTCGGGGATCTCGTACTCGTACACCGGGCGCAGCAGCAGGCCTGGCCCTTCAGGCGTCTCCACCTGCTCCAGATAGACCAATCGGTCAGGGACGATGCTGCTGAGCAGCTTCTGGCCCGGCTGGATTAGCGTGCCGGTGGGTATTTCCAGGTCGGCGGGGTCGTCCACCAGATGCAGGGATCCGGGCTTGATGACGATCTCCCGCAGGATGTCGTTTTTCTGGATAACCTCGACGACGCCAGCATTTTGGCAGAAGATGTCCTTCACCACCTCGGTGCCGGCTTCTACGTACTGGCCATCCTCCACGTTCAACAGGGAGATGTCCTTGTTCACCTCGTGGGTCTCCTCCGGGATCCACAGCAAGGTGCCGCCCCGGATGACCTCATAGCCCTGCTTCGCCTTGCCCCGCCGGGCCACCTCGACACCGGCAAACTTCACCAGGCCGCCCGTCTGGGTGCGGAAATTGTTCTCGATCAGCTCCGCCACTACCTCGTCGTTGCCCACTTTGGTGCCCGGCGTGGCCTTGAGGACAAAGGTCTGGCCGCTGGCCGTATCCAGCAAAAATTGCTCCCGGCCCTGGTGGGATTCCACCCGCACCCGCGCCTCGTGCAACACCACCGCGGCGTTGATGATCTCCACTTCGCGCCCACTTTTGGTGTCGCTGCGCTCCGGCAGCCGCACGATGCCGCCGTGCTCGGTTACCAGCGAGGTCTCAGCGATCACATCCCCCGCCTGCACCCGATCCCCGTTTTTCACCACCGGCTCGGCCCCCGGCGGCAGGTTGTATACCTGGCCGGACATCACCCAGATCAACCCTTGCCGCTGCGCGGTGCAGGTGGTGTTGCCCTGGCGGTCGGTTTTCTCCTCGATGGGCAGATCGGCAAAGCGGATTTCCCCCGCCAAGTCGGCCACCACCTCCTTCTGGGCTTTCTCGGTGCTCTTGCGCACGGCCTTGGCTACAGTCACTTCCGCAATCAACTGATCCCGCTGCACCTGGGCCCCGTCCCGCACCAGCAGAGTGGATCCCTGCGTCATGTCGAAGACTTCCCGTTGTCCGTCTGGCCCTTCCAGGACAATTTGGTTGTTCGCTTCTAGCTGCAGGGCATCGTCGCCGTGGCGGGTGCGGAAGGGGCGGGTGCGCAGATTTTTCGGGAACCGCACCACGCCAGCAAAGGGGGCGCGAATTTGGCGGGCCACCTCCCCGGTAAACACACCTCCCGTGTGGAAGGTGCGCATGGTTAACTGGGTGCCCGGCTCCCCAATCGATTGAGCGGCGATGATCCCGACCGCCTCCCCCAGATCCACCAGCCGGGAGTGGGCCAGGCTCCAGCCATAGCACATCCGGCACACCGATCGGTTGGCCTCGCAGGTGAGGGGAGAACGCACCATCACCTGCCGGATGCCGGCCTCCACAATGGCCTTGGCCAAGTCGTGATCCACCTCTTGGTTGCGGCGGGCAAGAATCTCCTGGGTTTGCGGGTGCACCACATCCCGCGCCAGCACCCGGCCCACCAGGCGCTCCTCCAGCGACACCACCACCTTGTCCGCATCCATCAGGGGTTCCAGCAGGATCCCTTGGTCGGTGCCGCAGTCGGATTCCCGCACGATCACATCCTGAGACACGTCCACCAAACGGCGGGTCAGGTAGCCAGAGTCGGCAGTGCGCAAAGCCGTGTCCACCAAGCCCTTGCGCGCCCCGTAGGAAGAGATGATGTATTCGGTAACCGTCAGGCCCTCGCGGAAATTGGTTTTAATCGGCAAGTCGATGATCTCCCCCTGCGGGTTGGCCATCAGGCCGCGCATGCCCACCAACTGCCGCACCTGCGAGACGTTCCCCCTCGCCCCCGAGTTGGCCATCATGTACACGGAGTTGAGGGGATCGTTCTGGCGGAAGTTGCTGAGCATCTCCTCCTTAATCTGGTCGTTGGTCTGGTTCCAGGTATCGATCACCTTTTGATAGCGCTCCACCTCGGTGATCTCGCCGCGGGTGTAGCGCTCCGTGGCCGCCTCGATCTCCGCTTCTGCCTGGGCCAACAACTGCCGCTTGCTGGGTGGAATGCGCAGATCCTCGATGCTGATGGAAACGGCAGCCTGGGTGGCGTATTTGAAGCCCAGGGCCTTCAGAGCATCCGCCATCTGAGCGGTGCGGGCGGTGCCGTAGCGAGCAAACGACCAGGCAATCAGATTGCGCAGCTCTTTTTTGCCGATTTGATAGTTGCGAAAGGGTACAGGGGGCGGCGGGGTCTTGGCCTTGGCGCCATCGGCGGCCTGCCGGACTAGACCGGCGGAAAAGCGTCCTTTTTCGCTCATAATGCCTCGGTGATAACTCTGACAGTTCTGGACAAGGGGGCAGGGATCCCAGCTACCCATCGACAAGGGCAACGTCCACAGGGGCAGCCTCAAGCAGACAAAATATCTTGCACCGTTTTGTTGAAGATGATCCGGCCCGCCGTGGTGCGAATGTATTGGCTGATCACGTTGCCGTCCCGATCCTCGCGGATGCGGCGGTAGTTGGTGATCTTGAGGCGGGTGCCGCCCGGCTCCTCGATAATCTGAGGCTCCGACTCTTTTTCCTCTTTGCCCAACTCCATCGGGCCGCTGTAGCGCACCCAGATTTTGCTGTGCAGGCCGATGACGCCGCGGTCGTAGGCGATGAGGGCGTCCTCCAGGCTGGCAAAATAACGATCGCCAAGGTCGGGGGCGTGGGGATTGTCCGCCGTCAGATAGTAGCACCCCAACACCATGTCTTGGCTGGGAGTAATAATCGGAGCGCCTGTGGCCGGGGAGAGGATGTTGTTGGTGGCCAACATCAGCAAGCGTGCCTCCGCCTGGGCTTCCAAGGAGAGAGGCACATGCACCGCCATCTGGTCGCCGTCGAAGTCGGCGTTGAAAGCCGGGCAGACCAAGGGGTGGAGCTGAATCGCCCTCCCCTCCACCAGGATCGGCTCAAAAGCCTGGATCCCGAGGCGGTGCAACGTTGGGGCACGGTTGAGCAAAACTGGGTGGCCGTCGATTACGTCCTCCAGCACGTCCCAAACCTGCGGGTCATTGCTCTGGATCAGCTTTTTGGCGGCTTTGATGTTGTTGACGATGCCCCGCTTGATCAACTTGTGGATCACAAAGGGCTGGAACAGCTCGATGGCCATCTCTTTGGGCAAGCCACACTGGTGCATGCGCAGGTTGGGCCCCACCACGATCACCGAACGCCCAGAGTAGTCCACCCGCTTGCCGAGCAGGTTTTGCCGGAAACGCCCCTGCTTGCCCTCAATGATATCGGAGAGGGACTTGAGGGGACGGTTGTTGGCCCCCACCACCATGCGCCCCCGCCGACCGTTGTCGATCAGGGCGTCCACCGCCTCCTGCAGCATACGCTTCTCGTTGCGCACGATGATCTCCGGCGCCATGATCTCCTGCAGCCGCGCCAGGCGGTTGTTGCGGTTGATCACCCGACGGTAGAGATCGTTGAGGTCGCTGGTGGCAAAGCGCCCCCCATCCAACTGCACCATCGGGCGCAGATCGGGCGGGATCACCGGCAGCACCCGCAGCACCATCCACTCTGGCCGGGCTCCCGTGGCGATGAAGTTGTCGATCACGCGCAGCCGCTTGATTAGGCGCGCCCGCTTCTGGCCGCGGGCGCTGGCGATCTCCTCCCGCAACTGCTCCGCCTCTTTTTCCAGGTCGATATCCTTGAGCAGGCGTTCGATGGCCTCCGCCCCGATCATGGCCCAGTTCTCCGGCAGTTGCAGCTCGGATCCCTCCTCGTACATCTGATCCTCGATCTCCAGGTATTGATCCTCGGTCAGCAACTGCTTGTAGGAGAGGTTGGGAGCGTTGCCCGGATCCACCACCACGTAGGCGTTGAAGTACACCACCTGCTCCACGTCCCGCAGCGGCATGTCCAACAGCGTGGCGATGTGGCTGGGGATCCCTTTCAGGTACCAAACGTGGGTGACCGGGGCGGCCAGTTTGATGTAGCCCATACGATGGCGGCGCACCCGCGACTCGGTCACCTCCACCCCACAGCGCTCGCAGACAATGCCGCGATGCCGCACTCGCTTGTACTTGCCGCAGTGACACTCCCAGTCCTTAACCGGCCCGAAGATGCGCTCACAGAAGAGACCATCCATCTCCGGCTTGAGGGTTCGGTAGTTGATGGTCTCCGGCTTGGTGACTTCTCCCACCACTTGGCCGTTGGGCAGGGTGCGCTGGCCCCACTCTATAATCCGCTCCGGAGAAGCCAGCCCAATCTTGACATAGTCAAAGCGTTGCTCCGTTTTGGCCATTGCCGTTGTTCTCCTGACTTGCTGCCCTAGCAACTACAAAGGAAGGGGAGAGGAACCCCACCCCTCCTCTCCTGAGCCGAATGGGATCCCTGGCATCAATCAAAAATCGTCCTCTTCCTCCCTGTCTTCGTCTTCCTCGCGGCTGCGCCTGGCTAAGGTAAAGGTTCCTCCTGCCGCTGGAGAAAGATCCTCGGATGTAACGGATTCATAAGTGGGCCGCGAGGGGGTGTGGCGGCTGGAGACATCGGCCATCAGATCCACCTCCACATCGCGGGTCTGGCCGTCGCTGTCCACCTCCACCTTATGGACAGACACGTCCAGGCAGAGGGACTGCAGCTCCCGCACCAACACCTTGAAAGATTCCGGCGTGCCGGGTCGAGGGATGGGCTTGCCCTTGACGATGGCGTTGAGGGCCTCGTTGCGCCCCACCATATCGTCCGACTTGACGGTGAGCAGCTCCTGCAAGATGTAGGCCGCTCCAAACGCCTCCAAAGCCCACACCTCCATCTCGCCAAAGCGCTGGCCACCCTGCTGCGCCTTACCCCCCAGGGGCTGCTGGGTTACCAGCGAGTAGGGACCGGTAGAGCGGGCGTGGATCTTGTCGTCCACCAAATGCACCAGCTTCAGCATGTAGGCGCGGCCCACCGTAACCGGCTGGTCGAAAGGCTCGCCAGTGCGACCATCGAACACCTGGATCTTGCCGCAGTACTTGCCTTCTGGGTTGAAGATCCAGTCTTTGCCGGTTTTTTCACGGGCCTCCCGCAACTTGGCCTCCACCGTCAACCGCGAGGCTTCCAGGCCGTGCATCTCGTCGAAGGGCATCAGCTTAAAGCGCACCCCCAAGTGTTCTGCCGCCCAGCCCAGGAGGCACTCATACACCTGGCCCACATTCATGCGGGAGGGAACCCCCAAGGGGTTGAGCACCACATCCACCGGCGTGCCATCCGCCAGGTAGGGCATGTCCTCGATCGGCAAGATGCGGGAGATGATGCCCTTGTTGCCGTGACGGCCCGCGATCTTGTCCCCCACTTGAATTTTGCGCTTGAGGGCGATGTAAACCCGCACCACCATGTTGGCGCCCGGAGGCAGCTCATCCCCCTGCTCGCGGGTAAAGATGCGTACATCCACCACCCGTCCGCGCTCGCCGTTGGGCACCCGCAGCGAGTTGTCGCGCACGTCGCGAGCTTTCTCGCCGAAAATGGCCCGCAACAGCCGCTCCTCTGGCGGTTGATCCGACTCCCCTTTGGGAGTGACCTTGCCCACCAAAATATCGCCGGCTTCCACCCAAGCCCCAATGCGCACAATGCCGTTTTCGTCCAGGTTGCGCAGGGCATCTTCCCCCACGTTGGGAATCTCGCGGGTGATCTCTTCCGGCCCTAGCTTGGTCTGCCGGGCTTCGATCTCGTACTTCTCGATGTGTACCGAGGTGAAGACATCATCGTAGACCAGCCGCTCGCTGATCAAGATGGCATCTTCGTAGTTGTAGCCCTCCCAGGGCATGTAGGCCACCAAGACGTTTTGGCCCAAGGCCAGCTCGCCTCCCTCGGTCGCCGGGCCGTCCGCCAGCACCTGCCCGGGCACCACCCGATCCCCCGCGTAGACAAGAGGGCGCTGGTTGAGACAGGTATCTTGGTTGGAGCGCTGGTACTTCTGCAAGCGGTAAACAATCGGATCCCCGCCGTCGTCTGGCCGCACCACGATTTCGTCGGCGGAAACATAGGTCACCACGCCACTGGTGCGCGACACCACCACCATGCCAGAGTCCCGCGCCGCCTGGGCTTCCAAACCCGTGCCCACATAAGGCCGATCCGGCTTGAGCAGGGGCACCGCCTGCCGCTGCATGTTCGCCCCCATCAGGGCGCGGTTGGCGTCGTCGTGCTCCAAAAAGGGGATCAAGGAGGTGGCCACCGAGATCAGTTGCACCGGCGACACCTGCACGTAGTGCACCTCGCTGGGGTGGGCGGTGGTAAATTCCTGGCGGTAGCGCACCGGCACCAAGTCGGCGGTGATGCGGCCTTCGGCATCCACCGGCACATCCCCCGGCGCCACGCGATACTCGTCCTCCTCGTCGGCGGTGAGGTAGACCATCCCCAGATCCTTGCGCACCACGCCGTTTTCGACCCGGTAGTAAGGGCTTTCGATGAAGCCGTACTGGTTGACGCGGGCGTGGGTGGCCAGGGATCCGATCAGCCCGGCGTTGGGGCCTTCCGGAGTTTCGATGGGGCAGATGCGCCCGTAGTGGCTGGGGTGGATATCCCGCACGGCAAAGCCGGCCCGCTCCCGGCTCAGGCCACCGGGGCCCAAGGCCGACAGCCGCCGCTTGTGGGTCAGCTCCGCCAGCGGGTTGGTCTGATCCATGAACTGGGAGAGCTGGCTGGAGCCGAAGAACTCCTTGATGGCCGCCACCAAGGGCTTGGGGTTAACCAGCGAGGCCGGGGTGAGGTTCTCTGACTCGGAGACCGTCATGCGCTCGCGGATGATCCGCTCCAGGCGGTTGAGGCCCACCCGTACTTGGTTTTGCAAGAGCTCGCCCACCGAGCGCACGCGGCGGTTGCCCAGGTGATCGATGTCGTCCACATGGCCGATGTCGTACTCCAAGTTAATCAGGTAGTCGATGACGGCCAAGATGTCCGTGACGGTGAGCACCCGCACATTTTCCGCCACGTTGAGATTGAGCTTTTTGTTGAGCTTGTAGCGCCCTACTCGGCCCAGGTCGTAGCGCTTGGGATCGAAGAAGCGGGATTCCAACAACTGCTGGCCGCCGGAGACGGTGGGAGGCTCGCCAGGCCGCAGCTTGCGGTACAGCTCCATCAGGGCCTCTTCTTCGCTGTAGTGCCCCTCTTTTTCCATGGTTTTTTGGAAAAATTCGGGGTGGCGCAGGCTGTCGTAGATCTCCGAGTCGCTCAGGCCCAAGGCCTTCAGCAGCACCGCCGCCGAGAGCTTGCGGGTTTTGTCGATGCGCACCCACACCAGGCCGTTTTTGTCGGTCTCAAACTTCAGCCAGGCGCCCCGGTTGGGGATGAGGCTGGCGCTGTAGGTGCGCCGACCGTTTTTGTCCAGCTCCGACTTGTAGTAGACGCCGGGGCTGCGCACGATTTGGTTGACGATCACCCGCTCGGCGCCGTTGATGATGAAGGTACCCCGATCCGTCATCAAAGGCAGCTCGCCGATGAAGACGTCCATGTCCTTGATCTCGCCCGTCTCTTTGTTAATCAGGCGAGTGGGCACCCGGATTTGCGCTTGGTAGGTAGCATCCCGTCGCTTAGCTTCCTCAGGGTCGTAGCGCGGCTTGTTGATCTTGTACCCTTTGGAGGGATCCCCAGGGCGGTACTCCGGCAGAAAGTGCAGCTCCAGCTTGCCTGTGTAATCGACGATAGGGGAAAAGCTGAGGAGCTCCTCTTCAAACCCTTCTCGCAAAAACCACAAAAAACTCTCCCGCTGAATCTCTACCAGGTCAGGCAAGGTAGGAGCGGCAGGGGATGGCACTGCTAATTGTGTCATGCGTTGCTCGGCAGGGGTTGCGCTGCAGTCAGGCCTCTAATTATAGAAACCCTGCCAACGATCGTCAACGAACGTTACAAAGGCCGAGGGACTGTCCGGATCCCGTGGGGGCGCACCTGGAAAATCTCGGCAAAACCGCTTGGGATCCCCTTTTGGCTGCCGGAGCAGGGACGATTCCCACCGTGCCTTAAGGATTGTTCACATCCATTCACACTCAGGCAGATTATTCTAATCTTTGACCGTTTTTACGGATCATCCGCTGCTCCAGCTCGGATTTCCGGTCGACCGTGGGGATCGGAGGGGTGGTTCTGACAGGCTCAGCCGGTCGCCAGGGTGGACGCGGCGCCGGTCTTTGTCGCTTTTGAGATGCACGCTGTTGATGCAGGCTAGGGGGCAAGACGCGGAGCCATCAATCATGAGAAAGGATCGGGAATGGGTTTACAAAGCTTCTCAGGCTGGGGGAACCTCGGGATGGCTTGCGGGTGATCTGCGGGTGATCTAATGAAGCACAGTTTGTTGGCGAGGAGGGTTTTGTGAGTCAAAGCCAGAACAATCAGAATAAAAAAAGTGATCTGTATAACCGGGACCACAGCTTGTCGGCCCAGTTGCGAGAGGGCACCAAGCAGTCCCACACCATGGCCGAGAACATGGCCTTTATCAAGTGTTTCCTCAAGGGAGTGGTGGATAAAAAAGCCTACAGCCGCTATGTGGGCAACTTTTACTTTGTCTACAGCGCTCTGGAAGAGGGCTTTGCCCAATTGCGAGAGCACCCGCTGGTGGGCCGGCTTTACTATCCCGAATTGTGGCGCAGGGCCAGCCTGGAGAAGGATTTAAATTATTTTGTCGGCCCCAATTGGCGTGCCGTGGTCAAGCCCTCTCCCGCTTGCCAGGTCTATGTCAACCGCATTCGAGAAGTGGTGGAAAAAGACCCGGTTCTGCTGATTGCCCACGCCTACACCCGCTACATCGGCGACCTCTCGGGCGGCCAGATCCTGAAAAACATCGCCCGCCGGGCCATGGGCCTGCCGCCGGGGGAAGGAACGGCCTTTTACGATTTCGAGCAGATCCCCCACGAGGGCAAGTTTAAGCAGCGCTACCGCGCCCAGTTGGACGCGCTGGAGCTGGATCAGGCCACCATCGAGCGCATTGTGGCGGAAGCCAACTACGCCTTCAAGCTCAACATGGACTTGTTCAAGGAATTGGAGGGCAATTGGCTGCTATCCATGGCCCGCTTGGCCTGGAACTCGCTGCTCAGCCAGTTTCAACGCAAGCCCGCCCGTTCTGAGGCAGCCGCTTCCAGCTCCTAAAATCCGGATTCCAGAGGGCAGTGAGGCGATGGGTTCTGCTGCCTATCTCCCCTCTCCCTCTGGGAGAAGAGCCGGGGGTGAGGATCAGTCACATTCAAGAGTGTCGCGGGTGGCCCGACCGGTTACAGGGTTAACGCCGGTGGCCCGTTCGCAAAGGATGGAGAGGGCGTCTTGCCGTATCAACGCATTGGTGAAATCCGCCCCATCAATTTGGATCCCTTCGACTCGGGCCAGCCACATCATGCTGTCCTGCAGTTGCGCTTCTCGCAGATCCGCACCCTGTAGGTTGGCCATGTCCAAAGTGGCCCCGCGCAAGTCGGCTCCGCGCAAGTTGGCTTTGCTGAGATTGGCCCCGAACAGGTTCGCCCCTGCCGCTTTGACATGGCTGAGATCGCTTTGTCGCAGGTTGGCCTTGAGAAATTTCCAGCCGCTCAGGTCTTGTCCGGCAAAGTTCGCCCCCTGCAGATCCCGCTTGCTGTAGTCTTCTGCCCAGGACGGGGATCCCAAGAGGGCGACACCCAGGCACAGGATCAGCCCGCAAAACACCGCACCCCGCAGGAAAGGGGTCAGCCAGGACAGTCTCACCAAACCAGAAGCCGGCCAAGCAACAGACATCGCAGATCCCTCCAGGAAACCTCCACGGCTTTGGGATTGCTCTTACTTTTATCCTACTGGATGGGGATCCCGCCGGTAGATTGGGCTAATTTGGGCTTTTATAAGCTGAGTCCCAACTGGCGAGGGGGGGACAGGGATCCATGTCCACAGTCGAGGTCTTCAATGCGCAGCAGATAGCGGAGCTGATCGACGCTCTGGCTACAGCAATTGCCAGGGATCACCCCCACCTGGACAGGCTGGTGTTGATCGGCATTCGCACTCGCGGCGTCCCCTTGGCCTACCGCCTGCGGGATCGCATCGCCACCGGCTTCGGGAGCCCACCGCAGGTAGGAGAGCTGGACATCACCTTCTTCCGAGACGACCTGGGCTCCGGCGGCCTGCGCACTCCCAATCGCAGCGAGCTGCCGCGGGATCTGACCGGCCAAGAAGTGGTGTTGGTGGACGATGTGCTCTTCCGGGGTCGCACCGTCCGTGCGGCTCTGGAGGCTCTCAACCACTTTGGGCGACCGGAGCAAGTGCGCCTGGCCGTGTTGATCGACCGCGGCCACCGCCAGTTTCCCATTCAACCAGACTACTGCGGTCACAAGCTAACCACGGCCCCTGAGCAGATCGTCAAAGTGCACCTGCGGGAAACCGACGGCGAGGAGCGGGTGTTGTTGATCGACGCCAAACTTGAGGAAAACAGCAGAGAGTGAGCCTGAGACGCCCCTGGGGTGCGGTATGGTGGGGATAATCTGCCGACTTTTGCCGCTATGGCTGTCTTGCCGGAAACCCGTCGCTACGCTGTCTTGGGCACAGGCGCCCTGGGAGGGTTTTACGGGGCAAAACTGCAACAGGCTGGCTTCACGGTGCATTTTCTCTTGCACAGCGACTACGACCACGTGCGCCAGAAAGGGCTGTGGGTAGAGTCCTGCTGGGGCGACTTTCACTTACCCCAGGTAAATGCCTACGCCGCCGTGGAGGAGATGCCCGTCTGCGAAGGGGTGATCGTGGCCCTGAAAGCTACCCAAAATCACCTCCTGCCACGGTTGCTGCCGCCTGTGCTGGCGGACAACGGCGTGGTGATCCTGCTGCAAAACGGCCTGGGGGCGGAGCCGGAGATTGCCAACTGGGTTGGCCCTGAGCGGGTGATCGGCGGGCTGTGCTTTATCAGCTCCAACAAAGTCGGCCCCGGCCACATCTGTCATCTGGATTATGGCTCGGTGCTGCTGGCGGAATACGGCCCCGGCTATGCGCCCCAGGGGATCACGCCTCGCCTTCAACAAGTTCAAGCAGATTTTCAGCGGGCCGGGATCCCGACCTCTCTTTCTCCGGATCTGATGTTGGCCCGCTGGCAGAAGTTGGTCTGGAACATTCCCTTCAACGGCCTCTCGGTGATCTTCAACGCCGATACCCAGCAAATGATCCGCGACCCTGAGGCCCGCGCTTTGGCGGAAACGCTGATGCACGAGGTGATCCAGGGGGCTGCCGCCTGTGGCCGCCACCTCCCGCAGACCCTGATCTCCGAGATGCTGGCCAGCACCGAGAAGATGGCCCCCTACCGAACCAGCATGAAGATCGACTACGAGCGCAAGCGTCCCCTGGAACTGGAGGCTATTTTTGCCAACCCGCTCCGCTATGCCCAGCAAGGCGGGATTCAGATGCCGCGGGTGGAGATGCTCTACCGGCAGTTGCAGGTGTTGGATCGCCTCAATCGAGGGATCCCGGCCTGAGGGCAAGCTTTTTCCTTCTCCTGCGGCTAGACTCAGCCGCAGCGGAGCGCTGCGCTGGCTTCATGCCTCTAGGATCCACCCACGATCGCATCACCCTCTGGACAGCTCCCGGCGTCACTTTGGCAGCCGGCCTGTTGGGCAACAGCGCTGCCGTAGCTCTGGCCGTGGGATCCGCCTATCTCTTCAGCGGCCTGATGTTTTCCGGGGATCTGGACACTGACTCTCGCCAGTATCGCCGCTGGCTGTTCCTGCGCTGGATTTGGCTCCCCTACCGCCGCTGCCTGCAACACCGCTCCTTCTGGTCCCACGGGCCGATCGTCGGCACTGCCCTGCGCGTGCTCTACCTGGGCCTGTGGGTGGCGGGGGTGGGCCTGCCGGGGGCTTGGCTGGGATCCCGCCTGGGCTGGTGGCAGTGGCGGCCCTGGGCCTGGCGCAACCACCTCTGGCAAGGGTTGCATGCGCACGCAGAGACGCTGCTTTGGGTGGGCATGGGGCTGGAGCTGGGTTCGCTGAACCACAGCCTCAGCGATTGCCTGGTCTCCCGCTGGCGACGTTGGCGCAGACGCCGTCGAAGAAGGGGATCCCCCCTTGCCAGGTATGGGCAAAAGTTAGGCTAGCCAGAGCCGTCTAAGAGACAACCCCGCTGGCCAGGGATCCCGGCAGCAGCTTGTGGCCCGATCCGGTAAGCTGAGTGGGGCAGAAGCCCTTTCTTCTGAGATCTGTGCATCCGGGTCGTAGCTATCGCCGCCTTTTTCCCTTCATTCGGCCCCACCTGTGGATGTTGCTGCTGGGGCTGGCCTGTACCCTTGGCTTTGTCCTCACTATGCCTGCCCTCGCCTACTTGATCGAGTGGGTGGCCCGCTCCATCGGCGCGGGGGATCTGGGGCAACTGCGGATCTTGGCCTTGATCGGGGTGGTGTTTTTTCTGGTGCGCGGCGCCTTCCAGTACGGCCAGGACACCCTTATGGCCAAGGCCTCTTTGCAAATGGTATTGGAATTGCGGCAACGGCTCTACGCCCATTTGCAGGGGTTGGATGTGGACTACTTTTCCGGCAGCCGCACCGGCGACCTGGTCTACCGCCTCACCGGCGATCTGGATCGGGTGGGCGAAGTGGTGCAGCGCTTTTTCCACCGCTTCATCCCCAGCGTGCTCACCATCTTGGCGGTAGTGGCCTACCTGTTCTACCTCAACGGCATCCTCACCTTGACCACCCTGGTGATTGCCCCCCTGATGGGCGCCTTGATCAGTTGGTTTGGGGAGCGGCTGCTGCTGCGCTCCCGCCTTAACCAGGAGAGCATGGCCGACCTGTCCTCCCTTCTGACGGAAGCCTTTGCCGGCATCAGCCTCACCCGCGCCTTTGCTGCCGAGGACTACGAGATCCGCCGCTTCAGCGCCATGGCCGAGAACAACCGCCTGGCCCGCTTCCAAACCGAACAGGTTAAAGCTATCCAAGACCCGGTGGTGGGCTTTCTGTACGCCATGAGCGTGTTGGGGGTGTTTTGGGTGGGGGGCTGGCAGATTAGCAAGGGCAACCTGACCGGCAGCCAGTTTCTTGGCTTTATTGCCGGGGTCGCCATGCTGATCGACCCCATTGTCCACATCACCAACAACTACAGCGAGCTGAAACAGGGGGAAGCCTCGGTGGAGCGGATCTTCGAGCTCTTGGATACCCGCTCCCGCGTGCGGGAGCTGCCCGGCGCCCGCCCCATGCCGCCCATTGAAGGCTGGGTGGAGTTCGAGCAGGTTTCCTTTGCCTACAAACCAGATCAGCCGGTGCTCAAACAGATCAGCTTCCAGGTGGCCCCCGGCGAGATTGTCGCCCTGGTGGGATCCTCCGGCGCCGGCAAATCCACCCTGGTCAACCTGATCCCGCGCTTCTACGATCCCCAGGAAGGCTGCATCCGCATCGACGGCATCGACATCCGCACCGTCACCCTCAAGAGCTTGCGCCGCCAGATCGGCATCGTGCCCCAGGAGATTACCCTGTTTTCCGGCACCATCGCCAGCAACATCGCCTACGGCCAAGAGGACTTTGACCTGGAAGCAGTGCGGCAGGCGGCCCGCGTGGCCAACATCGACAGTTTCATCGAGAGCCTGCCCGATGGCTACGCCACCCGTGTTGGAGAACGCGGAGTTACCCTCTCCGGCGGCCAGCGGCAGCGGTTGGCCATTGCCCGCGCCGTGTTGCTCAACCCCAAGATCTTGATCCTGGACGAGGCCACCTCTGCTTTGGATAACGAGTCTGAGGCCTTGGTGCAGGAAGCTCTGCAGCGGTTGATGCAGCGCTGCACGGTTTTTGTGATCGCCCACCGCCTTTCTACGGTGCGCAGCGCCCATCGCATTTTCGTCCTCGAGCAGGGGCAACTGTTGGAGGAGGGCAATCATCGCGAGTTGCTGAGCAAGGGGGGGCGCTACGCCCAGTTCCACTGGCGCCAGTTCCAGTAGCTTCTACAGCCCCCACGCTTGCCGGAAGGGGCGATAGAACGCCGGATCTGGGGGGGCGCCCCCCGCAACTCCACAGATGGCCGCCGCAAACTCCACCGCCCGTTGCAGCAACACCGCCTCCGGCCATCCTTGCAGCAGGCCCAGGATGGCCACCGCGCTAAACCCATCCCCTGCCCCCACCGTATCCACCAGCCGCGGCACCGGCACCGGCTCCCCCCGATACACCCCCCTACCGGTGAACAGGAATGCACCTGCCGCCCCCAGCGTTAGGAACAAGCCCCTCAGGTTCAACCGCGCCCGCAAGGCCTGCCCCTGTTCCTCCACCTTGCCGGCGGGGATGCTTTCTAACTGCACCACCTGCTCCAGCTCCTCTTGGTTCAGCTTCAGCCAAGCGCAGGTGCGCAGCATTTCCCGGACGGGGCCTGGGCGCCACCAGGGATCCCGCAGATTGAGGTCCAAAAACACCGGACAGCCCAAAGTGGGAAGGGTCTCCTGAAAATGGCGATGGGCTGCTTCTCGACGCGCCGCCAAGCTGCCCCGGTAGATCAGGCTGGGGCGGAGGGCTTGCAGAGCTGCCCTGTCCAACTGGATGTAGTCGTAGGCTTGGTCGGGCAAGATGGCGAAGGTCGGAATCCCCTCCCCATCCAGCGTGACCCGGACTTGGCCGGTGGGGTGAAGCGGATCCCGCTGCAGCCCTTCCAGACGCAGCCCCTGCCGCCGCAGCGCCGCCAACAACTGTTCTGCCGCCTCATCTTGGCCGACGCGGCTGAGCAAGACGGGATCGGATCCTAGCCCTTTGAGGTTCCAAGCCACATTCAAAGCCGCACCGCCCAGCACCACCTTGTCTGGGAAACAATCGAAAAGGGTCTCCCCCACAATCAGGGGGAGGCCAGAGGTCACTCCGAGGGAAGCCATCCTGGCCTCTCAGGCAGCAGTCGAGCCGTGCTGCTCCAAAATTTGCCGGTAAGTGTTGCTGCGGAACCAGCGCTCAATTTCCCGAGCTCGCAGCACCGGCAGCGGGTGGGTGCGCCCAATGGTCTGCATCTGCTTCAGCTCAAGCTGCCAGAGATCGTCGTCCAGCTCCTCGTAGGTGCGGGCCTGCTCCAGAAAAGCATCCACATTGAGCTTGGCGGCCAACTGCGGCGAGCCGCCGCACAGCTTCATTAGCACCGAGATCACCGTTCTTGCGTCCTGGGTAACCAGCAGCGCCGCCCGGTCGCAGGTAAACTCGGCACAGCGCAGCCAGTGCAGCAGTTGATCTTGCAGCGCTTGATAGAAGAGCCCACCGAAGGGGAGCAAACTGGTCGAAAGCATGAGAAGGTTGGCCATCGTCAAGTAGACGCCGTGGTTGCACTTGAGGTGGCCCAGCTCGTGGGCGATCACGGCTTGAATTTCCGGCGGCTCCAGCAAGTCCAGCAGGGAGCTGTGCAGGACGATAAAGGGCTTTTTCCCCTGCATGGCAAAAGTGTAAGCGTTGGGCACGGGATTTTGGCGCACGTAGAGCTGGGGCACTTCCAGATCTAGAATGCGACAGGCCTGCACCAGAAGCTGGTGAATTTCCGGCAACTGGTGCTCGTTGATTTGAATGCTCGAGGCGATGTTATCCAGATAAAAAATCTCCCCTGCCGTCGAGCCGAGCAAATTCTGAATCAGCAGGCCCAGCCCCGGCACCTGCTGCAGAGAGCGGGTTGCCTGCAGATCCACAGGATGGCGAAAATGGTCAGCCCGCAGGCCCAACAGGATGCGGGGCTGGCGGGGAAGGGTTGGCGTGGATGGTGTAGAGGACATAGGAGGCCGTAGAAAAACGCTTAGGGTCGCAACTCGTAGGGCACAAACTGAGGCAGGCGGTTTAACAAAAATAGCCGCTCCGGCGGGGGATCCGGCAGCACCGGCTGATAGGAAAACCCCAGGGGATCCTCCCCAAAAGGGATCTGCCAATAAACGACATGATTCCCGATGCACGGTCCACCGGTAACCAGCCGCCCATTATCGGCGATAGAGCCGCTGCTGGCTCTCCGCCGAGTCTAGGGTCTTCTGTAGCCGTCGCGCCAAATCCGCCGGTTGAGAAGTGGCGTAGGCCTCTGCATCCACCGGCGTCACTGTCGACGGCAGTTGCCCATTGAGAAGAGTATGGGCTGGCAGAGGAGCCACCAAGGGATCCGGAGTGGGAGGAGCAGGGATCTCCAAACCGACCTGGGGCTGGGAGCTGCTGGCCTGCAGCAAAATCTCCTCCAGACGTTGCTGCACCAGACGCAGATGGGCAGAGGTAGCGGGAGTGGGCAGGGTGAAAACCGGTTCGTCCCCCACCCGCAACTCCCCTTGGGCAAAGCTCAGATCGCTCCCAGAAGTGCCGCTCAAGAGAAAAATCGTTGCCCATCTCGCCGCCGCCTGGTTTAGCATCGTTGCTTGCCCTTTGGCGCTCTTGTGCCCGTGAACACCTATCTAGGGTTTTGCCGATCTTTATGCGGGACCTCCCGATCTTAGCCGCTACCCTGGAAACATCCCTTCTGGTCATGGGCTGAGCCACCTTGTCGTCGTTTTGAGGTCGTCATGCGGATCCCGACTTCCACCTATCGCATTCAGTTTCACGCTGGATTTGACTTCGAGGCAGCGCGGCAAATTGTCCCCTACCTGAAGTTGCTGGGCATCAGCGATCTATATGCTTCCCCCATCTTTCAGGCCCGCAAGGGCAGCACCCATGGCTACGACGTCGTGGATCCCAGGCAGATCAACGTGGAGTTAGGGGGGAGTGAAAAGTTTGAACTCTTGTGGGAAACCCTCAACCAGCAGGGAATCGGCTGGATCCAAGACATCGTGCCCAACCACATGGCCTACGACGGCCAAAACCAAATGCTGATGGATGTTTTGGAAAGCGGGCCTAACTCAGACTTTATCGACTACTTTGACGTGAATTGGGATCACTCCTATCTGGGGATCAAGGGCAGAATCCTTGCTCCCTTCCTGGGCGACTTCTACAACAAGTGCCTGGAGTCAGGCCAGATTCAGCTACGCTATGATGCCGACGGCCTGAGCATTAACTACTACAACTTAAGATTTCCTCTCAATATTGACACCTATGCCGATGTTTTTACCTATAACCTGGGCAAGTTGCGGCGGAAACTAGGGCGCAGCCACCCCGACTATGTCAAACTACTCGGGATCCTCTTCAGCCTCAAGTTTATTCCTAGCAAAGAGGATCTCCTAGAGCGCACGGATCAAATTAGCTTTGCCAAGCACTCCCTCTGGGAGCTCTACACCTCTAGCCCGCATATTCAAAGCTTCTTTGACGAGAACATCGCCATCTTCAACGGCAAGCCCGGGGATCCCTCCAGCTTTGACTTGTTGGACAGCCTTTTGGCACGGCAAAACTTTCGCCTCTCCTTTTGGAAGGTGGGTGCTGAGGAGATTAATTATCGTCGTTTTTTTACCATCAACGATCTGATCTCGCTGCGGATGGAAGATCGCGAAGTATTTCGCAAAACGCATCAGCTCATTCTCAAGCTCGCAGAACAGGGGCGCTTCACAGGTTTACGCATCGACCACATCGATGGCCTATTTAACCCAGAGGAGTATCTCCACCGTCTGCGAGAACGCTGTCCAGATCTCTACATTGTGGTAGAAAAAATACTAGAAGCTAATGAGAAGCTACCTCAGCAATGGCCAGTTCAAGGCACAACGGGTTACGACTTTTTAGCTAAGCTTAATGGCATCTTTTGCCAATCAGAGAATGCAGAAGCCTTCAGTGCTCTTTATCAAGATTTCACCAACCTGCAACAGTCACCAGAACAGGTTATCGAAGATAAAAAACGGCTGATTATCGAGCGCAACCTGGCAGGGGACATGGACAACCTTGCTTTTTTGCTCAAGCAGATTACCAGCCATCACCGCTATGCCAATGACTTCACCCTCTACAGCTTGCGCCGAGCCTTGGCAGAGGTTTTGGTGTGTTTCCCAGTTTACCGAGTCTACATCCACGAAGGGATCCTCAGCTCAGAAGGTCAACAGGCCGTCCGCCAAGCTGTAGAGAAAGCTAAGGAGAACCTGCCCATTTTGGTTAACGAGCTGAATTTCCTGCAGCGCTTTCTCTGCCTTGAGTTCCCCGAAAACGTCTCAGAGGAAGAGAAAAACGAGCAAATCTACTTTGCCATGCGGCTGCAACAGTTGGCTGGCCCTCTCATGGCCAAAGGGGTAGAGGATACGGCCTTCTACGTTTACAACAGGCTGCTATCCCTGAACGAAGTAGGTGGGGATCTATATCGTTTTGGCATTTCTGTCCAAGAGTTCCATCGCTTTAACCAAGAACGAGCAGCCCAGTGGCCCTTCTCAATGAATGCTTCCTCCACCCATGACACCAAACGCGGCGAGGATGTGCGGGCCCGCCTGAATGTGCTCTCGGAACTCCCCGCTGAATGGGAGAAGCACATTAAACTCTGGCATGAGTTGAATCTTGGCTACAAAGTTCGCAGCAAGCAAGCGAAGCGTTCGGAGCTGCCCGATCGCAACGACGAGTATTTTCTTTATCAGACTTTGATCGGCTCCTATCCTTTTCAACCAGAGGAAGTTCCTACCTTTATCCAGCGAGTTAAAGACTACGCCATTAAAGCAGTTCGGGAAGCTAAGGTTCATACTGCTTGGCTTCGCCCCGATACCGAATACGAAGAAGCTACCCTTGCTTTCATCGATCAGATCCTGCGGCCCTCAAGCCCCTTCTTGGAGTCTTTCCTGCCCTTTCAGCGCAAAATTGCCCACTTTGGCATCTTTAACTCTCTCTCTCAAACTCTGCTGAAGCTCACCAGCCCTGGGATCCCGGATATCTACCAGGGCACGGAGCTGTGGGATCTCAGCATGGTCGATCCCGACAATCGTCGGCCTGTGGACTTTTCCCGCCGCCTGGCTTACCTCGAAGAAATTCAACGGCGAATCAAGCAGGATCCCCTGCAACTTATCCAAGATCTTCTGCTTCACCGCCACGACGGCCGCATTAAGCTGTTTCTCATCCATCAGGTGCTAAAGGCCCGTCAGGAACAGCCGCAGCTATTTCTGGAAGGCAGTTATATTCCCCTGCAGGTGAGCGGCTCCTATGCCAACCATGTCATTGCTTTTGCCCGTCAGCACGACAAACAAGTCGTCCTGGTGGTGGCGCCCCGCTTCCTAACCTCCCTAATTTACCAGACGCAGGATCCCTTGGGGGACGCTGTTTGGAAAGACACAGAAATTCAGCTGCCGCGCTGGAAGCGGCTGGAGTGGGTCAATGGCCTCACCCAAGAAGGGATCCCTGCCGGCGACACCTTGTCGGTGGGCGCCATCCTCAAGTCTTTTCCCGTGGCTCTACTGTGGGGGCAATCTCGCTGAGGAACCTAGGGAGCCGCTGCTGCGGCAGGAGTCAGGGCCTGGAAGTTGACAATGCGGGCAAACTCTTGGGGATCGAGGCTGGCCCCTCCCACCAGTACACCGTCAATCTGCGGCTGGGCCATCAGCTCGTCGATGTTGCTGGCTTTGACCGAGCCACCGTAGAGGATGGGCAGGTGGTCGGCGCCCAGATGCTGGCGGATAAGGCCGATGACGCGGTTGGCCTCGGCGGCTGCACAGGTTTTCCCCGTGCCAATGGCCCAGATTGGCTCGTAGGCAATCACGAGGTTGCGCAGATCGATCCCCGGCAAGGCGCGATCCAACTGTCCCACAATCCAAGACTCGGTCAGGCCTTGCTCCCGCTGTTGCAAGCTTTCCCCCACACAGAGGATGGGGGTGAGCCCGTGCCGCTGGGCCGCGGCCAAGCGCCGGTTGACGGTTTCATCGGTTTCGCCAAAGTACTGCCGCCGTTCGCTGTGGCCGACGATAACGTAGCGCACCCCCAGCTCTGCCAGCATGGGGCCGGAGATCTCTCCCGTAAACGCCCCTTGATCCTCCCAGTGCAGGTTCTGGGCTCCCACAGCCATGCCGGATCCCCGCGTTTCTTCTACCACCACGGCCAGGTCTGTGAAGGGCACGCAGAGAATGATCTGCCGCTGCGGCCTCACCCCTGCAGACGAGGCTTGCAGGGCTGGACGAAACTCGCGCAGAAACTGGCGAGCCTCAGCCTGAGTCTTGTGCATTTTCCAGTTGCCGGCAATGAGGATGGGGCGCAAGATGGATCCTCCCTAAGCGACACAACGATGTAGTCAACCGCTGGGATCCCGAGCCTGGGGGATCCCGAGCTTTTTTCGTATGTCACAGTGTATCAGCAAGAGGTTTCAGAAGAGGGCGAGGGAGCATGACTCTAGTCAATGATATGCTGGACTATACTGAAAATAATGTACAATATGTTCAGTATGGCTGCTTGGTATGGCTAGGTATGTAAAACCGAGAGAAGCGGCGGATTATTTTGGGGTGTGTCTCCACACCTTGAGGCGATGGGAACAGAAAGGCTGGATCAAAGCAATACGTACTCCATCTGGTAGGGCAAGAAGGTATGACCTCGACAGCTACATCAGAACGCCAAAGAAAGCCAAACGAGTCGTTTTGTACGCCCGAGTCAGCAGTCGAGGGCAGAAACCAGACTTGGAGAGACAGATTGCAAGACTGGTTAACCTCTATCCTGGAGCCGAAGTGGTCGGAGAGGTTGGCGGCGGTCTCGACTTCAAAAGACCAAAGTTCCTTGCCTTATTGGAACGAGTTCGTGCGGGAGATGTCGGAACGATTGTGGTCGCTCACCGGGATCGACTCTGCCGGTTTGGATTTGAGTTCGTTGAGTGGTACTGCCGTCAATACGGGTGCGAAATCTTGGTTCTCGATGACGATCACCTTTCTCCCCAACAGGAACTGGTTGAGGATATCCTCACCATCCTGCACTGCTTCAGCAGTCGGCTCTACGGACTCAGGAAATATCGGGCTGCAATCGAGAAAGATACGGATTTATCCGGAGCCGGCGCTGGCTAAGGTCTGGAAGCGGTGGCAAGCGGCGTGCCGGTACTGCTACAACCAAGCGATTGCCTATCAGCGTCAGCATGGTGCTCCAAGAACGGCCAGAAAGCTGCGGGACATCATCCTGCGCTCCGACCTGCCTGGGTGGGTGAAGGACGCCCCTTGCCACATCAAGCAGAACGCGGTCGTCGAGGCGTGGTTGGCGTTTCGCCGAAGCAAAGACGCGAGGTTTCGCAGTGTGCGAGACAGGTCGCATACGCTGCAATTCAACGCCGGCAACTTTCGCAATGGGACGTGGTATCCGAAACTCACCCGAGGTTTGGCGTTCCGTGCATCCGAGGAGATGCCCAGAGAATGGGCACGCGGAACTGAGCTAATGCGGGTGAAAGACAGATGGTATGCCATCTTTCCTGAGCCCGTGAACGAGCAGTGTTCGTTAGCAAAGGGGGTGATCGCACTTGACCCTGGAGTAAGAAGCTTCCTTACAGGGTTTGATGGGGCGGGCTTTGTAGATATCGCCAAGGGAGACTTTGGCAGGATCGTTCGGCTGTGCTACCACCTAGACGATCTGCAATCTAGGCTGAGTAAAGCACCGCGACCCAAGCGTAGGCGAATGCGGCAAGCGGCGTTTCGTCTGCGGGAGAGAATCAGGAACTTGGTGGACGAGTGCCATCGCAAGGTAGCGGCGTTCCTAACGGATAACTACCGATTGATATTCCTCCCCACTTTCGAGTCAGCCAAGATGGTTGCCAAGGCAGGGAGGAAGTTTGGTAGCAAGACAGCAAGGGCGATGCTCACCTGGGCGCACTATCGGTTCAAGCAGTTCCTGAAGTTTCAAGCCAAGAAGAAAAACGTGGTTGTCGTGGAAGTATCGGAAGCGTACACCAGCAAAACCTGTACCAAGTGCGGGCACATCCACACTAAGTTGGGTGGCGCAAAGGTGTTTAGATGCCCAAAGTGCAACCATAGGCTACCACGAGATTGGCAAGGCGCTCTGGGTGTTATGCTCAGGGCTTTGCGGGATACCGCCTTTCTGTTTGGACTCCGTCCGAGTAGCGCGGTCGCGTCAGCATCGCGTAGTGACAACGGAAACGGACAGAATGCTATCGCTTCACCGCTGAGCAGTAATGCTCAGCAGTGTTCAGCGTAAATGTATCAGGTTGTTGACACCGCTCCTCCAAGCTGGCCGCAAGGGCAGCTAGGCAGTCTTGGAGGGGGGATCCCTGCTCTAGGTGCCGGACGGCAACGGCATAGGCTTCGGGGTGGGCTTGCAACAAGGCCCGGCTCTGGCGCAGAAAGCGGTTGATGTAGGCCCTCATTTGAGCCGCAGAGGTCAAGGGCTGGGCTGCTGAGATCCCTGCCAGCAGCTTGGCCAACTGTTGTCTATCCTCCTCATCTCCCACCACTTGGCCATATTGGAGAGACTCCGCGGCAGCCCCTGCCATCCAAAACAGGCTGTAGCGCTCTAGATCTGCCCAGGGGATGCCCCCCTGGGCTTCCCAGGTGCGCATGGGGGCTTGATCCAGCTGCACTCCCCCGTAGCCGGGGATCCCGTGTCGGAAAGCCTGCCAGGGGCCCAGCACGTAGCCGCGCAAGGGGATCCCTAGCAGGTGGGCCACCACAATGTGTCCTGCCTCGTGGCAGATGACCCGCCGCCGATAGGCTGGAGAAGCCCAATCCAGCAGCGCGCCCAGCAACCCCGAGAGCCGCCCCCCAAAGGCCACCTGCTCGACAATCACCAAGCCCACCATCCCAGCCAAAGGCAGAGCCAACCGCGGCCCCAGGGCTGCCGACACCACCAAGGCCGCCACGATCCAAGCTGCGCGGGTGATTCCAGCCTCTGACATAAGGTTTCTATGCCTTCGCCTCCGGTCCTAGCTCGAGCGCCAGCAGCTCGTCGGCCAACTCCAAAAACGCCTCCCGATCCAGATAGGAAACATCTCCCACCCACTCCCCTAGCTTGACCACGTAGACTTCGCTCAAGGTCGGTCGGCGCCGCAGATCGCGGGAATAGGCCTTCACCAGCGCCAGCACCGATTGCTTTTTAACAATTCGCCGGTAGCGGGGATCGTCCCTGGCCCGCACTCGGTAGAGAACTCCTGTTTCATCGCCAATTTCCATCTCAAACTGGCGCTCGCGCACTTCTTCAATATAGAGTTGCCCCTCTTCATCCACCTTTTCCCGCTCTTCCACCACCACCTCGTAGCGGCGGGTGCTCAACACCTGGCCAAAAAAGAGCCCTCCGTAAGGGATCTCGCGAAAGGCTAGCTGCCGGCGGGAGATGGTGTAGAGGGGCCCCCAGAGGAAAGGGTAGAGCAACGAGAGAAACCCCGCCAGAAAGGAGACTGCCCCCAAGAAGGATCCCTCGCCAAAAGCGCGAGACAGCACCAGCAGCGCTACGCCCACCAAAATAGCTGTAATGATCCGGCCTACGCTCTTGAGGGCATCGCTCCAGTAAGCTGCGTACTGGAGCCGCGTCGGCACCAGCGGGATCACCGCCTCGCACTCTTCTGGGGTAAGCTCCAACAACATGCACTGAGATCCTCAAAACAGCCAACTCCGCCCCTTTACCCGCTGAGGGTGGGCCAGACCCCATCTTAGTAGAATGAGGCAGGGAAGCTCTGCTACCCTTGCTGCTCCTTCTAAGTGCTGCCCATGGTGCCCGGATCCCAGTTTGCTTCGACCGTCAGACAGCAGGTGGCCCAGTTGGACGAGGGATCCCGACGGGACAAGGCGTGGCTAGGAGATGCGGTGCTGAGCCTCTTTGCCCGCCAGTGGCTGCTCGGCCCGCCACCCGACTGGCAGGTGCCTTCCCCTCCCGGCTGCGATCTTAGCCGCGCGGAACTCTTCACCTGGCTCACCTCCAACCAATTTTTGTCGGCTCTGCGGGATCCCACCCAGGTGGAGGCAGAAATCGGCCTTATCTACGAAAGAGAAGGCCTCCCGGCAGCCTTTGCCTACATTCAGGAACAGCTCCTGCCTCTGTTTGTTAGACAGGTACACAACCGTGCCAAAACCCTGCGCAGCAAGCGGCGCTAGAGCCTTGAACTCCGGAGCAACAAGAGGCTTCCCCCTAGCTGGCTCTCCTGGCCAGGATTTTCACCCCCCTCACCCCCTGGGAGAAGGGGCCCTTACTCCCACAGCCGCCGGATGGGAGAGCGGTGCAAAAGGCGGTGGGTTTCGGCCAACAACTCCGGGATCGGCAGGTGCTGCGGACAACGGGGCAGGCAGTCGCCGCACTCGCTGCAGCGGTCGGCAGGCACCCCTGGGAACCAGTGCCCTGCCTGGCCGAACATGTTGTAGCGATATTGGGCAAACTCGGTCATCTCGTGGGCAAGAGCCAAGTTGCGCAGCCGCAGCACCTCTGGGATGTGGATCCCTTCGGGACAGGGCAGGCAGGCGTAGCACTGGGCACAGCGGCTGGAGCCCAGGCGTTCCTGCTCCGCTTGATGCAGCCGCTCCTGTACCTGCAGGCCCTCCGTCCACCAGCGCTCGGGATCCTGCAGGGCCGCCAGGGCCGTCTGCAGCTCGTCGGGATGGGTAATGCCCAGGCTGAGGGTGTGGATGCGGGGATCCGCCAGCAAAAATCGATAGGCAAACTCCAGGGGGCTAAAGGGCGCACAGCTCTCCCGGAGACGCTGGGGCGGGCGATAGAGCATCCCCCCTTTGTCGGCAGGGGAGATGATGAACACCCCCATATCCTGCTGGGCTGCCGCCTCCAGGGCCGCGGCATTGCGCTGCTGGAAAAAGTGGTAGTGCAAATTCACAAAGTCAAACTGGCCCCTCTGGATGGCCTGCAGGATTAGCTCCAGGGATCCATGAGTGGAAAAGCCGATGTAGCGCACCAAGCCCTCCTGCTGCGCCTGCCGCAGCAGCGGCAACCCTTCCCGCAGTACCCACTCCAGGTGTTCGGGCAGGTTGATGCCATGGAAGGCAAACTGATCCAGATACTCCACCTGCAGCCGCCGCAGGGATCCCTCCAGTCGTTCCCGCAGCCTCTCGCCGGGCGTAAGCTTGGTGGTCAGGATCAGGCGCTGCCGCGGCACTGCTAGCTTACGCAGGATCTCCCCCAAGAGCACCTCTGCATGGCCGTAGGCCTGGGCCGTTTCCAGGTGGTTGATCCCTGCCTCCAGCGCCGCTGCCACCGTGGCCTGGGCCTGCTCCGGCGGCACGTTGACCAGCCGCATGCTGCCCAGGGAAAAAGCCGACATAAGCTGCTGGGTGCGTCCGAAGCGGCGGTAGAGCATCTAGCCCAAGGCCTCCCTGAAAAACGCCACTGCCTCTGCCAGCACCTCGAGGAAGCGATCCACCTCGGCCAGGGTGTTGTAGAGGTAAACGCTGGCCCGCGCTGTTGACTGCACCTGCAAGTGGCGGTGCAGCGGCTGGGTGCAGTGGTGGCCAGCCCGGATGGCGATCCCCTGCTCATCCAGCAGGGTGGACAGGTCGTGGGGGTGGATGCCCTCCGCCGAAAAGCTGACCAGTCCTGCCCGGCGCGTCGGGTCCTTGGGGCCATAGATTGTAATGCCTGGAATGCGCTGAAGCCCTTCTAGGAGGCGAGCGGTTAACTTTTGCTCATGGGCATGCACGCGCTCCAGACCGATCTGGCTTAGGTAATCGACGGCTGCCCCCAGACCCACCGCTTGGGCAATGGCCGGCGTGCCCGCCTCAAACTTGTGGGGGATATCGGCGTAGGTGGCGTGATCCCAGTACACCTCGGCAATCATCTCGCCCCCGCCCAAAAAGGGCGGCATGGCCCGCAGCAGCTCCCGCTTGCCGTAGAGCACCCCGATCCCCGTGGGGCCGCCCATCTTGTGCCCAGAAAAGGCCAGCCAATCGCAGTCTAGGGCCTGCACATCCACCGGCATGTGGGGCACGCTCTGACAGGCATCCAGCAACACCTTGGCCCCACAGCGATGGGCTAACTCAACCACCTCCCGGACAGGGTTGATGGATCCCAGCATGTTGGAGACGTGAGTTACAGCCACTAGGCGGGTGCGGTCGCCCAGCAAAGAGCGGTAGTGCTCCAAATCCAGCTCGCCCTCGGGCGTGATCTGGATAAACTTGAGGCAGGCCCCCGTCTTCTGAGCCACGAATTGCCACGGGATCAAATTGCTGTGGTGCTCCATCACCGACAGAATAATCTCATCCCCCCGCTCTAGGGTGCTCATGCCCCAACTGTAGGCCACCAGGTTAATGGCCTCGCTGGCGTTGCGGGTGTAGATGATCTCTTGCGGGGAAGGCGCGTTGATAAAGCGGGCAATCTTCTCCCGCGCCCCCTCGTAGGCCTCCGTGGCTTCGTTGCCCAAGGTATGCACTCCCCGGTGCACGTTGGCGTTGCTGTGCCGATAGTAGAAATCCATTGCCTGCAAAACCGCCAGCGGCTTCTGGGAAGTGGCCGCATTGTCAAAATAGATGAGCGGCTGGCCGTTGACTTGGCGCTGCAAAATTGGAAAATCCGACCGCACCTGGGCAGCTAAGTCGGCAGCAGCGTCAAAAGCCTGGTCCAGCTTGGGGGAAGAAAGAGAGGATACCGCCATAGTCTGCGCAGAAGCCTACCTCCCTCAGTATGGCATCGCTCTGGGCACCCCTCGGCAAACTCCTTCCCTCTCGCCAGGGATCCCTACCTCCCCTCGCCAGTCGGAAAAGTTGTCAAGAACTGTAATTTTATGTTAAGTTTGTTTACGTACAGTTATGAGGCATTACCTATGCAATCCTCTCCTAGGATCCCTTCTCGCCTGGACTCCGCTTCTGTGGCCCAATACTACGACACCACCAACGACTGGATCCCGGGCTGGACGGAGCAGGCGGAGCGTTGGAATGGCCGCCTGGCTATGGTGGGTTTGGTGATCAGCGTTGCCACAGAGGCGCTGGTGGGTCACAGTGTTTTTGCCACCACTCTCGCTCAGTGGCTGGGACTGCGATAGTTGAGAACATCTGAGTTTTACGCAAGCATCAGGTCGGGCGTTTTGTCTGGGGGCTGCCCGATCGGCTCGCTACCCAGGCTATTGACTGTTTCACTGAACCCAACAGGCCGATGATCCTCGACAACCCTTTCTTTCCTTACATTGCCGTTATGGTGAGCGGGCTGGTGGCTGCTGTTGCCCTCGGTTCGATGGCTTTCTTCAACTCCAAGCGTCCTGCGGGCTGGGAGGGTGCTGCTCGTCCGCGATACGTGCCTCAGTATGGGCAAGAGGGCGAGGCTCCGCCCGAGTGGGAAATTGGGTGGACGGAAAAGGCCGAGCGCTGGAACGGGCGATTGGCCATGCTGGGGTTTGCCATGAGCATTGCGGTGGAAGCCCTGGTAGGTCACAGCGTGCTGGCCTCCGTCCTGGGGCTGCGCTGAGCTGGCTTCGACAGTGGATAGGCGGATCTGGCTAGCTTTCTTGGGCCGATTTGTCGGGATATCCCGAGAAGCCTAGGTTCTCGTCTGTCAAGCGCTGGGTTGGGGTCTTCGCTTCCCTGCATTTGAACGCGAGACAGTATCCGTCTCCCCAAGATTGCCAACAACGAAATCGAGATTCTACCCCAGCGCTCCGCTTTTCTTTAATTTGAGGATCTGGGCCACCACCTCTAAGGTCTCTTCGTAAAGATAGTCGGGGCCAGGCCGCTGCAACTCGGCAGCTAGCAGCGTTTCCAAGGACTCCTGCTCCAGGGGAGCCACCTGGCGAACCACGCACCTCTGGGCACCTCCCCTGGCTTCCATGCGCATGCACCCTGTGGTTTCTGAACAGAGCACGGTGCAGGCGTCGGCTTCCTGGTTGCTGGAGGTGAGGCGCAAGCCGATGAGATCTCCCGCCTGGCTCATCTCCGAGACCAGGGGCACGGCAGCCAATTCTGCCCTCACCTCGCCTCCCGCTTGGGTTTGGAAGCGGATGCGGTCGATCTCGTAGTCGTGTTCCCAAGTCTGGGCCCGCTCGGTGGGCGTCCACCCCAGCCGGCTGGCCAGCCAGCCCAAGAAAAGGAGGGCCTGGCAGGGGTTGCCAGCTCTGTAGTCAATGGTTACTTGATCTATCCAGGACAGAGACTCTCGCCGATCTGGGGGGTCGAAGGCTTGGGCGGTGAGTTCCTGCCAGGGCAGCAGCCGTCGCCAGTTGAGATCCCCGCAGTGGTGCCCCTCGCTGATGAGGAGATGAATTTCCTGCAGGTCTTCTTCTGAGTTGACAAAGCCCCGCGAGTCGACGATGACGCGGTTGCTCAGGGCTACCAGCTTTTGAAACAACAAGCTATTCAAGTCTAAGTTCCCTTGCCACCACAGGAACGTGGGCAGGTTGGGGATCAACAGCGAGGCGACAGTGCTGCAAGCGCGCACAAAAGCCGATTCCGGCGCTTTCAGGGTGATGTACTCACAACACACCAGCGAGCTGCGCTGCTCGCGGGTCACCGGGCAATAGGCCGCCACCTGGGCCTCGATGGCGTCGTCTGTGGCTCCCTCCCGTTTGGCCCTTAGGTCGATGACGCGGCAGGGGTTCTGGGTGGCAATGGCTTCGACGGTGGGGGAAGGCAGCAGCAGGGCATCGTCTAGCGACTCATACACCACCAGGGTAAAGGTGGCAGCCCGGGCGGCAACGCTCTCTCCCTTGGAGGACCAGATCTTGTTCAGCTCCTGCTCAATGTCCTCGATGGAGACATCTTTTGGGGTTTGTAAAGGCAGGACGGCGGCAGGTTGGTCCATAGTCTCCTCCTGGAGTAGCCTCTTGCTCGATTCTAGGCAGACAGGCCGGCTGCACAGGAGGGGTTTAAGGTAAGGTACAGATTGGTCAAACCTCTCTTCAGGTTGCCTCTTCTATACTCTCAGGCCGGGCGCGGCTGGATGCTTAGCTCCAAGGGTCGGCCAGGATCCCCCACAAGCACTAGACTGCGGCCATTGGCTTGCAGATGCCGCACAATCCAGTACAGGGTCTCGATGCGCTCTGGGCAGCTCAGTTTTTCCGCCAACTGGGGCAAGGTCAGGGATCCCTTTTGCTCTCGCATCACCTCCAGCACCTGGCGCTGGAGCTGCAGGACGGCGCTGGCCGCTTTCTTGCCTGCTTCCACCCCCGGCTGGTGGTAGGCGTTGACCTGGATTAAAGAGGCGTAGAGGCCCACTGCCCGTTCGTAGAGGGCAATCAGGGCCCCCACGGAGCGGGCGTCCACCCGCGGCAGCGTTATGGTGACGGAGTCGCGCCCGTTTTCGTAGAGGGCTTGGCGGGTGCCCTGCAGCAGGCCATCCAGATAGTCGCCGCTGGTTACCTCGGGCTCTACGAAGGGGGAAGGGATCCCCGGCTCGCGATCCTGGAGCACCTCGATGAAGGTGACGAAGAAGTTGTTGAGGCCGTCCCGCAACTGCTGCACGTAGGCGTGCTGATCGGTGGTGCCCTTGTTGCCGTAGACGGTTAGGCCCTGCTCCACGCGGTTGCCCTGCAGGTCGTGGGACTTGCCTAGAGATTCCATCACCAACTGCTGCAGGTAGCGGCTAAACAGCGCCAGGCGGTCTTTGTAGGGTAAAACCACCATATCCTTGCGCCCTCGCCCCTCGCCGACGATGTACCAGGCCATGGCCAAGAGGGCGGCAGGATTACGCTCTAGGTGGGGTACGCGGGTGGCTTTGTCCATGGTGGCAGCTCCGGCCAGCAAAGCCCGGATGTCGATCCCCTGCAACGCTGCCGGCAGCAGGCCCACCGCGGAAGTTTCCGAGGTGCGCCCCCCCACCCAGTCGAAGATGGGAAAAACGGCTAGCCACCCCTCCTGCCGCGCCTGCTGCTCCAATTGGCTGCCGGGGCCGGTGATGGCCACTGCATGGGCAGAAAAGGGGATCCCTGCCTTCCGGTAAGCCAGCTCCACTTCCACCAAGGCGTTGCGCGGCTCGGGCGTGTTGCCGGATTTGGAGGTGACAACCACCAGGGTTTGTCCCAGTTTGCCGGCCAGCCGTCCCAGCACCCGGTCAAACCCGTCCGGATCCGTGTTGTCGATGAAGTGAATGTTCAAGGGCGGCTGCAGCGGAGCCAGGGCCTCCGCCACAAATTGTGGCCCCAGAGCCGAGCCGCCAATGCCAATCCAGAGCAGCTCGGTGAAACGCCCTCCCCCACTGGCTGGGATCGTGCCGCAGTGGATCTTCTTGGCAAAGCTCTCCACCTGTTCAACGCAGTCTTGAATTGCCTGCCGGATTTCGGCAGTGGGAGCCAGCTCCGGCGCCCGCAGCCAATAGTGGCCCACCTGGCGACCTTCGTCCGGGTTGGCAATGGCCCCGGCTTCTAAGGCCTGCATTTCAGCAAAAGCCCGGGCAAAGAGAGGCCGCAGGGCCTCCACTTGGGCAGGGGTAAAACGGATGCGGCTGATATCCACAAAAATTTCCAGCTCGGGATGGTAGTAGAGCCAATCGCAGTAGCGCTGCCAAAGTTGAAGGCTGTCCATGGGATCCCTTCTGCCAAGGCCGTAACCAGCTTACCAAAGCCGCGCCGCAGCCGGCTCCCTGCCAAGAAGCAGCTAGGATCCAAAACACCGCCTGCTAAAGTGCTCCCCGAAAGCGCCTCCCATGAACCTGGACGCCGACCGGCAGTGGATGGAACGCTGCCTCTCCTTGGCCCGCTCGACACCACAGCGCCCCTCCCCTAACCCGCGGGTAGCCTGCGTTATTGTCCGGGGGGATCAGGTGGTGGGGGAAGGTGTTCATCTGGGAGCCGGCCAGCCCCACGCTGAGGTCTTGGCTCTGCAGCAGGCGGGATCCCTGGCCAAGGGCGCTACCCTCTACGTCAACCTCGAGCCCTGCAACCACTACGGGCGCACCCCTCCCTGTACCGAGGCCATCCTGGCTGCCGGGATCCGGAGGGTGGTGGTGGGAATGCAGGATCCCAATCCCCTGGTGGCCGGCAAAGGGATCCGCCGCCTGCAGGAGGCAGGGGTTGAGGTGACGGTGGGGGTGCTGGAGCAGGAATGTCAGGAGCTCAACGAAGGCTTTGCCTTCGCCATTGTGCAGAAACGGTGTTTTGGCCTGCTCAAATACGCCATGACCCTAGACGGCAAGAGCGCCGCCGCCACCGGCCACAGCCGCTGGATCAGCAATCCGCTGGCGCGAGAGTGGGTTCACCGCCAGCGGGCCTGGCACGATGCAGTCATCGTGGGCTCCGGCACCGTCTGGCACGATAACCCCCACCTTACCTGCCGCCTGCCGGATTTTCACGGATCCCAGCCCCTGCGAGTGGTTCTCAGCCGCTCTCTGAATCTGCCCCCGCTGGCCCACCTGTGGCGAGCGGAGGAGGCGCCAACTTTGGTGATTACCGAGGCCACTGAAGCCCATCCCCTCTGGGGATCCCTGGCCAAGCAAGGGGTGGAGCTGCTGCACCTGGATCAAGTAACCCCGGCTCAAGCGGCGCAGGTTCTCTTTGAGCGAGGCTGTCTGAGTGCCCTCTGGGAATGCGGCGGCACCTTGGCCTGGGCAGCCCTTAAAGATGGGGCCATCCAGAAGGTGGCCGCCTTCATCGCTCCCAAGATCTTGGGCGGGGCCGACGCGCCAACCCCCGTAGCAGGAGAAGGGATCCCGGATGTGAACCAAAGCTGGCAACTGTTGGAGCCGCAACTGCAGACTGTGGGGGATAACTGGTTGATAACCGGGAAGATCCTCCCTTCTGGCGCCGACGACTCCGGTGAATGATTTGTTCTCGATGACTCTCAATTGTCATCCGAGAGAGTTTTAGGTTTTTGAACGAACAAAATCATATCTGCTTAAGGTAAACGAGTATACTGCTCAGAAAGAATGTGGCGTTTCTGAAAAACAGGGATCGAAACTGAGCTAGCCTGTGATAGGCTACTGGTGCCCTCTAGAGCTTGCGGTTCAAAGGAATATAGCCCACAGAAAAAACCTTACCTGAGTAAGGTTTCAGCTCGTGTGACGATACGGGTTTTGCCCAAGCAGGCTGTAACTGCCATTTTGCCAAAAGCCACCCGGATCATTGAGCTCCTCTGGGGTGAGCCTTGAGAAAGCGACAACAAAGGGCTGTCCTTCTTGTCCAGTCTCCTTTCGTTGCCTGCCCGGCGAGCTGATTGAGAACTTTCCCCTCTCATTTCCCAGTACAAATCTTGGTAGGGAAGATCATCATGTTGAACCTTTTTGCCGGCCTGCTGTTTGCTTCGGCTCACCTCAGCCCTTCAGGAAATGTCCTCATTGAAGGAGATGTGGGGGAGTGGGCTTTTGCCGATCGCCAAGTTACTGAGACAGCTACATTGACTGTTCTCATACGGCCCGAGGCGAGCTTGGCCTCTTGGAGAGAAATGCTCTCGGTCATGAACGTTCAGGTACCAAAATTGCCCCGCTTCCTGGCAAACAATATGCGGAATAATCTCCTAGAGTACTGCCCCCAAACAATGTGGGAGTTTCACCGGGAAAGCGAAGAGGATGTCCTCTACGAGTTCCGTAGCGCCGGCTGTCGTGGGCAGGTTGCCGGGATCCAAGAGCATGAAATTGGCCGCATCACCCAAGGCCCAGACGGCCCTGTGCGCATTGCCTACGCCGCCAAGCCAGAGATGACACCCGAAATGCGGAGCCGCTGGCTGAACTTGCTGGGCAGCGAGGTGGGGACGGCTCGGGGCTTTCCCATCCAAAACCTTACCGGGGCCGCCCGAAAGCCTTCTTCCCCAGCTCCAGAGCAGCCGATCGCCCACTGGCTACAGGAAGCAACCGAGGCCCTGAAGCGGCAGGAAGATTTGCTGGCCGAGCTGGATCGCCTCGCTCAGGAAGCGCAAGCCAATGCCCGCGCCTATAGCCAGAAAGCCCCAAACGAGGCGGGGACAAGGGTGATCAGCCTGCACCGAGGTCGGGGAGACGGCAGCCCTGGCGAGGCCACAACCGAGTTTAAGACCACCGACACCTTGATCTGGGCCATCTTGCCGGTGGGCAGCCTCCCTGCCAACGCCCAGGTGGAGATGCTCTGGTACTACAAGGGCGGAGAAGCCGGGAGCGAGCAACTGATCCGCAAGTTTGATTTTCCCTGGGATCCCCTAGCCGACACGGTGCGAGGCTTTCTCAGCTTCAGCCAACCCTACACCGGGCGCTACCGCGTCGAGGTTCATGTCAACGGCGAGAAGATAGGAGTTGGCCGCTTTACAATTCGGTAGCCTTAGCTTGGCTCCCGCTTCCAACTCTTTTCTCTCGGAGGGAGACCGGCCTCTCTCTTAGAAGACTTACAGACAACAATACAGACAACAATTTTTAACTATAAATCCAGACTTTCCGGCAGGGCAATGTCCATCGCCATCTGCCTGTTTTTCGCGCTGTGAAGACCGTTGTGCTGAGAGCGAAAAGATAGCTCGACATTCTCTAGCGAGTTCTGATCACAGCTCTAGCTTTGAGGTTGTAGATAAAGCTGGTGCGGTACTGCAACAGCAAATTGCGCAGGTAAAGGGGCAAGTTGCGCTGGTAGAGTAGGCGAGTTCTGCGGTAGATCAGTTTGCGGCGACGGTTGATCGCCCGGCTGCGCTGCTGCAAAGGAGCCTGCAGAGAACGCTGAAGTGCCAGGGATCCAGCCGCGCCGGCCAGCCTCCGCCGTACCATACCCCACCTCTCAAGCAGCAGTTAGCTCAAGTGTAAGGGATCCCCCTACGAGCAGCCGCTGGCGGGTCGATGTATTTTGGTATCCTGCAGACAATTGGCCTGAGGAGCTAGGAGCTGCCCGGAAGCTTTCTCCTTTGCCAGATCTTGCAACAGTTGCCGGCGCTTCCCCCGAAGGGCGACAGGTGTAGGCCGCTTGAACGCCCAGCAATCTTTGCCAGCGGGATCCCTTTGGGGCCTGTAGCTTAGACAAGGCCGGCAAGGCCCCAGGGGGCCGCGCCCGCCGCTACCCCGCCGACAAGTTGCTGGCTGCAGAAGACAGAGAACTCTTTACGCTTTAACCAGGTTTTGTCAATAGCAGTTGAGCGACAGGTTCGTTACAATAGATTACAGCTTAGATTACGATATGTTGATTATCCTTGCCATTGTGATCCTACTGGGGTTCTGGGCGCTGCGCTTAATGGAACAGGCGTTTCAGCGGCAGGAGTTCTCGCGCATGTTGGCGGGAACGCTGGTGGCCGTAGCTGCCGGTGGTGTTTTAACCTGTTACTTCCTGATGAGCGATATTCTACAGATGCTGTTTCCTCTGCAGGCTCAGTCTCCCCACTCACAGGAGCTCCTCTCCGACCTAAGCTGGCTCGACTAAGCCAGTTGTGCTGCCAGCCAGGCTTGAATACTCCGGATCATTCGTTGGTTAGGAGCCAGTAAGTTTTGATAAAAAAACTGCGCGAAAGCATCGATGGGACTGAACTCCCCCCCGACCCGGAAAGGATAGCTGAAACCCAGCGGGGTTAAGTGATCCCCCTCCAGGCGTTGCCATTCGGTGTAGCCTCCGTACTTGCGGCGAAGCTGTTGATAGAGCAGCGGAATATCGTCAATATCATCCTGCTGAAACTCTACAAGCAGGTTGTTTCTAACCGGATACTGCTCCTCGATAAGGCGATTGGTTTCTGCCGGAGAAGGCTCAAACTCCAACCACAGATTCACTGGCGGTGACGAGGATCCCATCCACATCCGCCACAGAGTGCTCAGTTGCTGTTGCGGCCACGCCTGGGCCAAGGCCTGCAGCACCGGCAGCGCCCGTTCCAGTCCCGCATTGCTGTAGGCCAAGAAAATATTGCCGCGCCGCTGGGATCCCAAAGAAGGAAGGGCTAGGCAGGAGAGGATCTGCAGCTTACCGCCAAGGCTGTGGCCCAAGCCAAAGAGGGGCAACCCCATCAAACCTTTGCTCTGCAGGCTTCTATGCAAAGATTGCGCTGCTTTAAAAGCCAGTTGCGCGTGATCGATATCGGTGGTGTAGGGGGTAGCCACAACGGCCATGCCCATACGGGCCAATTCTTCCAGCAGGCGGCTGTAGAAAAATTGTGGGGCGGATCCCACAAAAGCTCCGCCCAGAAAGTGGATCACGGCACGGGGTTGGGGAGGCAGAAGAAACCAAGTCTGTCCATCCGTTTGCCAAGTCAATGTCATGGTGCTACAACCTCACCTGCGATTTGACTGGGATTTCCCACAAAACCCGCTAGCCGACAGGATCCCACTTCATCCTAATGGAGTACCAACAGACTAGTGGATCGCCCCCCGGGATCCTAGACCAAGCAACTCACTCGTGGCGCGACTGGCCCCAAAGTCGCCAAAACTGCAGCAGCTATCGGGTGAACCCATCACTCCCACCCCCTTCGCAAAAGATTGGGAAAGGCGAACCGGACAAGCCTCCCTGGGGAGCTCCCAAGCCTCGGCGAGGCCCCGTGAAAGTACCCTTGGCAGTTTCCCTTAGCATGGGCGGCCCTAGATCTTGGCCAAAATACGTGATCCTCAGGATGGCTACGTCAAGTATTTCTTGCATTCTAGGTTTATGAGCTCAGATAACAAATTCTCCGCTGAGATTGCCATCAGATTGTGAGGTTGTAATGAGCATTCGCGAGATTATCGACGAGGTCTTACGATCCTCGACCCTGACGCTGCAGCAGGAGTTTTCTATTAACAAAATCCTTCGGGAAAAAGACTACAACCTATCTGACCTGGAAGCTTTAGACGAGCTGGTAGAGGCAATTCTTCGCCAGGAGGTGAAAGCTGCTCCAGACTCTTGCAAAAGCCCCAGCGACACCCAAAGATGGCAAGGCGAGATCTCAGGTGAGATCCGTATTGCTTAGGTGGCCAGCTCTCGATTGGAGGATTTTTTCGAGCAATTGCTGCACCTGACTTTAGTCAGAGTAAGCTTCTAGCCTTTGTAGGATCTCTTGGATTAAATGCTCGTCGGGGCCGCTGAGCTCTGGGTGGAGGGTCGCCTGGTTGAGGTAGTGCCTCAGATCCTGACAGGCCTGCTGCCAACGCCCCAACTGGTAACAGAGCAAGCCCCGATCCCTCAGGTGGGGCAAGGACTCTGGGATCAATAACAAGATGCGCTCCACCGCTGCCAAGGCAAGCTCTAGCTGGGCGCGGCTCAAGTAAATCTGCTTAAGATTGTTGAGCAGCCGCACCAAGATTAGGCGAGGAGGGGTGGGGCGGAGGTGATGATCTTGTAAAGGGATCCTGGGCCCGTAGATCTGTGCCAAACGCTCTTGGCAGTCCTCGGGAAACAAAATTTCTCCCTGATGAAAGGGATCCACAAAAATCTCCGCGTCTGCAAACAGGGGCCGCACCAGAAAGTGGCCGGGCATGCCTACCCCTGCCATGGGAAAATCGATCCGCCGCGCCAGCTCTAGATAGATCAGAGAAAGAGTGATCGGGATCCCGGTGCGCCGATCGATCACCTCGTTTAAAAAGCTGTTGCGCGGGTCATAATAGTCTTCGCTGTTGCCACAAAAGCCCAGATCTTCAAAGAGATAGCGATTTAAAATCCGGATGACGCGCAGGGGGTAGCGCTCGGGAGGAAGACGCTCTTGCACTTCTGCGGCCATCTCATCCAAAGCGGCCAAATACTCTTCTACATCCAAGTCGGGATAGGCTTCTTGGGCGATCCAGAGGGCCGCTCGGTCCAGATCGATGGGATCCGCTTGAATTTCTTGGAGGAAGCGTTGGCGGGCAGCAGGAATGCTCATGGGAGGCTGGAGTGTTTGTCAACCATCTCGGCTAGAACAGCAGCGTGCAGAAGCTGGTCAACAGCAGCGTCAATGCCGTCAGAAGCAGGCTAAAGCTCCACAGCCCCACGGCGGCAAACAGGAGGAGCCCGATGACCCAGATGAGCAGAGCATTCCAGTAGGGCCGGTTGGGGGCCTTGGAAACGTTGATTTTTTGGAAGAAGGGCAGCAGGATAAACGCCACATCCAGCAGCAGCCGCGGCAGCCGCAAATCCTGGGGCAACGGCCGATCCCGCACTGCCAAGTAGAGCAGCCCCCAGCTCAACAGGAGCGGGAGCAGCAACAGGTAATTGGATTCGGCCAGCAGCGGTCGATCCACGACTAGCGGAAACAGAGGGCTGATCCCCCAGCCCAGATAGAGGTAAAAGTCGAACTTCAACAGCGGCTGCAACAGAGGGGGCAGGCCGAGGCGCTGAATGTGTTGTTGAATCCTACTCCCCTGAGCTCCGGATCTCTGGCCCCCAGATCCGCCTGTTTGAGGGGTTTGCCCTGCCGGGGTTGCCCGCCAACCGCAGTGGTCGCAGTAGGGGGACTTGTAGCGATAGGCCGGGATCGGCTTGCCACAGGCCGGGCAGCGCTGGATCGGACGAGGTTGAGAACTGGAGGCCATGACCACCCGTGATGCTCCTGCTCTAGCATGCCCCAATTGCGTTCAGTTGATTCCCAGGACAAAAGATAACGTGATACAGGCTGCCCCCAAGGCTGCTCCGGCGATCACCTGGACGGGCGTATGGCCCAGCAACTCCCTCAAGTAGGGCTCCTGGAAGCGATCTGCACCCTTCTCCTCAAACCATTCTTCCATGAGGCGGTTCAGCACCCGCGCCTGCTTGCCGGCAGCCTGACGGATCCCGGCGGCATCGTACATCACCACCAGCGCAAAGACCATCGTTGCCGCAAACAGCAGGCTGTCCCAGCCTTCCTCCAGCCCCACCCCCACCGACAAAGCCGTTACCAGCGCTGCGTGAGAGCTGGGCATCCCCCCTGTCTCCACCAAAACCCGCAGGTTGAGCTTGCCCGAACGCACATAGGCCAGGATCAGCTTGATGGCCTGGGCCAAGACACTGGCCAGCAGAGCAACCCAGAGAACGTGGTTGGCCATCAACTGCTGCAGCATAGGGCTCTCCGGCACCAGAACGCGACCAGGGTCTCCGACAGGGTGGACAGGGATCCCATCTACCTTCTTGTCCTCTTGTCTCAATGCTGGCGGCGGGTGATGAAATCGGCCAGAGCCAACAGGGGCTCGGCCTGGGATCCGTAGGGGCGCAACGCCTCCTTGGCCGATTGGATCAGTTCCTCAGCTTTCTGCCGGGAAGCCTCTAGGCCCAACAAGCTGGGGTAGGTGGCTTTGGCGGCAGCTTGATCCTTGCCTGCCGTTTTGCCCAGTTGCTCGCTGGTGGCAGTAACATCCAAAATGTCGTCCACGATCTGAAAAGCCAGGCCGATGTCCCGAGCGTAGTGGCTCAGCCGCGCCAGCAGCTCCTCATCGGCCCCTGCCAGGATCCCTCCCGAAACCACCGAGGCCTCCAGCAGAGCACCCGTCTTGTGACTGTGGATGTACTCCAAAGTTTCTAGGGAAATGGCTTTGCCTTCGGACTCCAGATCCACCACCTGGCCCCCTACCAAGCCGGTTGCCGCCACAGCATGGCCAATGCGGGCAATGACTTGCAGCACCAACTGCGGCGGCACCCCCCGCGTTTGGCTGGCGATATGCTCAAAGGCATAGGCCAACAGGGCATCTCCTGCCAAAATGGCGATATCCTCGCCGAATACCTTGTGATTGGTGGGCTTGCCGCGGCGAAAATCGTCGTTGTCCATCGCCGGCAGATCGTCGTGGATCAGCGACATGGTGTGGATCATCTCCAGGGCGCAGGCGGTGGGCATGGCCTGCTCCACAGAGCCGCCGGCCAACTCACAGGCCGCCAGACAGAGGATCGGCCTCAGGCGTTTCCCCCCCGCCAGCAGGCTGTAGCGCATCGCCTCGTAAATGCGCTCCGGATAGGCGGGAACCAATGCCGCAGAAAGCGCCTCTTCCACCTGTTGCTGGCGTTGGCTCAAGTAGGTGTCCAGGTTGAAGGTTTGGGCAACCAAGGGAGGGCTCCTCTCAACTCAGCAACGGCGGGAAGGGGTTCTACAACAGGCCTGCAAGCTGACATTATCTCATGTCCACTCTAGGTCGGGATCCGCCTTCCTCAGCCGGTGAAAGCAAGTTGCAACCCCTAAGGAAAGGGTCAAGAGGAAGGGCCGCGAGCTTGCGCTAGCCGTCCCCCCAATGTCAGGATGCATTGAGGATCTTGAACCGGCTTGGTCTTCCCATGTCCCACTCACCTGCTCAGCTCAGCGCTTCTCCTTCCTCCGTCGGCGATGGCGACCGTCTGCTGCGGGCGGCCCGCGGGGAAGTGGTAGATCGTCCCCCCGTTTGGATGATGCGCCAGGCGGGTCGCTACATGGCGGCCTACCGCGAGCTGCAGAGCAAATACACCTTCAAGCAGCGCTGCGAGATCCCGGAGCTGGCGATTGAGATCTCGCTGCAGCCGTTTCGCGCCTTTGCCCCCGACGGCGTCATTATGTTCAGCGACATCCTCACCCCCCTCGAGGGCATGGGGATCCCCTTTGAGTTGGTGGAGCAGCAGGGGCCGATCATCGACCCGCCGATCCGCTCCCAGGCCCAAGTTGAGCAAATCCGACTGCTAGAGCCGGAAGAAAGCCTGCCCTTTATCAAGACCATCCTCAGCACTCTGCGCCGCGAGGTGGAAGGGAAGGCGACGCTGCTGGGCTTTGTCGGCTCCCCTTGGACCTTGGCCTGCTACGCCGTGGAGGGCCGCAGCTCCAAAGATTATGCCCATATCAAGAGCCTGGCCTTCACTCAGCCGCAGGTGTTGCATCAGTTGCTGAGTAAGCTGGCGGATAGCATTGCCCGCTACGTGATCTACCAGATCGAGTGCGGCGCCCAGGTGGTGCAGCTCTTCGACACCTGGGCCGGCCAGCTCAGCCCCGGCGACTACGAAACCTGGGCCTTGCCCTACCAAAAGCAAATTGTGGATCAGGTGAAAGCTCGGTGCCCGCAGGTGCCGCTCATTCTCTACATCAACGGCAGCGCTGCTTTGTTGGAGCGGGTGGGCAAAGCTGGCATCGATGTGTTCAGCCTCGATTGGATGAGCGATATGGCCGAGGCCAGGGCCCGCCTGGGATCCCTGGCGGTGCAGGGCAATCTCGACCCGATGGTGTTGCTGGGATCCCCGAAATTCATCCGGCAGCGCACCCTGGAGGTGATTCAAAAGGCGGGATCTCGCGGCCACATCATGAACCTGGGCCACGGCGTGCACCACACCACTCCGGAGGCCAATGTCCATCACTTTTTCGAGACGGTGCGCCAGGCGGCAGAGCTGCTCAAAGCTCTCTAGCCGTATGGAAAAACCCCTTGACTTTAGGGGTAGGGTTTGCCTTACGAGCCAGGGATCCCCGGTGTACATCAGCGTCATCATCCCCACCTACAACCGCCGTCCCATCTTGCAGAAATGTCTGCAGGCCTTGGCGCAGCAGCAGCCTGGCCCCTACGACGGCTACGAGGTGGTGGTGGTGGACGACGGCTCCACCGATGGCACGCTGGAATGGCTGCAGAGCCAGCCGCCAGATTTGCCGCCGATCAGGCTTTTGTGCCAAGAACACCGCGGCCCTGCTGCCGCCCGCAACCTGGGGTTTCGCCACGCCCAGGGATCCATCATTGTCTTTATCGACAGCGACCTGGTGGTGGTGGAGCACTTTTTGGCCGCTCATGCCCAGATGCTGCGGCGACACGGGGTTACCGGCAATCCCGACTCGCCCCACGAGGCCAAGGTCTTCACCTACGGGCGGGTAATCAACACCTGCAATTTTCGGGATCCCTGCTCCGAGCCCTTCAAGCCCACCGATTTTTCGGCAGCCTTCTTTGCCACCGGCAACGTGGCCATTGCCCGCCATTGGCTGGAGCGGGCTTGTGAAACCCCTGCCGGCCCCTTTGACGAGCGGTTTCACCTCTACGGCTGGGAAGACCTGGAGCTGGGGGTGCGGCTAAAGCGCCTGGGCCTGCGCCTGGTCAAGTGCCCCCAAGCCACCGGCTACCATTGGCATCCGCCCTTCGAGCTGGCGCAAATCCCAGCCCTTATCGAGCGGGAGCGGCAGCGGGGCCGCATGGGCATCCTCTTTTACCAAAAGCACCCCACCTGGGCCGTGCGCCTGATGATCCAACTGACGCCTCTGCATCAATGCCTGTGGGGCCTTCTGTCGCTGGGGGGGTGGCTGAACGAGAAGCGCTTAGAGCCGCTGCTGCGCTGGTTGATCCGGCAGGGCCGCTCGCAGTTGGCCTTGGAGCTGTGTCGGGTTTTCTTCCTCAACTGGTACAACGTCCAGGCGGTTTACGAGAGCTACAGAGCGATGAAAGCCCGAAACACGGGGATCCACCTGTTCTGAGCGCTCACCAGGGTCGGATAGGTCAGCCGACCATAGTCCTTGCCGGGGAGCAAGGGCGTTCCGGGATCCGGGTCGGCAGGGCCAAGGGGTTCCCAAACGGCGCCGGCCCCCTTGACAATGGCCCACACCGCCGCCACATCCCAGATCTTGGGCGAGCGTTCTACCGCCCCCAAAAGGCTGCCGCCGGCCACCGCCAGCAGGTTGTAGGCAGCGCCGCCCAGCATGCGGGCTTTGCAGGGAAATTGCGGGCTAATCCAGTGGCTGCTGCGGGAGCAAAAATTAAACAGTTGGTTGGGTCCGGGTGGGGCGGTGCTGGGGCCAATGGGCTGAGGACGGACGGGATCCCGGTCGTGGCGGATGAGAAAAGCTCCTGCCGGCGCGTCGTCGGGAAACTGAGGCCAGTAGCCGTAGAAAGTCTGGCGGATGGGGGGCAGATGCACACAGCCAAACACAGGCACACCCCAGTGCAACAGCGCCAGCGAGCTGCCCCAGATGGGGATCCCGTGGGCAAAATTGGTGGTGCCATCCAGGGGATCCACCACCCAGCACCACTCTTTCTCCAGGAAAATGTGGTTGGACTCCTCGCTCAGGCAGCCGTGATCCGGGTAGGCCGCGGCAATTGCCTCCTGAAAGGCGCGATCCGCCCATTGGTCAGAAGCGGTCACCAAGCTGCCGTCCGCTTTTTCCGTAGAGGAGGCCTGGCCAAAGTCTGCCAAGAGCTGCGCTCCGACCTTTGCCGTGGCCTGCAGGGCAAACTCGGTAACCTCCAGCCAGAAGGGCGGGAGAGAAGCGGTTTCAGGAGAAGCACCCATGCCCCAATCCTAGCGGGATCCCTGACTTCTGGGGCGAAAAAGGGCGGATCCCTCACCCACAGGTCTTGCGCCCTCAAGCTGACTAGAATCATTTTAGGTAGACCCTCCCCTCGGCTGGCCCTCCTCCTCCATGAACCAGCGCCTAATTGGACAACTGATCGGCAACCGCTACCGACTGACCCACCACATCAGCGAGGGTGGCTACGGCAATGTGTTCGAGGCGGTGGATACCCAGTTGAATGACGAGCCGGTGGCCGTTAAGTTGTTGCGCCCGCCGCCGCCAGACATGGAGCCGGAGTATTACCAGCAACTGCAGCAGCGCTTCCTGGACGAGGCCAGGGTCAGCGCCCTGTTGGGCGAGCACCCCAACATTGTGCAGGTGCGCTCCTACGGTCTGTACCAAAACCAGCCCTACCTGGTGATGGAGTACCTGAAGGCCAAGCCTTACACGGGCCAGGGCTTGGACTATGTGTTGGCACGGGAAGGTCCCCTGCACCCAGAGCGGGTGGTGAACTTGGCTTTGCAAATTTGCTCGGCCCTGCACCACGCCCACAACTTTCACATGGATCTGGGCAAACACTCGATTCGAGGGGTCATCCACCGCGATATCAAGCCCAGCAACATCTTTGTGCAAAAAGGGCCCGATGGCAAAGAACGGGTCAAGCTCCTGGACTTTGGCATTTCCAAACTCATGGGGGAAACCTCTCGTGGCCTGACGCAAACCGGGTATTTTTTGGGCACGATGGTCTATGCCTCGCCGGAGCAGATGCGGGGAGAGAAGCTGGATGGCCGCTCCGACATCTATTCCCTGGGGGTGGTTTTGTACGAGCTGTTAACCGGTGCGTTGCCCTTCGAGCCAGAGACCGACACCCTGCAGGGCTGGTACCACGTCCACAACTTTCAAAAGCCCCGCCCTTTTCAAGACCATCCGCTGCCCCACCCCATCCCTGAGGCCCTAGAAAAGGTGGTGCTGCGTTGCTTGGAGAAAGACCCTGCCCTTCGCCCGGCCACCATGGAGGAGCTGGCCCAGCAGCTCCGAGCCGTCTATGGGGACAAGATCCCGCCTCCCCCTCAAAAGGCTCCTCTGCAGCGGATCCCTGCCGGCTTTGGCCAGCAAGCCACCCAGCAGAGCCGAGCCGCCCCTGTTTCGGAAGCTGAGGAAGAAGAGCTGCAGCGGGCGGTGCGTTTGATCGAGGCAGGCGAATACAAAATGGCTGTCCACCTGCTTAACAAGCTGATCCAGAGTGCCCCCAACGAAGCCCGCTACTACCTATACCGCGGCCTGGCCCACCAGCGGCAGGGCCATTGGGGCCTTGCCCAGATGGACTATCAAGGAGTGCTGCGGCTGGAGCCGGGTAACCCCTCGGCAGAACAGGGGCTGCGCGAGGTCGAACAGCAGGTCGGCCAGGAACAGGTTAGCCCCCACCAGAAGCCCACCCTCCCCACCTCAGGCAAGCCCCGCCAGCGCAAAGGATTGGCCCTGGGCTGGCTCCTGGCCAATTGGGCGGCGGCTGGGATCGGCTATCTGGGGCTGGGGGCGGCAGCTCCCCTGCTGGCTGCTTTGGGTTCGCTCCAAGGAGCGGTGGCCGGGGCCGGCCTGGGCTTGGGGATGGGGCTACTCCAGTGGGCGGTATTGCGGCGGCAGGTCTCTTGGCGGTGGGTGGCGGCCACGCTGCTGGCCACGGCTTTGGGTTGGGTAGCAGCAGATACCCTGGAGGCGGGGATGGCAACCTTCGCTTTCGATCCCAGGGATCCCTGGCTGCAGAACGCCTTGCAGGCGATGGCCAGCCCGCTGCGTGGCTTGCTGGTGGGGCTTGGCGTCGGTGGATTGCAAGGGATCCTCCTGTCCCGGCATGGGAAAGTTGCCTGGGCCTGGGTCTTGGCGGCAGGGGTAGAAGGAGGAGGGGCAGCTCTGCTCATCCATTGGCTGTTGGCCGGCTCTGCCTTGAGCCGTTGGCTGCTGCTCCTTGCCGGGCTGCTGGCTCACACCCGTCCCCTCAGCGCCCTGGTGCTTGCTAACTTAAATTGGCGCCGCATCCCTGCCGTTCAAAATTGCCAACAGGCCAAACAACAGGCCGCCTAACCCCCATCCCACAACCACCTCAGCTCCCCTCAAAACTTGCCTGACGAGGGATCCCGTGCAGCCATTAAGAGCAAGAAGGCCCTCCAGCGAGAGCCTTCTTGAGGATCCTATTGCGCCGTTTTACCGTGGTTTTCGACCTGGAAAAGCCAGTGTAGGACATCGGGGATGACTATCGATAGTTTCCAAATCGAGTTTGGCTTACTGCTCTCACATCCACACCCGTCCTAATTGTCGAAGGGTATCGATCGCAAAAACGTAACGGCAGTCACCAACGCCTCAGAATCCTTAGCCCATCATACCGCATCTGCGGGCCGTGCTTGTCAAGTGCTCATCAGGGCTTTGCCAAGGACGGGATCGGCATTTGCTTGGCTTTGGAGGAGCCCTCTTGTCGTTGGGCTAGGATAGGAGGGCAGACCGACTTTTTGCCGGCCATGCTCGACTCTTTGTTGGATAACATTTACGGCGCTTGGTTTCTGCCGGAGCCCACCTTTCGCTCGCTGCGGCAACAGCCTGTTCTCTGGCAAGCTTTTGGGGTGGTGGCGCTGCTGAACATTCTCGAGGCTGTGCGTCGTTTCGGGGTAAACCTGCCGAGCATGGTGCTGGCGCTGCTGGCAGGCTTCCTGGGATGGGTAAGCCTGGCGGCCCTGCTGCAGGCGCTGGCCTTTTGTTTTGGGCGGGCTGCCCCTTCTTTTGCGTCGCTCCTCTGCCTGACGGGCTTTGCTGGCCTGCCCTGGCTGCTGCTGGGACCTGCCCAATCCTTGGGCGGAGTGGCCGGATCCCTGTTGGGGTTCGTGGCGCTGTTGTGGTTTGTGGTTTGGCAGGTGCGGGCGGCAGCGGTGGCGCTGGATCTGGAGTGGTGGCGCCTGGCGGGTCTGATCCCGTTGGCCTTCCTGGGCGGGCTCCTGTCCTTGAACTGGTTGACCAGCGCCGTTGTGGCTTTGGCTTCTCTGGGCTGAAAGGCAATTGCAAAATTGGGAAGAAGCAGCCCGCCGGGCTAGTTGGGCACTCGCTGCAGGTGCGGTTTTTCCTCCGGCAGGATCGCCCCTTCCACAGGGCAAACCTGAAGACAGATGCCACAGTCAATACAGGTGGCAAAGTCGATCCAGAAGTAGTCGGTGCCTTTGGCATTTTTGCCGTCCCCAGGGTGAATGCAGGCGACGGGGCAGGCCTCCACACAGTCGGCAACGCCTTCACAAATATCGGTGACGATGGTATGAGGCATGGATCCCTCTCCCTCAATCGAGTCAACCTCAACACCTTCCCATCCGCTTGGCCCAGAGTCTGTTGGCCCGTTGGCAGTGGGTGGCAGAGGGCTTTGTCATTTTAGGCGAAAACGGATCCCTCTGAGAGCGACCCCAAGCCCTCACCCCCCGTTCCTCTCCTAGGGAGAGAGGAAATGGGGCAAGGAACCGTTTTGCCGCCGTTGGGAGCAGTAGCTGTGCAACCGATGTCCCATCGCGCCCGGCAGCGGCTGTGGGGAATGCAGATCACTGGCGGCAGAACCTGCAGCTAGGTCTCTCTCAAATCCTGCTCTTGAGATTGCCACCAACGGCTGAGGGGCCAATAGAGAGCGGGGGCCCACAGGCTGCTTAAAATGGCCGACGTGAGGGCATTGCGCTGATGGTTCCACCAGATGCTCTCCAGAGAACGGGGGCCATCGCCGCCAATGGCGCCGGCGGCGGGCGAGGAGTTTGCCAACCCATCCAACCAAGTTGCCATTTCCGCCGGCTCGAGGCCAGCGGATCCCTGAGAGGCCGTCAGCCACATCCATTGCAGCGCCATCAGCGTCTCGGCAATCACCACCATGCCGAAGACGATCAAAGCCACGGAGATGAAGTCCTCTTGCATGTAGCGCTGCTTCTGCAACTTGGCCGTGAGGATCCCGACCACCGCCAACCCCAGGGCATGGGTAGGATAAGGGTTGGTCAGGGCATCCTGCAGAAAACCCAATGTGATCCCGGCAACAGCCCCCTGCCAAGCCTTGCGCCGCACGCTCCAGCACACCACCCAGATCAGGGGCCAATCGGGGGTTAGGCCCGCCAGCTCCAAGCCCGGCCCCCGCCACCAAGGGGCCACCACCGCCAACAGCCCTGACAAGGCGGTGACCAGCCAATTGAGGCGAGACTTAAGGTTGAGCATAGCGGTAAATCAAGGCCCACTCCAAGAGGCCCAGGGGCGCCGACAATTCGACTGTGGCTTGTGGGGCAGGGCTGGCATCCAGGTTGATGGCTCGAACCGTTCCCACCACAACCCCCGCCGGGTAGAAGCTGCTCAGGCCCGAAGTTACCACCACATCCCCCACTTCCACTTTGGGATCCTTATCGAAAAAATCCAAGATGGCGTTCTGGGTGCCGGTGCCCCGCAAGATGCCCATGTGCCGGCTGCGGCTGAGCATCACCCCGACACGGCTGGTGGGATCGCTAATAAGCAGCACGCGGCTGGTGTTGGGGGTTACCGCCTCAACCCGCCCGACCAATCCCCCCGGTGCCATAACCACATCTCCTACCCTGACCCCATGCTGGCTGCCGCGGCTGAGGGTGAGCTGTTGCCACCAGTGATCGGCGCTGCGGCCCACCACCGCCGCCGGGATCCCTGCTTGGGGCATTTGCTCGGTAAATTGCAGCAGGCGCTTCAGCTCGCGGTTTTGGTGCCGCAGCTCGGCCACCAGGGCCTGTAGCTCGCGGGTGGCGGCCTGGCTAAGTACGGCGTCAGGATCCACAGGTGGACGGATGGGTGCGGTGAGCCAACTGTACAGCTCCACCAGCAGGGATCCCTGGGTCTGGCGCAAAGCCCACGCCCCTCCTATCGCCGAAGCAGACAGGAGCAACCCCAAACCATAACGCATCCACCACTGGTGTAGCCGATTCAAGCAATACCTCTCTAACCCACTCGACTCACACCTCGAATCAGGGATTCAGAGGAAACTCCTCTAACCCTTGAAGCTGCCGCTCAACACTCGACCCAAGGTTTTGAAATCCTCCAAAACCCGCCCTGTACCGAGCACCACACAACTGAGGGGATCCGGGGCAATGTGAACCAGGATCCCGGTCTCATGGCTGATCAGGGCGTCTAGCCCCTTGAGCAACGCCCCCCCTCCCGCCAACATAATGCCGCGGTCGATGATGTCTGCCGCCAATTCCGGCGGCGTGCGCTCCAGGGTGCGCTTGATGGCCTCCACAATGACCGAGAGGGGCTCGGCCATGCTCTCACGGATCTCAGTGCTCTTCACCGTCACAGTGCGGGGCAAACCCGAAAGCAAATGCAGCCCCCGCACTTCCATGGTCATCTCCTCTTGAGTTGGGTAGGCAGAGCCGATTTGAATTTTAATCTCTTCGGCAGTGCGCTCCCCGATGGTGAGATTGTGAACTTTTTTCATGTACTGAATGATGGCCTCGCTCAGCTCGTCTCCTGCCACCCGCACCGACTCGCTGAGGACGATCCCTTGCAAGCTGAGGACGGCCACCTCGGTGGTGCCGCCGCCGATGTCGATGATCATGTTCCCGGTGGGCTCTTGCACCGGCAGCCCCGCGCCGATGGCTGCTGCCACCGGCTCATCCACCAAATACACCTCCCGCGAGCCGGCTTGCAGGGCCGCTTCCATCACTGCCCGTCGCTCTACGCCGGTCACCCCACTTGGGATCCCGATGACGATGCGCGGGGCGATCAAGTAACGACCTCCATGCACCCGCTGGATGAAGTGCTTCAGCATCATCTCCGCCGTGTCGAAGTCGGCGATCACCCCATCCCGCAGAGGACGCACAGCCACGATGTTGCCCGGGGTACGGCCCAACATTTTTTTGGCATCTTCCCCCACGGCCAGCGGTTGTTTGGTGTTTTGGTCGATGGCGACGACAGAGGGCTCCTGTAGGACAATGCCGCGGCCAGCCACATAGACTAGGGTGTTGGCCGTGCCCAGATCGATGCCCATGTCACGGGAAAATCGGCTGAATAGCCCCACGGTAGGTTGCTCCAGTTTTTATTCGTGAAGAAAGAGCAGCAAGTCTCGCTACCTACTATAGTCCAATCCTAGGAGAGGCGGGGATCCCTTTCCGAGTGGCGCAGTTAGGGCTGGCTATCAGCGGAAGTTCGGATTAGAATGAGTGGCTTCCTTTTTCCGGTTGCGATGCAGATTGCTGCAGCTTTGCTGAGCTTGGCCACCCCCAATTTGCCCCGTTTGTTGCACTTTTACCAGGCCCTCTTGGGGATCCCGCCCCAAGTCCAGCTCTCCAGGGAGGGAGAGCCAGTGTATGTGGAGTTTCGCCTGCCTGGCCTGCGACTGGGCCTCTACCGCAGTCTCCATCCAGAGTTTGCCGCCCAGGCGGGAGCAGCAAGTCTTTGCCTGCAGGTGCAGGATCTGGCGGCATGCCTGGGATCCCTGGCGGCGGTGTTGGCGGAGCACCAGATCTCCGTTTCGCCGCTGCGGCAGGCCTTTCACGGCCAGGAGGTGGACTTCCGGGATCCCGATGGCAATCGCATTGTGTTGCACCAACCTTCTGCGGCCTTCTGGCAGGCGATGACCTGGGAGGGGACTTGCAACTGAACCAAGACCCCTGAGGCTCAGGGGAGACTCTTTGGAACCTTTTCGAGCAAAAAAAGTTGTGGCAGGTGCTATGTCCCAGCCTGAATTCAAAGGGTCGTAGCCAGTTTGGGGGGACAGGCTTTTTCCCAATTGGGGCAAGAGGCCAGGGTGTTGGGAAAAGTCCCCCATCCCCTGTGGTTGAGAATAGTTAAAACTTCGGAGGCTAGGTAGGGATGGCGGTGTCCCCGTTGAGGCTGAGCAGGTCATGAAAAAACCTCTGGGCGTCTGTCCGTGTTTCGACCCCAGAGGCTTCTTCTCTTCACTCCTCACCACCCCTGAGCGTACCCGCCTTCCAAAAGGTTGTCAAGCATTTTCCCAGGGGGGCTAGCGGGTGGGAAACCGCACCAGAGCAGCGCTGCCGTAGAGGATCATCTGGTGAGGCTGTAGGCACACCCGATCTACTCGCAGCTTGCTCCCTTGCAGGGCTAGCCGATCCAAATCCAGGAGCGCATTCAGGTGATCCACCAAGGCTCGGCTCAGGGCCCGCCCCTCCTCCGTGTCGCCCTCAAACAGCGGATCGGCAAGGCAAATGCGGCGACGTTCTAGCACCTCGATGCGAGCGGAAAAGCCCACCTGCAAGGGCTTTTCTCCCCCTGGCTGAACCTCGGCCTGCAATCGCAACCGCTGCTCTGGGGTGAGGTGAACCTCGACCTGATGAAATGAGAGCGGCTTGCCCCCCTGATCCACCTGAGCCAGCTTGTTCAGCACAAAAGGCGTGTTAAAGGATCGCGCCAGATCCGCTTCGCTCAGCACCACCCGCATCCTGGCCTGCACCGGCTGCCGCAGCTTAATCCGACCCTGCCAGATTTGGCTAAAGTCAATGGCTACAGCGTTGCAAAACAGCTCTAAAAGCGAAAGCCGCAGGCCGTTGTACATCTGCAGGTTCTGGCCCACCAGCTCAAAGCTGTCGATGCGTCCTTGCAACAGCTTGGCGATGGGCTCTGCCCGCACGCGCGCCTCCAGCCGCTCTGCCTGCTTGAAGAGAGCGCGAATGGCTGCGCTCACTCCCCGGCTGACCCAGTCAGTAAGCATGGAATGAGGCAAAGAGAGTTCTGGCAGGAGTCCTGTGACCATAGGGCAAGCTAAGAGCGCCTACAGGGATCATAACCAACCATTAAGAAAAGTTACAGCTCCTACCGAGGGAGAGCTGCTCTCTCAAGGGTATGGGCGTCCCTCTTGCATGGCCGAGCGGGCCACGGCTGCGATCCCCTGGTCGGTGGCGCGGGGCAGATGAAAGTACCGTCCGCCCGCCAGTTCCGCCAGCTCGGCGCTGAAACCGGTGGTTACAAAGCGGCTCTGCGAGTCGATGAGAAGCAGCTTCAATCCCAGGGCGCGGATGCGCAGGGCGATCTCCCGCAGCTCCTGCTTCAGGTCGATGGGATCGCTTTCGCTGCGTCCCAGGGAGCGGCTGAGGGGGATGTTGGCCCGGCCATCGGTGAGGGCTACCAGGAGCACCTCTCCCACGTCGCCGCTGGCGCGGGCGTTCACCCCCAGGCGCACCGCTTGGGTGAGGGCATGGGCCAGTGGGGATCCCCCGCCGCAGGGCAGGGATTCCAGGCGGCGGCGGGCCAGCTCGATGGAGCGGGTGGGGGGCAGCAGCACCTCGGCAGCCTCGCCGCGAAAGGCAATCAGGGCAACTTTGTCGCGGTTTTGGTAGGCCTCAGTGAGCAGGCGCAGGGCGGCGCCTTTGGCCGCCTGCATGCGGTTGAGGGCCATGGAGCCGGAGGCGTCTACCACGAAGATCACCAAGGCCCCTGCCTTGCGGGCCAGCTTCTTGGCGCGGATGTCGCCGGGCTCAACAATGACGGCCCGCCCCGGCTGCCGCTGGCGGCGGCTTTTCTGGTAGGGGGCAGCCGCCCGCAGAGTGGCGTCGACGGCGATGCGGGGATTGGCGCCCTGGGGCAGGATGGGCTTGACGTAGCGGCCCCGGTCGGCGCTGAACACCAGGCTGCGGGATCCCGTTTTCCCTTGTTGGTTGAGGGATTGGGCAAAGGCCAAGAGGCGCGGGTCGAGGGCCACTTGTTCGGGATCGAAGAAAAACTCCTGGGGCAGGCTGGGATTTTCCGGCTGGGGCTCCGTCTCTTCTCTGTCTTCCCCCTCCTTATCGGGCTCTGGCGGCTGGGGATCCGACTGTTGCGATTGGGGTGGCGGCGGGGGTTGGTCGGGATCGTAGCGGGCGCGGGGCAGCAGCACCAGTTGCACTGCCTGTTGCAGATCCTCGGCCACCAGGCGATCCCGTCCCTCCAGGGCGGCCAGGGCACAGGCGGCCCGCAGGGCAAACTGCTCCCCTCGATGGCCTTGGACGTTGCCGCGGATGGCCTCTTGCACCAGGTAGAGGATCTGTTCCCGCTTGGGCTTGACCTGGGGCAGCCACTCCCGCGCCAGGAGAATGCGGGTGCGGATTTCCTCCAGTTCCGCTTGGTGTTCCGCCAGAAAGGACTCGGGAGCGTCGACAAATTGCGTTGCCCGCTGGACAATTTCCCTGCGCTCTTCCAGGCTCAGCTCCTGCCCCACCGGCACCACCAGCGCCAGGCGATCCAGCAGGTGGGGGCGCAGGGATCCCTCTTCGGGGTTGTAGGTGGCCACCAAGAGAGGCCGGCAGGGGTGTTGCAGGCTCAGCCCTTCCCGCTCCAGGCGGTTGACCCCATCTCCCACCACCGTCAGCAGCAGGTTGACGATGGCGTCGTCCAAGAGGTGGATGTCATCCACGTAGAGCACGCCGCGGTGGGCGGCAGCCAAGAGCCCCGGCTGAAAAACCGTTTCCCCCTGCCTCACCGAGGCCTCCACATCCACGGATCCCAAGAGCCGATCCTCGGTCACCCCCAAAGGCACTTGGACAAAGGGAGGGGCTATCACCTGGGTGGGGGGTGTCGTTCCCTGGGGGTAGCGGGCCTTGGCCCAGTCCGACCAGGTCTCGGGCCGCGCCGGGTCGTCGTTGCAATAGGAGCCGGCAATCACCTCGATGGGGGGCAGCAGGGCGTGGATCCCTCGGGCCAAGACCGACTTGGCCGTGCCGCGCGGCCCCACCAGCACCACTCCTCCCAAGCTGGGATCCACCGCCGCCAACAGGAGAGCCAGCTTGGCGGTTTGCTGGCCGACCACGGCGGTAAGAGGGAAAGTGCGGGGAGGGGCTAGAGCTGCCGATCCTGAGGTTGAGGAGTAGAACGTGGCCATCGGCACGATAGGGGCTCGAGGTAGGGAGACATGCACTCAAGTCTATCGCTTGTAGGAGTTTCCCGGAGCCTTGCCAACTGGCTACCGCTAGCCTCTTCCTCGAACGAGGTTGCCAGAGCCACCCCTCAACAAGTAGCAATCATCACATGCTTGGCAATTTGATACTCTCGCACGGCCTCTGCCGAGAGATCTTTGCCAAATCCCGATTGCTTGAAGCCGCCGTGGGGAGCCTCGGAGGCGATGGGGAGATGATCGTTGATCCAGACGGTTCCGAACTCCAGATCGGCGGCCAGTTTCATGGCTCGTCCGAGGTCTTGAGTCCACACAGAAGCCGCCAGCCCGTATAGGACGTCATTGCCCAGGCGTAGCGCTTCCGCTTCTTCGCGGAACGAGCCGAGCGTGAGGACCGGCCCAAAAACCTCACTCTGCACGATCTCCGCTTTTTGATCGACATGGGTAATCACTGTGGGTTCGTAGTAGTAGCCCCGGTCAAACTGAGGAGGGATCCGCCCGCCGGTCAGCACCTTGGCTCCCTCGGCTTTGGCCCGCTCCACAAATCCCCTCACCCGCTCCCGCTGGGCTGCCGAGACCAAGGGCCCCATCTCCACCCCCGCCTCAAAAGGGGATCCCAGCCTTACTTTGCGCATCGCCTCGACGATGGCCTCTTGCATCTGCGCCAGCTTGCTCTCGTGCACATAGAGGCGGGTGGCTGCCGTGCAGTCCTGGCCGCTGTTGAAGGTGGCGGCAAAAGCAGCCTTGGCGGCCACAGTCTCCACGTCGGCATCCTCGAAAACCAAAAACGGGGCTTTGCCTCCCAGCTCCAGATGCACCCGCTTGAGAGTGTCTGCCGCCGTCCGCATCACCTGCTTGCCAGTGGCAGTAGAGCCGGTGAGGCTGACCATGCGTACCTGCGGGTGCTCCACCAGGGCTTGGCCGGTAGCATCGCCTCCGGTAACGATGTTGACCACCCCCGGCGGGATCCCGGCCTCAGCAGTCAGCTCCGCCAGCATCAGGGTAGTCAGAGGGGTGGTGGGAGCGGGCTTGAGCACTACTGTGCAGCCGGCAGCCAGGGCGGGGCCGATCTTCCAGACGGCCATCAGCAGCGGGTAGTTCCAAGGGGTAATTTGCGCGCACACCCCCACTGGCTCCTTGCGAAATAGCGAGGTGTAACCTCTGGCGTATTCTCCGGCGCTCAAACCATGGATGTCGCGGGCGGCAGCGGCAAAGAAACGCAGGTTATCCACCGCAAAGGCCAGATCCCCTCCCAAGCTGACCAGCTCGTAGGGCTTGCCGGTGTTTTCCGACTCCAGACGGGCCAGCTCGGCAGCGCGAGCTTCGATGAGATCCGCCAACTTCCAGAGGGCCAGGGATCGCTCGCCGGGGGTGAGCTTCGACCAACGGCCATCGTAGAAAGCCGTGTGGGCCGCCTGCACCGCCCGATCCACATCGGCAGGGCTGGCGTCCACCACCTCCGCCAATTGCTCGCCCGTAGCCGGGTTCTCGATGACCATCAGGTTTCCCCCTTGGCTGTCAACCCATTGGCCGTAGATCCAGAGTTTGTGGGCCATGGCCTCTTCTCAACTGCTCGCTAGCAACACTTCTCCCCATTGTGCCGAATCTTGTCCAGCTTGGAGGGCGTTGTCGAGGAGAGGGCCAAGCCGCCAGGGATCCCCTCTCTCTGGGGTTTCCGTCTGGTAAGGTCAGAAGGGAGCTTTCTGCACCAGCGAGGTTGGCCTATGTCTCCTGTGCTGTGGCAAGCCATTGGGTACGCCGGCGGGATCTCGCTGGGGATCGTGGGACTGGTTGCCCTTGTCAACTTTCTCTGGCAGCGCCTAGAGCAGCAGGCGGAGAAAGCTACGGCCCAGCCAGCCGAGTCGCCCTCGGCTTCAGAACTTGGCAACACCTCGGAGGGATCCCCCTCAGCATGAGCGACAGGGTTCGCGTTCACGTTTGGGTGCGCGGGCGGGTTCAGGGAGTGGGGTTTCGGGCCTACACCGAAGCCATGGCCCGCAACGCCGGCGTCCACGGCTGGGTGCGCAATCTGCGGGATGGCCGGGTGGAGCATGACTCTAGTCAATAATAAGCTCAACTATACTGAAAATAATGTATAATATGTTCAGTACGGATTACTACCAGTTGATCTTTCTGTTTACTTTCGAGTCTGCCAACATGGTAGCCAAAGCAAAGCAGAAAATTGGTAGTAAGACGACACGGAAACTGCGCTTTGGGTATTCTACTCAAAGCTTTGCGGGATACCGCCATTCTGTTTGGACTCCGTCCCGCTAACGCGAATGGAAACAAGCAGAATGCTATCGCTGCATAGTTGAACAGTGATGTTCAGCAGTGTTCAGCGTAAATGTATCAGGCGGTTTTTGAAGGATCCCCGGCGGCGGTGGAGGCGATGTTGCGCTGGTGCCAGCAGGGCAGCCCCGGCTCGCGGGTGGAGGCCGTCGAACACCGCTTCGAGCCACCCGAAGGCCTCTCCACCTTCGAGATCCGCCCCACCGTTTGAGGCAGCAGCTCAGCAGCTAGCGATATCCCACTAGAATGGGAAAACCTACTCTTTCTCGTTTGGCCATGACGGTTGCTGCCCCTGCCAAAGTGGAATACGAAGCTGTGATTGGGCTGGAGGTGCACTGCCAGCTCAGCACCCGCTCCAAGATCTTCTCCAGCAGCGCGACGGCCTTTGGCGCTCCCCCCAACACCCAAATTGACCCTGTCTGCATGGGCCTGCCCGGCACCCTGCCCGTGCTGAACGAGAAGGTGCTGGAATACGCGGTCAAGGCTGGCCTGGCCCTCAATTGCACCATCGCCCCCTACAGCAAGTTCGACCGCAAGCAGTACTTCTACCCCGACCTGCCCAAAAACTACCAAATCTCCCAGTACGACCTGCCCATTGCCACCCACGGCTGGGTCGAGATCCAGCTCAGCGACGGCCGCAGCAAGCGCATCGGCATCACCCGTTTGCACATAGAAGAAGACGCGGGCAAATTGGTGCATGCCGGCAGCGATCGGCTGTCGGGATCCAGCTATTCCCTGGTGGATTTCAACCGGGCAGGAGTTCCCCTCATCGAGATCGTCAGCGAGCCGGATATCCGCACTGGGGAAGAAGCAGCCGAGTATGTACAGGAGCTGCGCCGCATCCTCCGCTACGCCGGGCTGTGCGATGGCAACCTACAGGAGGGATCCCTGCGCTGCGACGTCAACATCTCGGTGCGCCCGCTGGGCTCCCCGACCTTTGGCACGAAGGTGGAAATCAAGAACATGAACTCCTTCAACGCCATCCAGCGGGCCATCGAGTACGAGTTCAACCGCCAAGTTAAGGCCGTGGAAGCAGGCGAGCCCATCGTACAGGAGACCCGCCTCTGGGAAGAAAACAGCCAGCGCACCATCAGCATGCGCAAGAAAGAGGGATCCAGCGACTACCGCTATTTTCCGGAGCCGGATCTGCCGCCCATTCGTGTGACGGAAGCGCAAAAAGCCCGCTGGCAGGCGGAGCTGCCGGAATTGCCCAGTGTGAAGCGGCGGCGCTACCAACAGGTGTACGGCCTCTCGGTGTATGACTCCCGCTACCTCAGCGACGAACGCAACACCGCCGAGTACTTTGAGGCCGTGGTTGCTGCCGGCGCCGACCCGAAGGCAGCCGCCAACTGGATGATGAGCGACATCGCCAGCTACCTCAACACCCACAAGCTGGACTACCCGGACATCGCCTTGAAGCCGGAAACCCTGGCTGAGCTAATCGGCCTCATCGAGCAAGGCACTATTTCCAGCAAAATTGCCAAGGAGATCCTGCCGGAGCTGCTGGAAAAAGGCGGCTCGGCCCGCGCCCTGGTGGAGGCCAAGGGCCTGACCCAGATCTCCGATAGCAGCCTCTTGGAGCCAATGATCGCCGAGGTGCTGGCCGAGAACCCCGAGCAACTGCAGCAGTACCGGGAGGGCAAAACCAAGCTCTTCGGCTACTTTGTCGGGCAACTGATGAAAAAAACCCAAGGACGGGCGGATCCCAAGCTGGCCAACGAGCTGCTCAAGCGGCATCTAGACGGCTAATTCCAGGCTTCGGTGAGGGAATAGCCCAATTCCTGGATCATGCGCCGCAGCAACGGCAAACTCAGCCCAATGACGTTGCCAGGGCACCCTTCAATCCGCTCTACGAACAGGCTGCCACGGCCATCGATGGCAAAACAGCCGGCACAGTTCAGGGGCTCGCCGGTGGCTACGTAGGTGCGGATCTCCTCGTCGCTGGGCTTGGCAAAAAACACCCGTGTTACCGCATAGTGGACGAGGCGGCGGTTCTGCCTCGTGTCAATCAAGGCATGGCCCGTGTAGAGCTCTCCCACTTCGCCCCGCATTTGCCGCAGGCGCCGTTCCGCCTCTAGAGCATTGGCCGGCTTGCCCAGGATCTCCCCCCCTAGGTAGAGCACGGAGTCAGCCCCGATCACCAAGACGGGCTCCCGTTGCTGAGCCGCCACCGCTTCGGCTTTGGCCGCAGCCAGCTTCTGCACCAGCTCCACCGGATCCGGGCTCTGGATTTGGCTTTCGTCAAAGTAGCTGGGTTGAACGCGAAAAGGGATCCGGGCAGCTTCTAACAATTGGCGGCGGGCAGGAGATTGCGAAGCCAGGACAATGGGAGGCAACATCGATTCAATGCTCAACTCAAGCCTAGACGTTTGCAGGACTGAAGTTTGCTCTACTACTAGTTTCCATTAACCTAGTCAAGGTACGCCCGATAGGCGCTCAAGGGAAACCCTCTCGATCTCTTCCCAACGGGATCCCGTCTGTGACCACCCTACCCTCCCAGGCCACCCAAACTGAGCTTGCCCCTGCTGGCCTCCTCCAGCGCTACTGGGGGGATCAGGACACACCCGAAAGCCGCTGGGTCAATTGGCTGGTGGCGGTGCTGGTTTTCTGTTCGTCTGCCTTTTTTGTAGTGGAGACCTACCCCATTCCCCCCCAACTCCGCCTTGGGCTGGAGCGGCTGGATCGCCTCATCCTCGGCCTATTCGTGGTGGAATATCTACTGCGCTGGGCAGCGGCCCTGCAGAAGCTGCGCTACGTCTTCAGCCTCTATTCGCTCATTGACTTGCTGGCGATTTTGCCTTTTTTTGCCGGGCTGACGGATATTCGCTTTATCCGCCTCTTGCGCTGGTTTCGTATCTTGCGGCTGCTGCGCCTGGTGGAGGGCAAGACCCTCTTTGGTCAGGTCATCTCCGCCGACACCCGCATCTTGTTGCGCATCCTTTTTACTCTCTTTGCGATTGTCTTCGTCTACTCTGGCCTCATCTACCAGGTGGAACATCCGGCCAATCCCGGCGCTTTTGCCACCTTTTTGGATGCTTTCTACTTTTCGGTTGTTACCATGACCACGGTAGGGTTTGGGGATCTCACCCCCACCTCTGAGCTGGGCCGGCTGTTGACGGTGCTGATGATCCTGACGGGCGTGGCCCTGATCCCTTGGCAAGTAGGGGAGCTGATCAAGCAACTGGTGAAAAGCGGCACCTCGCTGCAGTGGGCCTGCCCGGGATGCGGCCTCTCCCAGCACGATGAGGATGCCCAGTTTTGTAAGCGCTGCGGCACGCCGCTCTATCCGGATAGCCAAGCCTCTCCAGCCAGCAGTCCGCTGGCCAATCTGCCGGTTGGGGGCAAAGACAGGATAGGCTAGGACGGGATCGAGAGAACCTGCAATGTTGGCACATCCTGAATTGGCCATCCCTGGCAAGCTCAATGTAAAGGCGGGAGTGGTGATGCTGCTGGCAGCCATCGTCCTGGGCCTCATCCTCAGTCAGGTTCAGCCGCTGCTGCCCGCTCCGCAAGATTTGCCAGGGATCCCTAGGGAACCCCTTTCCTGGCAAGAGGTGCCCAAACAAAAGTACGCCTGGCACATCTGCTACGCCTTTTTGGGCAATATGGGGCTGATCAACATCGGCGGCGGCCTGGCGCTGGTGGCGTTGGGATCCCGCTTCACAGCCGGGCACCTGTTCTCCCAGATTCTTCTTTTGGGGGGAATGCTGCACCCTGCCTCTTGGGCTTTGGTGGCTCTGACAGGTCTGGAAGGGTGGGGCTGGCTGGGCAATGTCGGGGCGGTGGCGCTGGTGGTGATGGTGTTGTTTGTTCACCTGATCTTGGCTACCTACCGCTCGGGGCAAGCCCTCCAAAAACTGACTCGATCCCGCATCCACCGCTAACTCGGCAGACAGTTGGGGTGAGAAACCGTTTAGCTTAAGATTGTTTTTAGCATTGTTGATGCTGACATTCGACATTAGGTGGGCTGAGCATGGCGATCAAAGAAGAAGTTTTTTTTGAGGGCGGCCCTCACACGGGCGATCTGGTGTTGAACTCCTTCCTCGGCCTCACCCTCGTTGGCTTGCCTCTGTTTGTGGGCGCCCTGGTGCGCAAGCTTTGGGTTCACTACCGGATAACCAACCGTCGCATCACTGTGATCGGCGGCTGGGGCGGCAAGGAGCGCTCTGATGTCATTTACAAAGAGATTGCCAAGGTGGTGACGGTGCCACGGGGCCTAGGCACCTGGGGCGATATGGTGCTCACCCTCAAAGACGGCAGCCGCCTAGAGATGCGGGCAGTGCCCCGCTTCCGCGAGATCTACGCCTACATCAGCGAACGGCTGGACGAGAAAGCCAGGCAAGTAAGCGGGCCCATCGGCAAAAGGTCCCCCTCGACCCAAGCCTAGCCATGCCTGCTTGGGATCCCTCCTGGGCGCAGCGCCTGGCGCTGGTGCACGAGTATTTGATCTGGCCAGGGGGATCGGAAAAGGTTTTGCAGGAGCTCCTTGCCTTTGCCCCACAGGCACCTCTCTACGTCAGCCTCTTCTCGTCCCACACCTTGCCGCCGAGCTGGCAGCAGCGGTCGGTTTACACCTCGTTTTTGCAGGGCTGGGCCCGCTGGCTGGGGGTGCTGCGGCGCAACTATCACAGCCGCCTTAAGTACCTGCTGCCCTGGATGCCCTTGGCCTACGAGAGCTTTGACTTCTCCGCCTATGACTGCGTCATCTCCAGCAGCCATGCCTTTGCCAAAGGGATCCTGACAGGGCCTTCCACTCTGCACCTTAGCTACATCCACAGCCCGCCCCGTTACCTCTGGGAAAACCAGGAGCTCTATCTGGAGCGGGAGGGGTTGACGGGGATCCGCCCGCTTGCCGCCCTCAGCCGCTGGCTGTTGCACCGCCTGCGCCAGTGGGACTTTGTGGCAGCCCAGCGGCCAGACCTATTGATTGCCAACTCGCAGCACATCCGCCGGCGCCTGGCCAAGCTCTACCGCCGCGAGGCTGTGGTTATCTATCCGCCGGTGCCGCTGCAGGGGTTTGAGCCGGTAACCCATCCCCAAGCCGACTACGACCTGGTGGTGGGCCGGCTGGTGCCCTACAAGCGGGTGGATTTGGCGATCGCTGCCTGTAAGCAGCTGGGCCGCCGCCTGGTAGTGGTGGGGGAAGGGCCGGAGCTGCCGCGACTGAAGCAACTGGCAGGGCCGCAAGTGGAGTTTTTGCCCCACCAGCCCCAAGACCGCCTGCAGGAGCTGCTGGCCAATTGCCGGCTGCTGCTGTTTCCCTGGGAAGAGGATTTTGGCCTGGTGGCGGTGGAGGCGCAAGCCTGTGGTCGTCCTGTGGTCGCCCTGAACCGGGGAGGCACCCGCGAGACCGTCATCCACGGCCAGACGGGGATCCTCATCCCCGAAGCCAGGGTGGAAGCCCTCGTCGAAGGGCTGCGCCAGGCGGAGCGCCAGGAATGGGATCCGCAGCGGATTCGGACCCATGCCTTGCAATTTGCGCCGGAGCGGTTCCACGCCCAGTTGGGATCCCTGCTGCGCTGGGCCTGGCCCCGTTTCCAGGCGGGAGAGCGCTTGGATCCGCAAGAATGGCAGCCTCAGTAGGGCCGCCGCTGTACAAAAGCCGGCAACTCGATGCGGCTGCGGCTGCCCCCTTCTCCCCCAGCCCGTGCAGCCGCCAAGGCGGAGCGTCTCAGCAGCTTCTCCGCCCGATCCTGCCGCTCCTCAAGGGCAAGGGGTGGGATCCCACCAGCGGGCGTTCTCCCAGTTGTGGGTCGGCTGGTGGGTGGGGCGGCAGCCACCGCTGGGGAGGGAGCAGGCCCTTCAGCTGCCGCCTGAACCCGTTCCTGAGCCGGGCGGCCAGACCTGAGCTCGACACCTGCTTGGGGAGGAGCCGCAGACGACTGCCGCAGAGCGGCTAGCTGCTCCTCCAGCTCCTGATTGCGTTGCAACAACAGGGCCACCTCTTTTTCCTGAGTTTGGGCATAGGCGTGGGCCTGCACACACTCGGTTTTCAAAGTCGCCACCTGCTGCTGCAGCTTCTCGATCTGTTTCTGGCTAACCAGATGATGGGCCTCCGCCAGCTCCTGTGCCCGCCGGGCTTCTTCCAGGCTTTCCCGAGTTGGTCGCTGGGCCAGCTCCCGAAGCTGCTGCTGCACTTCCTGCCACTGGACAAGGGTGGGCCGCTGAGCCAGCTCTTGGAGAAGCTGATCCCGTTCGGCCCGCAAGGCGTCGAGCTCCCGGGTGAGAGCCTGCACTTGCTCTTCTAGAGCAAGGAGCCGCTGCGTCTGCAGAGACTCCGCCTCGCCGCTGGGATCCACTTGGGCTTTTCGCTCTTGGCGCAGAGCCTGCAGCTCCGCCTCCAGTTTGGCAATTTGCTGGGCCTGTTCTGCCTGGCGCTGCTGGCTCTGCTGCAGCTCCGCCAGCAAGGTGGTTCGCTCGGCCTTGGCAAAAGAGGCTTGTTGGCGCAACTGGTTCAGCTCCGCTTGCAAGCTTGCCCATTGCTCCTGCGAAGGGCGTTCTTCCAATTCGCGAAGACGTTGCTGCGCTGCATTCAGGTCGGCTTGCAGGCGTGCCTTTTCGCTTTCCAGCTCGGCTTTGAGACGCTGCCCCTCAGCCTCGGCCTGGCGGTGGGCCGCCTCCAGCTCCGCCCGTAGGGCTTCCATTTCCTGCGCAGAGGGCCGAGCGGCCAGCTCCTGGATTTGCGCCTGCAACTGCGCCTTCTCTTCCTCCAGCGCTTGAATGCGGAGCTGCGATTGGGCTTGTAAAAGCTGTACCTGCGGCAACTTGACGGCGTATTCCCCCAACTGGTTGGCCTGCTGTTTCAGCTCCCAGAGCTCCTGCTGCAGTTGATAGAACCGGGCCGGATCGACGCGCCGCTGCAGTTCTGCCTTCAGGGTTTCGATTTCTGCTTGGCTGGTCTGCAACTGTTGCTGCAGGATCTGGTAGTGCTCCAGCGTGGGTCGGCGCTCCATTTCCCAGAGAAGATTTTGTAACTCTTCAATGTGCTGCTGTTGGAGCTGAAAAGCTTCCAGGGTAGGACGTTGTTCCAGCCGCGCCTTCTCCTCTTGACAAGCCTGCAAAGCTTGCTCCCGCTCCTGCAGTTGGGCCTGCGCTTCCAGCAGTTGCTGTTCCAGGCGATGGGTACATTCAATCTGCTGCAATGACAGTGCCTCTGACTCTGCTAGGGATCGCTCCAAGTTGCGCACGCGCGCCCGCAAAGCTTTCAGCTCCTCTTCCACTTCCATAGCCCGGCTGCTCGACAGATTATGGGCTTTACTCTAGCAGATGCTCCGGGCAAATATCCAGCTTGACACCACCTATAGCGTGAATTTTTGAGTTCTCCCAAAACTAACGCTAGAGATGTTGCCTCCATCCTCTATACTTGGGGGATGGAGTTCTGAAGCGGGAGCCCTGTGATCAAGCTGGGATCCAAACCTTGGGGGTTGACGCTGGCCCTGCTGGGCGTGGCTCTGGTCGGTTGTGGTGCCGCCGCGCTCACTGCCAGCCCCCCTCTGCCGCCGCTAATCACCAGCAGCGACATTCCTGCCGCCGTTAGCCGGGGCGGCTTTTTGGAGGTTGGGGTCTCGGTGTCGGTGCCGGGGCGGCTCCCAGCGGAGCTGGCGTTTCAGGTGTCATGGTCGGGGATCGAGGTGCAGACGCTGTCAGCAGCCCAGGTCAACTGTGTCTCCGGCAACGTGTCCTGCACTACTCGCTTCCGCATCCGCCCCCCTTTGAACTTGGTGCCCGGCTCTTACCTGCTCAGTTTACGGGTTTTCGACCGGTTGGGACAAAGTGCCGCTGTGACTGCGACGGTGCTGTTGAGGGATCCCTGAAGGCTGCACCGGAGAGTTGCCTTTCAGTTGTTGGCTGGGCGCTTCCGCATGAACGAAAAATCCTTATTTCACCGCCTGGGCAAGCGCCCGGATCCCTGCTTGCAGACGTTCTTCAATGTCGGCCTCCAGCCGCAGGGTGCCGTCGGCCTCAAACTGGATCTGCGAGCTGAGGATGTAGATCCCTTTCAAGATATGGGTTGCGCCCATCACGGCCAGCACCGGCTTCATGGCAAAGTCGATGGCCAGCAGGTGGGCCAGGGTTCCCCCGGTGGCAATGGGGAGAATCACCTTGCCGGTAAAAGCATCCTGGTCTAGCAAATCCAGCAGCGCCTTCAACACGCCTGGATAAGAAGCTTTATAGACAGGAGCAGAGATGACGATCCCGGCAGCCTGGGCCACCTTTTCCTGAATCTGCTGGAGGTGAGGGCTCTCAAAGTTAACCCGCACCAGATCCTCTGGCGGCAAATCCCGCACCGAGACAAACTCCGTCGTCAATCCCAGACCGGACAGGATCCCGGCAGCGTGGTGCAAAATCGCTTCCGACCGCGGTGGCGGGCCAGCGGCTTCCCGAGAAAGAGGGCCAGGACTACCGGAGAGCAGGAGGATGGCCGGCATGGATCAACAAAAGAAGTAGAACGCTGCTTCTGTTGTACCAGGGATCCCGTCCAAGAAATGCTAAACTATGCGTTAGGAAAGTCTCCAGGTTGTCGAGCCTGGATCCCTGCGGGCGTAGTTCAGTGGTAGAACGCTAGCTTCCCAAGCTGGATGTCGTGAGTTCGAATCTCATCGCCCGCTTCCCCATCGAAAACACAGAGGGATAGCTGGCTGGCCCCGTACTTGAGTGCGGGGCGGAAAGGCCCGTGAGCAACTTTAGCTGCTCATCAATGGCATAGTTATCACCGAGGCGTGCCGTTCCCAGGCGAGCCCCTAAGACGGTGAAAAACCCGACCGGTGGCAAGCGTCCGGAAGAGACTGCCGTCTCAGCCAACCTGCAACGACTCCGTCCCGCTGACGCGATCAGAAAAGTCAGCAGAACCTTGGGGCCTTGCCTCCAGGAACTGTCTAGAGGTGTCTTGACAACGCCTCTGTGAGTCCGCTTGCGGACTGCGTAAAAATCCCCTGGGCGGTAGGAGGGTCAAACAATCTGCCCCACGCAGGGCCTTCACCCTAAGGCAGTGAGGAGCCTAGCTTCTGAGATCCCCGGCTGGCGAAGGATTCCGACCGAAAGGGGCTTCCATGCGGCTGTCCACCAGCCGCCGTAGCACCCCGTTGACAAAAGCGGCGGCCTCCGGATCCCCGTATTTTTTGGCCAATTCTACAGCTTCGTTGATGGCGACCTTGTCGGGGCTGCTGCGCAGGATCTCCATTTCCACTACCGCCAGGCGCAGGATATCGCGCTCGATCCGCCCCACCCGCTTCAGTTGCCAGCCTACCAAAACCCCTTGCAAACGGGCGTCGATAGCCTCCTTA